>JASFRS010000178.1:0-5010 GCA_050114795.1 Sphingomonadales bacterium
TGCCGCGAAAGCCTTGAAACACACCGATATTGTTGTCGAACATCGGAATGGCGCTAATCGCCCAATAGCTGGATTTTTCCGATGCTAAAGGTGCAACACCATCAAATGGTCGTTGGTCACGAAGTCTAGAAATAATATCGGCTGGCAGATCTAGCAATAAATCAAAAGCCTGTCCTGCGACTTGTTCTGCTTTGACGCCCAGAATATTAGGCACAGCGGAGGACACAAATGTGAAGATGTTAAAGCGATCACTTTCCCATAAAGCATCCATGCCAAAGAGCCGAGGGTCGTCGCTGCTGTCTTCAATGGTTTCGCTAGCGGTAACGGTTTGCCCATCTGGTACGGCCAGGAACAACTCCGCTGCATGATCCGTTTTTTGGTTTGTAACTTTTTCGGCTTGGATGGGTTTTATTGTCTTTAATCCCAGGGGGCGTTTTTGTTTCGAGCCTTTGCCCAAGCGCCCCAATAGGGCTTCAATCTGCTGTTCAGAACGTGTCAGAGATCCGGGGTCTAATTGTCCGTTGGCGGGTTCTAAGGCGTCCAGCACTGCTTCACGAACAGCGGGGCTAAGGCCTTCCCGTTTCGCCAACCGCGTTAGGCCCGTTTCATCCAGTTCAGGAATGAGAGCCAGCCAGCCTTTGTCAGGTAACTTTGCACGGTCTAAAATCCATCGTGCTATGGTTATATCGTCACGGGCAAAAATGCGCGCAAGCTCAAAGGGCGGGTTTGAGACGGAGCATAATTGCTCAGCAATTTCCATACGTGCTAAAGGCTCTACTGACATTTGCATGCGTTCAATCAATGAAATGAGAGCTGCACGTTGACCGTCCCGTGATATAGGCCTGTTCTGGACAATGAGATCGCAGAGATGGCGGAACAACATGCTTCGATTTGCCGGAGAATCCTCCTCCAACAATCTCATCAAATTTCGCAATGTGTCATCATATAGCGCCATGATTACACCAGCGTCCCGCCCAAAAACATTGGAGAACCGAGACGCTTTCTGCGCTTGGCCCAACCCCCATCATTCAAATATACACGAGCGTTTCTCAGGAGTCATGGTTAACGGAAACTATGGTTAATCATCACGTTTTTGGAAATAAAATGACGAAAGTGAGAAATTATCTTTCCCATTCGAAAGCGGCGTGGTAACTAAGTCCTTTGGCTTTGATGAACGGAGGTTCCGCTCATGCCTCGAGTGAAATTAGATGCAGTTGACCGGCGGATTCTTGCGACTTTGCAAGACGACGGTCGTATTACAAATGTCGATTTGGCGACCAAGGCGGGCATTACAGCACCGCCTTGTTTGCGTCGTGTGCGTGCCTTGGAAGAGGCGGGCTATATTAACGGCTATCATGCTGATTTAAATCCGGAACTTATGGGTTATGGTATCACGGTTTTTGCAATGGTTGGATTACACAGCCAGGCGGAAAGCGATTTAAGTGCCTTTGAAAAACTAACACAAAAATGGGATCAAGTTCGTGAATGCTATATGCTGAACGGTGAAATTGATTTTATTTTGAAAATTGTTGCTCACGACCTTTCAGAGTTTCAGGAATTTCTAACGCGTGAACTGACACCTGCGCCTAATGTGGCAAGTGTGAAGACGTCTCTAACGATTAGAACGTCCAAACGCGTGCCAGGCGTCCCTGTCGAGATTTAATGCATGAAATGCTGCCCGCAGCATTGAGGTAATTAAAAAAAAGCCCGGATCATTATCCGGGCTTTTTTCTTGATTTGAGGTCTTATTTTAGGACTGGATAGCCTTGAACGAACAAATAATCCGTGTTTTGTGCTGGGATGTGGCAACCCATGCAGTCAACAGTATAATCTGTTGTTACAGTGTGGGTTGTCTCATCACCCTCATAGAAGGCCCAGCCCCAGCCGTCACCATAAAGGTCTGATTTGTCAGCGTATTTATTTGTGCCATCCTTGACCATGACGAAGCGACCGGCAAGTTTAGAGCCATAGCTAGCACGTCCTGTTGGTAGGTCTTCGGTCGCGGTTGCAAAAACGTCTTTCACAATCACTGCGCCATCTGGAAATATGCCCGTTTCCTTGTAGGCTTTGACGTTTTTTGCATCCGTGTAAACGACATGTAGTTCTTTTGCGCCTTCCTCAGGTTTATCAGCTAATACGCTGAAGGAGCCAAGGGTAACCCACTCCGTGCGGTAATCATTTTCAGGTACATAAAGCGCTTTTTCCCATTCGGGAGCGGAAGGCCCCATGGCATAAGCACTGGCAGCAATTGCGATGACGCCGCCTAATCCTAAAAGTCCGAATTTAATCGTCTTTTTCATGTCATACCTTTCTTTTGCTTCAAGCCGGTTCTGGCTTTGGGGTGTTTTATCTGTGAAGCAGCAGCATCCCGTTATACGAAAAAAATCCGAAGAACGCAGTCAAATAAATAAACGCGCCGTGAGCTATACACGACGCGTTTGCTTAATTTTCTGTAGAATTAGATGAAGTCGACGCTGTCAATCTCATAATAGCGGTCGCCGCCCGGGGTCATAACCTCGACTTCATCACCGACAGTGCGGCCAATGAGTGCGCGCCCGATAGGGGAAGTATAGGAAATCTTTCCGGCTTTCACATCCGCTTCGTCAGCGCCGACAATTTGATAGCGCAAAGATTTATCATCTTCGTCGATCAATGTAACCGTTGCGCCGAAAATGACCTTTTCGCCACTCAAGCTGCTGGGGTCAATGACCTCTGCGCGACTTAGTTTGTCTTCTAATTCATTAATGCGGGCTTCGATCATGCCCTGGCGTTCTTTCGCTGCATGATATTCCGCATTTTCAGACAAATCACCATGTGCGCGAGCTTCTTCAATCGCTTGCACGACTTCCACCCGGTCATGTGTTTTTAATTGCTTCAGCTCCGCTTCCATTGCGCGATAGCCTTCAATCAACATGGGCATACGATCATGGTTGGCCATAGCCGTTACTTTCCTATCGATCTAAAAACGACAAAAGCTCCCACCCGATGCAGAGCTTTGATGCACCTGCACCCGGGAGATACCTGCTCATGAGGAGAGCTTTTACCAAACGCTTTCAAAGTTAAGGTGCGTCTGCGCCCCATTCAAGAGGAAAAAGCAAAAGAATTTCTACTCTTCCCCTAAAGCATAGCTTTGCAAGGGGCGCACATCCATGTCGTTTTTTTGCAAAACACGAATGGCTTCCGTTGCCGCCAAAGACCCTGCAACCGTTGTGTAATAAGGAATTTTATGCATGAGAGTTGTTTGCCGGATTGAATAGCTGTCACGAATGGACTGGCCACCTTCTGTGGTATTGAAGACGAGGTCAATTTCGCCGTTTTCCATCGCATCAACGATATGGGGTCGACCTTGCAAGACCTTGTTTATCCGTGTGACCTGAACATCATTGGATTGCAGATATTCTGCAGTTCCATCCGTCGCCACAACTTCAAACCCAGCTTCAATCAAGGATTTTGCTGGGGCGACCATGGCTGGTTTGTCGGCGTCTTTCACAGAAATAAATACTCGACCTTCGATTGGTAAATGGGCACCTGCTGCGATTTGGCTTTTGGCAAAGGCCTTTTCGAAATCGCTGTCCAGGCCCATGACTTCGCCGGTTGAGCGCATTTCGGGACCCAAAATCACATCCACGCCGGGGAAGCGGACGAAGGGAAAGACTGCTTCTTTAACAGCGCTATGCTGGGGAAGAGATTTTGGTAAATCAAAGCTATCCAATCTCTCCCCGGCCATGACGCGGGAGGCGATTTTTGCAAAGGGCGTCCCGGCTGCTTTGGCAACAAAGGGCACTGTTCTTGATGCTCTTGGATTGACTTCAATAAGATAGACGTCATCGTCCTTAACCGCATATTGGACGTTCATCAGCCCGATGACATTCAACGCTTTGGCTAAAGCTTTAGTCTGATGGGTAATGTCTTCAATTACAGCGCTTGGCAGATTATGTGGTGGCAAAGCACAGGCGGAGTCACCACTGTGGATGCCTGCTTCTTCAATATGTTCAAGAATTCCAGCGATATGAACATTTTCGCCATCGCATATGGCGTCGACGTCAACTTCTACTGCACCGCGAAGATAAGCATCAACCAGAACGGGAGTCTGCCCGGACACTTTAACGGCTTCACCGATATAACGTTCAAGCTCTGACGGACTATCTATGATTTCCATAGCCCGTCCGCCCAACACATAAGACGGGCGGATAAGAACGGGGTAGCCAATATATTCGGCCACCTGTTTTGCTTCTTCTTCTGATTTAGCGATGCCATTGCGCGGTTGCCGTAAACCAAGGCCCCCAATAAGCTGCTGGAACCGCTCTCTGTCCTCCGCCAAATCAATGGCATCAGGTGAGGTGCCCAGGATGGGAATGCCCGCAGCTTCCAAAATTCCAGCTAGTTTCAAAGGCGTTTGACCACCGAGTTGCACAACAACGCCTTTCAACGTCCCTTTGCTCATTTCAACGCGGAGCAATTCCAAGACATCCTCACCGGTTAAAGGCTCAAAATACAGTCGGTCAGAAGTGTCATAATCCGTTGAAACCGTCTCTGGATTGCAATTGACCATGATCGTTTCATAGCCTGCATCACTTAGGGCGAAGCAGGCATGGCAGCAGCAATAATCGAATTCAATGCCCTGGCCGATGCGGTTTGGGCCGCCGCCAAGGATAACGACTTTCTCTCGGTCTGACGGTGCGCTTTCGCACTCCACCTGGCCATCGGCGGGATAATCATAGGTGGAATACATATAAGGTGTGCGCGCTTCAAATTCTGCTGCACATGTATCAATACGCTTGAAAACTGGGCGAATGTCTAATTCAGCGCGCAGCTCCGCAACTTGGTCTTCACTAAGGCCTGCAAGGGTCGCTAGTCGTGCATCTGAAAAGCCCTTTTTCTTTAAACGCCGCATATCATCGGCGGAGGAGGGGAGGCCGTTTTTGCGGACGTGCTCTTCCTCGTCAATAAGGTCTTTTATTTGCTCAAGGAACCAGGGGTCATAACGCGTAACATTATGAATGGCTTCAA
>JASFRS010000179.1:0-4969 GCA_050114795.1 Sphingomonadales bacterium
GCATTTCACATGCACGCTGAAGCATATAAAGGCGTAAAAACGCTTCACCCACATCCCGACCAACCGTGAGCAAACCATGGTTGCGCAAGATCAAACAGCCGCAATCGCCCATATCGGTGACAAGACGGGCTTTCTCTTCTTCCACAACGGCCACACCTTCATAATCATGATAGGCAACATCACTGTACATCTGCACAGCCATTTGAGTCAGTTTGCGCAGTCCGGACTTTTGTGCGGAGACAGCACAACCAGCAACCGTGTGAACATGCATGATGCAATGGGCTTCATTTCCTGCTGTATGGATCGCGCTATGAATTGTAAAGCCTGCTGGATTAACTGGATAAGGTGAAGGCACTACTGCTTGACCGGTCACGTCAATTTTAACGAGATTTGAGGCTGTAATTTCATCAAAACCCATACCAAAAGGATTGATGAGAAAATGTTCATCAGAGCCTGGCACCCGTGCGGACAAATGCGTAAAAATAAGATCATCCCAGCCGAAATGAGCAATCAGGCGGTAGGCCGCGGCCAGATCAAGGCGCAGGTTCCATTCTTCCTTTGACACCTGAGACTTGATATCTTTGTTGATAGTCTCAACTTGTGCAGTCATTTCACCTCTCCTCTTGGCCTTGGCAATTTCATAATGCAGAGTATATACCCCTTAAGAGAGAGCGCAAAGGCGCAAGCAGCAAAGAGCGGAAGCAAGGTGACAATGGTAGATCCCGATCAAAAGATGATTGACCCCTTTGGGCGGCACGTCAGCTATTTGCGCGTTTCTGTGACTGATCGCTGCGATTTCCGATGCGTTTATTGCATGGCGGAAGACATGACCTTTTTGCCCAAACGCGATCTCCTGTCTCTGGAAGAGTTGGACCGCCTGTGCACGGCATTCATTGACAAAGGTGTAGAAAAACTACGCATCACTGGTGGCGAGCCGCTCGTCCGTCGAGATATCATGCTGTTATTCAAAAACCTTTCGCGCCATTTGGAAAGTGGGGTGCTGAAAGAATTGACGCTTACGACCAATGGCAGTCAATTGGCAAAATATGCAGATGATCTCGCCGCTTTAGGCATGAAACGGATCAATGTTTCTATCGATACGCTCGACAAAGATAAATTCCGGAAGATTACCCGGCGTGGCGATTTAGATCAGGTTCTAACGGGCCTTAAAGCTGCACAAAAAGCGGGCATTAATATCAAGATCAATAGTGTCGCCTTGCGCGGTATAAATGAGGATGAAATTCCGCAAATGCTTCGCTGGTGCGGCGATCAAGGATTTGATTTTACCTTGATTGAAACCATGCCTATGGGGGAAATCGACGAAGACCGAACAGAGCATTATTTACCGCTGTCACTTGTGAGAGAGCGCCTGTCTCAAGAGTTTACATTGATCGATAGCACTCACCGGACCGGTGGCCCGGCGCGCTATGTCGACGTTCAAGAAACAGGCGGGCGGCTCGGCTTTATCACGCCGCTGACCCATAATTTCTGTGAAGGTTGTAACCGTGTCAGGCTTACCTGCACGGGGACGCTTTATATGTGTCTTGGTCAGGATGACAGTGCGGACCTAAGGCAAGTCTTGCGAGAGGGTGCAGATGATGCTGCCTTAAAGAAAGCCATAGATGAAGCCATCGCACACAAGCCCAAGGGTCATGATTTTGTTATTGATCGCAAACATGGTCCATCCGTGGGACGGCATATGAGCGTAACAGGAGGCTGATAAATGACGAAATCACTCGCTTTTATCGCTAGTGCTGCTGAAGACGCTCAAAAAGCAAAAGAGCAATTAATCAAACGTTATAGTAATTGTGACCCCAAACAAGCTGATGTGATTGTTGCCCTGGGTGGTGACGGCTTCATGCTCCAAACGCTCCATGATGCACAGGATTTAGGCAAGCCTATTTTCGGCATGAACCGAGGTACAATTGGCTTTTTAATGAATGGCTATCGCCTTGAGGAGCTTGAGCAGCGTATCGAAAAAGCAGAAGCTTTAACACTGCACCCATTGCGGATGAAGGCGACAAAAATTGACGGGCGAACAATTAGTTGTCTTGCTTATAACGAAGTTTCACTATTGCGGGAAACGCGGCAGGCCGCCAAAATCAGCATTACAATTGATGGCAAGACCCGCCTGGAAGAGCTTGTTTGTGATGGTGTTTTACTTGCCACGCCTGCTGGCTCCACAGCATATAACCTCTCTGCCCATGGACCGATTCTACCATTAGATTCAAAGATAATGGCGTTGACACCGATTTCGGCTTTCCGCCCGCGCCGCTGGCGTGGCGCCTTATTATCAGAAGATTCCAAAGTCTGTTTCGATATTTTAAATGGCGAAAAACGACCGGTGAGTGCCGTTGCAGATCAGCGTGAAGTTCGCGACATCAAAAAAGTGGAAATTGAGCAAGATCGCAATATCTCAATTACACTGCTATTTGACCCTGAGCACAGTTTGGCCGAACGGATTTTGATGGAGCAATTTATCGCTTAACAAGCTTCAGGCAAAAGTAATGTAAAGCGACTGCCAACGCCTAGCTCTGAATCCAAAACGATATCACCGCCCATCTGCCGGGCAAAAGCACGTGAGATATGCAGTCCTAGACCGACGCCTTTTTGCGCGCCTTTATATCCATCTTCCCCACCACGTTTGAAGCGTTCGAATACCCGTGTCTGCGCGGAAGTCTCAATACCAGGTCCCGTATCCCACACGGTAATTGCGACAAACCCACCTCCGCGGCTGACCTCAACACCCGCATCACCACCCGCACCGGTGTATTTGACTGCATTGGTTAATAAATTCACCAATATCTGTTTCACTCTGCGGCGATCACCTTTGACCTTAAAGCCCGGCTCGATCGGATGTTCATCCAAGGAGACACCCTGTTCAAGGGCTTCCGTTCCAATCAAAGCTATAGCTTCTTTTACAATTTCAGTAACTGTAATAGGCATGATACTGAGGGCAACCTCAGCTTTATTATGAAGTTCTGAAGCGTCCAACATATCATCTACAAGTGAGAGAAGATGCTGGCCTGCCTGAAGGATATCATCGCAATAATGCCGGTACCTTTCACTTAGGCTACCAAACATCTCCATACGCATCGTTTCAGTAAATCCTAATATAGCATTCAAAGGTGTGCGAAGTTCGTGGCTAATATTCGATAGAAACGCATTTTGGACCTGATTAGCCAAGCCTGAATCCTGGTTAAACTCGCGTACAATATGTTCTGCAGCAACTGCTGTTCCCCGATAACCAACAACCTCACCCGCAGCCCCTAAAATCGGCACGCCGCTAAGGTAAAAGCGATGCTCCACATCATTTATATCCTTAAGCGCTATTAATTGATCACGAAATGCCGAGTTGGATTGTCGCGCACGCACTAATGGCAATACATTTTCTTCATCAGGGCACAATAAGCCAATTTGTTCAATCGGCTGTCCCATATATTCAACCTCACGCAGGCCAAGGACAGCCGTGAATTGACCGGAAATATCAACGATGCAGCCGCGTTCATCTATGGTCCAAGACCACCCGCCATTTGCACGGCAAAAATCCTGAATGCGTAACCGTTCACGCAGCTTCTTCTGAGTATTTTCATCTTCCTGAAGCCGACTGACGACAAGCCCCTGATGAAGCCCCTTCCCGCTTTTCTTAACAGAAGGACCCTCATTTTGTAGCTGTTCTATCATATCAGGCACCGACGGTCGCGGTGCAGACGCTACCATAACCCATACCCCCCAATGGCTTAGGTTTTCACACCGTTTATATCATCAATTCAAATTTTAATTAAATCAAGAACTTGTTGATGGCGCTTGTTTAAAAATAAACAATGAGTCTTAAATGACACATTTAATTGTAAATACACTTTAAGAATGTGCGAAATTTACTGTTTACTTTTACTTATAGAATCTATTGCTTCTTGATAATGAATATCTCTTTGCCATATCTTCAATATACGCCTCGCTTTATCCATATCAATTTCATCAAAAAGTCTGAGTGTATCTTTCAGAATATCAGGCCGGCGAATGGCGGCAGGGTTTTGGACTTCCGCTAAGAGCATGATAATATTTGATGTTTCTCCGCGATCAATTCCAATGGCCTTTGCCAAAATGACAAAGCTTTCAAAGCCACAATCTGTCACAATTTCCCAGGCCGTCTTAAAATCAATCCGTGCCCTTTGCGCCAAACCGGCGACAAATAAATTGATCCTTTGCTGCCGCAATGTCGCAATTAGAAACGCAATTGTTAGTTGGCCCTCATCCTCCATGGTTTTAGCCAGTTTCTGCGCTCTTAAAATGGCACTATTCGCACCTGCATGGGCAGCTATAGCCTGATTTGTCGCCTCCATCATTGCATCATCAAAGAGTATTTCATCAACATCAAAGTCTTTAAGGATGTGCTGACGTAACGCGGCTGAAACCCACCAATACATTTTATAAGCAAATGCCGATGGTAGATCGTCTCGGGAAAGCAGCGGTTCCTGATATCGGTCCAAACGGCGACTTTCCGCAACCAGATATTGCATGGCATGTTTTGAAAGTTCCGCTCCACCATTACGAATAAGAGCCTCAAGCACATCCTCTCCGCCACATTCAACCAACGCATCTGTCACTTTAGACGTTAGATTATCTCTAATAGCGACGGCCAGGCGATGCTCATCCGTTCGCATACGCACTACGTCAATAAGGTCTGGATCGCGAAGCAAATGGCTACGTTCCAGAATAGGCCTAGCAACCTCGATCTCATCATTTGCCAACAATCGATGTATTTCAGGTAAAATCGCCCGAGAGTCTGAAAGTGTTTCGGCAAGCCGACGGCGTATGTCAGTTTCAATCGTAGAGACCAGTTTTACCAGAATATCTGTCATGATTGACCGCTCGCGGTCGCTAAGCTGGCCTTCAGATGATAAAAACAGATCGGCTATGTTATCGGTCAGCCGCGCGCGTGCCTGGGCACTCTTGTCCCTGGCGAGTT
>JASFRS010000180.1:0-4936 GCA_050114795.1 Sphingomonadales bacterium
TGGCTCGCGAAAAAAGTTTCGCGGGCCTCAGTCGGCCAGTACGACCTCAATTATGAGGTCGTGCGGAGTATTCCATGTGACTCCCTCTCCCCTTGCGGGAGAGGGTTGGGGTGAGGGGTAGGTCTGAACAGAAGAGCGGAGTAGTAAACACTCCCCCAGCTTTTCACATCTGAAAAGCTGTAAGCGCGACCGCGCGTCGCGATAGCCCGGAATGGCGAAGCCATGGAGGATTAGCGTTATCGCGGAAGCCTAAGCGGGCGGAGGCCCGCGCCGGCGATTGAGGCTAAAAAATAAAACCCAACCCCGCGCTCCAACTCAGAACCCTCAAGCTCCCCCTTCCTCCAGCCGATCAAATTCCTTAAATTCATGATTGATGCACCATTCAATCATGTCTGCATAAAGCATGTGGATAAGCTCTTGGGGCGCGCCGAATGTTTCTGCGCTTTTTTTGGTTTTTGACAACACATCATCAACCCGCCATTGGTCGCGTACTTGTCCGCGTTCCGGTTTTATGCGGGCGGCTTGTTCGATATATTGAATGCGCTCCGCTAATAATTCGACGATTGCGCGGTCGACTCGGTCGATTTCCTCCCGGACTTCGGCCATGGTCTCGCATTGTTTTGCCATATTATCCTCATAAATCTAGTCTTGGCTTATCCTCTAACCCGGTTGGCCCCCGCTTCCAAGGGGCAAGCTGTCGCGTTTTACGGCGTCAAGCCATTTATTTCGCTTTCCTGGCCTTGGCGTGGCATGTTGGTGGCATTATCTTAAGAGAAAGCGTGCATAATAATGTGAGTATAAGGGCTTTGATTGGTTGAAATGAGCTTGGAATGGCAAAATAACGATTGGCGATTGAACATTCGTATGGCGAAGGAGCCATCGGATGGAAATGGTGAGGGCGGCGATACGGATTCATCGACGCTGACGAAGACGCGCCCGAAAACCAAGCGCCCGTCTATGTATAAAGTCCTTATGTTGAATGACGATTATACGCCGATGGAATTCGTCGTTCATGTACTGCAGCAATTTTTCCGTATGAATGTGGATCAGGCGACGAATGTCATGTTGATGGTCCATCAGAAGGGTGTCGGTATTTGTGGGGTCTTTCCTTATGACGTGGCGGAAACCAAAATCACTCAGGTGACAGATTACGCCCGCAAACATCAGCATCCGCTGCAATTGACCCTCGAAAAAGAATAGGAGTGTTGCGTGCCATCATTTTCTCCGAATTTAGAAACCACACTCCATAGAGCATTGGCAGAGGCCAACAGCCGTAACCATGAATATGTGACGCTGGAGCATTTGCTGCTTGCCCTTACAGAGGACAGTGACGCGATTGCTGTATTCAATGCTTGTTCCGTCGATACGGAAGAGTTGCGTCGCGCGCTGGTCATTTATTTGGATGACGAACTGGATAGCCTAATCCTTCCCGATGGGGTGGATGCAACGCCGACACGTTCATTCCAACGCGTGGTGCAGCGCGCTATTATTCATGTGCAGTCCTCAGGGCGTGAGCAGGTGACCGGTGCGAATTTGCTGGTGGCCTTATTCTCAGAACGGGAAAGCCATGCGGTTTACTTCCTGCAGCAACAGGATATGACACGCCTGGATGCGGTCAGTTATATCTCACATGGTATTGCAAAGACGCCGGGTGCTTCTGAAGAACGCTCTGTTCATGGCGCTGAAGAAGAGGATGATTTTGGCGAGGAAGCTGAGGCGGCGGAAGGAAAAGGGGGCCAATCCGCGCTGAACACCTACTGCGTTAATCTGAATGACAAAGCGAAAGAGGGTAAGATTGACCCTCTTATCGGTCGTGAGGCAGAGGTCGAGCGTACGATCCAGATTTTATGCCGACGGTCCAAAAATAACCCGCTTTATGTGGGCGACCCTGGTGTGGGTAAGACCGCAATTGCCGAAGGATTGGCCCTGAAGATTTACAATGGCGATGTGCCTCAGGTTCTTGAAGATGCGGTGATTTACTCGCTGGATATGGGCACTTTGCTGGCCGGAACCCGCTATCGTGGTGACTTTGAAGAGCGTTTAAAGGCGATCGTCAAGGAATTGGAGGGCAAACCTCATGCCGTCCTGTTTATCGATGAAATTCATACGGTCATTGGTGCTGGTGCGACATCCGGCGGTGCCATGGATGCTTCCAACCTTTTAAAGCCTGCACTGGCTAGTGGAACGATCCGTTGCATTGGGTCAACGACATATAAGGAATATCGCAGCCATTTTGAAAAAGATCGTGCTTTACTGCGGCGTTTCCAAAAGATTGATGTGATTGAACCCACGGTTCCTGACACCATTAAGATTTTACAGGGTTTGAAACCCCATTTTGAGGAACATCATAAGGTTCGTTACACCAATGATGCGATTAAGGCCGCAGTGGAACTATCAGCACGCTATATCAATGATCGAAAATTGCCAGATAAGGCTATTGATGTCATTGATGAGGTTGGTGCAGCCCAAATGCTTGTTCCGCCGTCCAGACGACGTAAAACCGTCGGCGTGAAGGATGTGGAGGCTATCGTGGCTAAGATCGCCCGCATTCCGCCGAAATCCGTGTCCAAAGACGATATGCGAGTGATGGAAAATCTGGAAACGGATTTGAAACGCGTGGTCTTTGGTCAGGATGCGGCGATTGATGCTTTGGCGGCTGCTATCAAGCTCTCTCGCGCTGGTCTGCGGGAGCCTGATAAGCCGATTGGCAGCTATTTATTCTCCGGCCCGACCGGTGTTGGTAAGACGGAGGTTGCAAGACAGCTCAGCAGTATCTTGGGCGTGGAATTGCATCGTTTTGATATGTCTGAATATATGGAGCGCCATAGCGTTTCACGGCTAATCGGTGCACCACCCGGCTATGTCGGTTTTGACCAGGGCGGTCTTTTGACCGATGCCGTCGACCAATCTCCGCATTGTGTTCTGCTGCTGGATGAAATTGAAAAGGCCCATCCGGATCTGTTCAATATTCTGCTTCAGATCATGGATAACGGGCAATTGACTGACCATCAGGGTAAGAAAATTGATTTTCGCAATGTGATCTTGATCATGACAACGAACGCGGGCGCGACCGAAATGGCAAAAACGGCCATTGGCTTTGGTCGGGATACCAAAGAAGGGGAAGATGAGGAGGCGATCAAGCGCTTGTTTACTCCTGAATTCCGCAACCGTCTGGATGCCGTCATTGCCTTCGATTATCTGCCCATGCCGGTTGTCGAGAAGGTCGTTGAGAAATTCATTCTACAGCTTGAAGTCCAGTTGGCAGACCGTAATGTCATGATTTCCCTGACAGAACCAGCGAAACTGTGGCTTGCTGAAAAAGGCTATGACAAGCTGTTCGGTGCGCGTCCATTGGGCCGTTTGATTCAAGAAAAAATCAAAAAACCTCTGGCGGATGAACTATTGTTCGGTCGTTTGAAAAACGGTGGGGAAGTTACAATCCATATCAAGGGTGGCAAGCCCAGTTTTGAAATCGTGCCGTCTGCTCCCAAATCTTCGAAGCCTAAAAAAGGCTCTAAGAAAAAGCAGATACCTGCCGGTTGAAATGTGTAATTCACATGAGATGAAGTGCTTGTGATGTGACGCAGGCGCTTCTTTCTTTTATATCAAATAGAAATGATGGTGCCCTAGCAAGGTTGCTGTGGCTCGCTCATTTTTGTGTAAATATGGTTAGGGGAAACAACCATGCGAATTCTCGCAAGCTTAATGACTGTTTTAGCGCTGGGATTTAGCGCTGCTCATGCGATGGACATGAGTAAATTTGATGCCGGGCTGGGCGTTGGTGAAAAAGTGCCTGCCAGTTTTTCTGTAATTGATCAGGAAGGAAATAACCGGGATTTTTCCAGCCTGACGGCCGAAAATGGCGCTGTAGTCTTTTTCATTCGCTCATTGAAATGGTGCCCATATTGTAAAAAGCAAACCATCAATGCGGATGAGTATGCCGACCAGATCCGTGCGCTTGGCTATAACCCGGTCACGATTAGCTATGATGAGTTAAAGCATCTCAATAGATTCGATAAGAAAAAGGACATTTCTATCGAGATGTACTCTGATCCGGGTTCCAAAGTTATTGATGCGTTCCATCTTCGTAATGAAGAATATAAAGAAGGCCATTATGCTCATGGCGTTCCGCATCCTGCGATCTACATCATCTCTAAAGATGGCTTGATCCAAGGTAAGCTGATGGAAAAAGGCTATAAAGTGCGGCCAAAGCCTGAAGACGTGATTGCGCTTATCAAAAGCATCCAGGCTGGAAGCTAAATCCGCTTTATTAAAAGAATTAACTTAAGCCATGGCGTGAGTGTGACCAAAAAGGTTATACTCGCGCCATGGGTTTATTAGAGGATTATTTAGGGCTTGCAACGGCCCTTGCCATTGGCCTGCTTTTGGGGTTGGAGCGCGGTTGGCACCGTCGCGATGCTCCGGAGGGTAGCCGCATCGCCGGTTTTCGCACAATTGCGTTGATTGGGCTGCTTGGGGGTGTTCTTGCCATTCTGTCGCGCTCGGGCGGCTCTATTATCCTTGCTGGTGGGCTGATTGGTGTATCCTTGCTTCTAGGCGTCGGTTTTCTGCGTGACAAACACCATGAGGATGACGTTTCTATCACGACCTTGATTGCAGCATTACTTGCTGCCGCTTTGGGCGCTCTTGCGGGGTGGGGGTATCCCCGCTTGGCATTCTCATCTGCTGTTGTCGCTGCGCTGCTGCTTAGTCTAAAACCCGCGCTTCATGGCTTTCTTAAACATATGGATGAGGACGAACTGAAGGCAGTAATTAGGTTTTTGATTATTTCCGCTGTTGTCCTCCCCCTGCTGCCGAACCAGGGATATGGACCTTATGAAGCTTTAAACCCCTATATTATTTGGTGGATGGTGGTTTTGATATCGGGCCTATCTTTCGCTGGCTATATCGCCGTGCGCGTGTTTGGAGAACGCCA
>JASFRS010000181.1:0-4915 GCA_050114795.1 Sphingomonadales bacterium
AACGGTCTTCATAATTGGCGATGGCCATCACGTGATACATTTCCTCAATTTGCTGAGGTGTCAGGCCCACACGGTTGGCCAAAGGCTCATCAATCACACCATCAATGGTTTTGGAGCGCATATAGCCCCGCATGGCGAGCATGCGTTCCAGACATTGCGCCACCGGTTCTTCATCCCCCGCGGTCAGCAGGTTGGCGAGATAACGCATGGGGATGCGCAAATTCCGCACATCTGGCATCTCATTATCAATGCCGATATGCCCGGCTTCTGCCGCTGATTGAATGGGCGACAGCGGTGGCACATACCAGACCATTGGAAGCGTCCGATATTCCGGATGAAGTGGGAAAGCCACTTTCCATTCCATCGCCATTTTATAAACCGGAGAAGACTTCGCCGCCGTCAGCCAGGCTTCAGGAACGCCCTGTTTGCGGGCTTCGGCAATGACTTCCGGGTCATTGGGGTCAAGGAACAGGTCTAACTGTGCTTCATACAGGTCTTTTTCATCCTTAGTCGAAGCGGCCTCTTCGATTTTATCCGCATCATAAAGCATCACGCCCAGATAACGGATACGACCCACACAGGTTTCAGAACAGACTGTCGGCTGACCGGCTTCAATCCGTGGATAGCAGAAGATGCATTTTTCCGATTTGCCCGTATTCCAGTTGAAGTAAATCTTCTTATAGGGGCAACCGGAGACACACATCCGCCAACCACGGCATTTTTCCTGGTCAATCAAGACAATGCCGTCTTCTTCCCGCTTGTAAATTGAGCCTGACGGACAGGCGGCGACACAAGTTGGGTTGAGGCAATGCTCACAAAGCCGGGGGAGGTACATCATGAAGGTGTTTTCAAACTGACCATAAATGTCCTTTTGAATGCCTTCAAAATTATAATCTTCGGACCGTTTTGAGAATTCACCGCCTAAGATTTCCTCCCAGTTGGGCCCCCATTCGATTTTTTCCATCCGCTCCCCTGAAATCAGCGACCGTGGCCGTGCTGTAGGCATGGTCTCCATTTCCGGGGCATTTTGCAGATGTTCATAATCGAAAGTGAATGGCTCATAATAATCGTCAATTTCCGGCATGTCCGGATTGGCGAAGATTTTGGCCAAAAGCCGCCATTTGCCACCCATTTTGGGTTTCAAAGACCCGTTGGAGCCACGGACCCAACCGCCGTTCCAGCGTTTCTGGTTTTCCCAGTCTTTGGGATAACCAATGCCGGGCTTGGTCTCCACATTGTTGAACCAGGCATATTCCATGCCTTCTCTGTTGGTCCAAACATTTTTACAGGTCACGGAACAGGTGTGGCACCCGATGCATTTGTCCAGGTTCAGCACCATGCCTATTTGTGCGCGGATTTTCATTCTGCAGCCTCCATTTTATTCGTGGCAGGCTTGTCGAGCCAATCGACCTTTTCCATCTTGCGAACGATGACGAATTCGTCGCGATTGGACCCAACGGTGCCGTAATAGTTGAAGCCATAGGATTGCTGGGCATAGCCGCCAATCATATGAGTGGGTTTCAAGACAGCGCGGGTCACACTGTTATGAATGCCGCCCCGCTGGCCCGTGATTTGGGAGCCAGGCACATTCACGATTTTCTCCTGCGCGTGATACATGAAGATGGTGCCATCTTTCATCCGCTGGGAGACCACTGCACGAGCAACGAGCGCCCCATTAGTGTTGAAGACTTCCACCCAGTCATTATCGACGATGCCGGCTTGTTTCGCGTCCGTTTCGGACAACCAGACAATAGGCCCGCCGCGGGACAGGGTGAGCATCATCAAATTGTCCGTATAGGTGGAGTGAATGCCCCATTTTTGGTGAGGTGTGATGAAATTGAGCACGATATGCTTGCCCGTATCGCCTTGTTCCAACATGGGTTTCACGGTCTTGGTGTCAATCGGCGGGCGATAGACACAGAAAGCTTCACCAAAGGCACGCATCCACAGATGGTCTTGATAGAGCTGTTGCCGCCCTGTCAAAGTCCGCCAGGGGATAAGCTCATGCACATTGGTATAGCCTGCGTTATAGCAAACTTTCTCACTTTCAATGCCCGACCAGGTTGGGGAGGAAATGATTTTCCGCGGTTGGGACACAACATCCCGGAAACGGATTTTCTCATCCTCTTTTGGCAGAGCTAAGTGCTTGTGGTCGCGGCCTGTGTTTTGAGACAAGGCGTCCCAGGCTTTGACCGCCACTTCCCCATTGGTTTCAGGGGCGAGCATGAGAATAACTTCGGTCGCGTCAATGTCGCTTTCAATTTTCGGACGGCCTTTTGAAATGCCTTCCTCTTTGACCTCGCCATTCAGCTCACGCAGCAATTCAACTTCATGCTCCGTATTCCAGCCAATGCCTTTGCCGCCGTTGCCCAGCTTGTCCATAAGCGGGCCAAGCGAGGTAAAGCGTTTGTAGAGATTAGGATAATCCCGCTCGACAACCGTCATCTGCGGCATGGTTTTGCCTGGAATGGCTTCAATTTCACCTTTGGTCCAGTCTTTCACGTCCAAAGGCTGGGCAATCTCGCCTGGCGTATCGTGAAGAATGGGCGTTAAGACCAAATCTTCTTCAACACCAAGCACTTCCGGTGCAACCTCTGAGAATTTCTTGGCGATGGCCTTATATATTTCCCAGTCTGATTTTGCGCCCCATACCGGGTCCACCGCTGCTGTCAGCGGGTGAATGAAGGGGTGCATGTCAGAGGTATTGAGATCGTTCTTCTCATACCAGGTGGCCGTTGGCAGCACGATGTCTGAATAAACGCAAGTCGTGGACATGCGGAAATCCAAAGTGACGAGTAAGTCCAATTTACCTTCCGGTGCTTCCTCATGCCAGGTAACGTCTTCAGGCTTTGTCAGGCCCATTCCGCCCAAATCTTTGCCTTGGACGCCGTGATTGGTGCCAAGCAAATGCTTGAGGAAATATTCATGGCCTTTGCCTGAGGAACCCAACAGGTTTGAGCGCCAGACAAAGAGGTTGCGCGGCCAGTTCACCGGTTTATCCGGGTCATGGCAGGACATTTTAATCTCGCCGGATTTCAGCCCGTCCAGCACATAGTCTTTGGGATCTTTGCCAGCGGCTTTGGCGGCTTTTGTCAGCTCAAGCGGATTGGTTTCCAACTGCGGTGCAGACGGCAGCCAGCCCATGCGTTCGGCCCGGACATTATAATCAATCATGGAGCCCGACCATGTGCCTTCAGGCGCGGTGGGAGACAGGATTTCATTCACATCCAAAGTCTCATAGCGCCATTGGTCCGTATGAGCGTACCAGAAGCTGGTGGAGTTTTGATGCCGTGGCGGACGACCCCAATCGAGACCGAAGGCCAAAGGCTGCCAGCCGGTTTGCGGGCGGAGCTTTTCCTGACCCACATAATGCGACCAGCCACCGCCGGATTGGCCAATGCAGCCACACATGATGAGGAGATTGATAATCCCCCGGTAATTCATGTCCATATGGTACCAGTGGTTCAAACCCGCACCTAAAATGACCATGGATTTACCCTTGGTCTTTTCAGCGTTTAGCGCGAATTCGCGGGCAACCGTGATGATATGGTCTTGCGGCACACCAGTGATTTTCTCGGCCCATGCAGGCGTATATGGAATGTTCTTGGTATAATCAGAGGTGACATGGTCGCCACCCAATCCCCGGTCCAAACCATAATTCGCCATGAACAGGTCATAGACAGTGGCCACAAAGGCCTCACCGTCTTTCAAAGCCACGCGTTTGGCAGGGACTTTTTTGACAAGCACGCTGGGATGGTCTGTCCCTTCGAAATAATCATGTTCGCGATTACCGAAATAAGGGAAGCCCACATCCACGACATCATCATGATGTTCATCCATGATGTTGGTCAGGCGTAATTTGGTGTCAGCGCCTTTGCCGTCTTTTTCTTCCAGGTTCCACTTGCCTTTCTCACCCCAACGGAAACCGATGGAGCCATTAGGCACAGTGATTTGGCCGGTCTTTTCATCAACAGCGACGGTCTTCCAATCCGGATTATTGTCTTCGCTCAAGCCATCAACAAAGTCTGAGGCGCGAAGCAGACGTTCTGGCACCAGATGCCCGTCTTTTTTAACCAGACGCACCAGGTTCGGCATGTCTGTATATTTACGGGCATAATCCTCGAAATATTCAGCCTGACGGTCCAGATGAAACTCACGCAGCACCACATGACCTAAAGCCATGGCAAGTGCTGAGTCAGTGCCCTGTTTGGGATTGAGCCAGATATCCGCGAATTTGGATGCTTCTGAATAATCGGGGGAAACCACAACGGACTTCGCGCCTTTATAGCGTACCTCTGTATAGAAATGCGCATCTGGCGTCCGCGTTTGCGGCACGTTGGAACCCCAAAGCATCAGAAAGCCTGAATTATACCAATCCGCACTTTCCGGCACGTCGGTCTGCTCACCCCAGGTCATTGGGGAGGCGGGGGGTAAGTCGCAATACCAGTCGTAAAACGACATGCACACCCCGCCTAGGAGCGACAGGTACCGCGCACCTGCCGCATAGGAGACCATGGACATGGCCGGAATTGGTGAGAAGCCAATAACCCGGTCAGGTCCGTATTTTTTCGCTGTATAGGCATTGGAAGCCGCGATGATTTCCGTCACTTCATCCCATTCAGCGCGAATGAAACCGCCCAAGCCGCGTTTGCTTGTATAGCTTTCACGCTTTTTCGGGTCTTCAACGATGCTTTGCCAGGCGGCAACAGGTGCCAACAATTTGCGCGCATTGCGCCATTGCTTGACCAGTTGTTTCCGGACGAGCGGATATTTCACCCGATTGCCTGAATACATATACCAGCTGTAGCTGGCGCCCCGGGAACATCCCCGGGGCTCGTGATTTGGTAGGTCAGGGCGTGTGCGTGGGTAATCCGTTTGCTGAGTTTCCCAGGTCACAATCCCGCCTTTGACATAA
>JASFRS010000182.1:0-4886 GCA_050114795.1 Sphingomonadales bacterium
ACGCTCACGCGCACGCTTTGGCTCATCACCGGCGTCCTCACGTGGTGCTGCAGGGGCGGGCTTTTTCGCAGGCGTTGCGGTTTTCTTAGCCGCTGCATCCTTCTTGCGTTTTGCCTCTTCCTCTTCCAACTTCTTCTGAGCTTTAGCCTCTTCTTCAGCGCGTTTGCGGGCTTCTTCTTCCTCAGCAACACGCTTGGCTTCACGAGCTTCACGCTCACGTTCAGCCTCCGCCGCCTTTTCAGCCTCCGCACGCTTGCGCGCTTCTTCCGCAGCAACCCGGCGGTCTTCTTCAGCTTTTTTCAAAGCTTCCATCACCGCTTCTTGCCGTGCATCACGCTCATTTTGCGTCAAGCCATCGTCTTTGGCTTTAGGCGCAGGCTTCTTCGGCGCTTTCGGCTTTTTCTCGATCTTCACATCAGGCGTCGCCGGCTTGGGCGCTTCAGCCTGAGGTGTCTCAACCGCTTCACCTTCTTCGCCACGCTTCAACACACGCTTGCGCTTGCGTTCAACCAGCACTGGCTTGGAGCGACCATGGCTAAAGCTTTGACGCACTTTTCCGGTCTCAACCGTGGTGCGTACGCCCAAGGTTTTGCGACCCGACAAAGTTAATTTCTTATCGTCACTCATTCCGCTCGCTTACCTTCTCATTTGCGTCTTCACTTAAGCCTGTTTGCTGCTCGTTCAAGCCGTAATACATCCACAACCGCTTCAACCAGCGCGTCAAACCGCCCGACAAACCGTGACCTGTCACGGCTGCCTGTACCACATTTTCCCGTCCCAGTGCTAAGCCCAAATCATCTCTGTTAAACAGAGACAAGACCGGCACATGGTCAGGCAATCTCAAGCTTCGCACTTTTGCCAAGCCATCTGCGCCCGCATCTGATGCCACACATAACAAGGCAATCTGCCCTTTTTGTGCCGCTGCGCGGACTTTTTCCTGACCTAAAACAACACGCCCTGCGCGCCGTTCCAAGCCGACAGCGCTTAAACAGCGCTGTCTTAGTAAGTCTTCCACCCGGGCTTCGAAATCATCACTGATTTCAATCGCCTTCGGTGACCTTGCAAAGCCTCTTGCCGCTGCTTGCAGCAGCTTTCCGCTTTTTACGCCTTCCCGCAGCACGGTCTGGTCTAATTTAACCCAAAGACCGCGCCCCGGTAAGACGGCGTCTATATCTGCGAACATTTGCCCCTCGGGGCTAAGAACCAAGCGCAGCAGTGTTTCGCGCGTTCCTTGCTTCTTAGTTAAAACACATGTTCGCAAAGATGTGTTTTCTTCGCTCAATCCTGAGCCTCTTCAACAACTTCTTCTTCCGCGGCAACTTCAGGCTCATCATCAAACCAATGCGCGCGGGCAGCCATGATGATGGCATTGCCTTGTTCTTCGGACAGGCCGAAGTCCTTTAATATACCATCTTCAGAACTGATAAGCTCATCCGTTGCCAAATCACCTAGATCATCCAAGGTCTTCACATCAGCCTTGCCAAGGGCAACCAGCATTTGTTCATTGAGACCTTCAATCGTCGTCAGATCATCGCTGACACCGAGTTCACGGCGCTCATTTGCAGCTTTCTCTTCTTTCGCAGAGATTGCATCGCGCGCACGGGCCTGCAGTTCTTCCGCCAGTTCTTCATCAAAGCCTTCAATGCTTGCAACTTCGCTGAGTTCAACAAAAGCGACTTCTTCCAAATCCGTGAAACCTTCGGCAACCAGAAGCAGAGCCAGCGTTTCATCGACATCCAATTCATCAACGAACAATTGGGTGCGTGCTTTAAATTCTTCCTGACGCCGTTCGGATTCTTCCGCTTCGGTCAGAATATCAATGGTCCAGCCGGACAATTGCGAAGCCAACCGCACATTCTGCCCGCGGCGACCAATAGCCAAGGACAGTTGGTCATCGGGGACAACCACATCAATACGGCCTTCTTCTTCATCCAGAACAACCTTGGCCACTTCAGCAGGGGCTAGAGCGTTCACAATGAAAGTAGCCGGATCGTCTGACCATTGGATGATGTCGATTTTTTCGCCTTGAAGTTCAGACACCACAGCCTGAACCCGTGCGCCACGCATACCAACGCAGGCACCAACCGGATCAATGGAACCGTCATTTGTCAGCACGGCAAATTTCGCACGGCTGCCCGGATCACGCGCAACGGCTTTAATTTCAATAATACCGTCGTAGATTTCCGGCACTTCCTGTGCAAAGAGCTTAGCCATGAATTCAGGCGCTGTACGCGATAGGAAGATTTGTGGACCGCGATTTTCACGACGCACATCCATGATATAAGCACGAACCCGGTCATTTTGGCGGAAATGCTCACGTGGGATAACCTGATCCCGACGAATCACCGCTTCCGCACGACCCAAATCAACAATCACATGGCCATATTCAACACGCTTGACCACACCGGTGATAATTTCACCGACCCGGTCTTTAAATTCTTCGTATTGACGGTCACGTTCAGCCTCACGCACTTTTTGCGTAATAACCTGCTTCGCGGCCTGAGCAGAAATGCGGCCATAATCTAGAGGTGGCAATTCATCACTGACCCACTCACCAAGCTGCGCATCTTCTTTTTTCTCACGCGCCTCTTCCAAGGTGATTTGAACGGCTGGCTCTTCAACCTCTTCAACCACTTCTTGGACGCGGAACAAGCGAATTTCACCTGTTTTACGGTCGATATAAGCGCGGATTTCAAGTTCCGCACCGTAGCGAGCCTTGCCTGCGCGCTGCACAGCCTCTTCAAGGGCCTCAAAAACGATATCTTTATCAATCGCTTTTTCGCGGGCCAATGCCTCAACCACTTGTAACAGTTCCAGCCGGTTGGCGCTTACTGCCGTGACCATCTTTACTGCTCCTGTTGTGCGGTGCTGGCCTCATGGGCGGCAAGCAGCGCATCCGTCAAAATAAGTTTCGCCTTATCAACCATATCGAAGGGAATTTCAGCAGCACCCTGCTCCGTTTCGATATGGATAATATCCTTGTCATCAATGCCTTGCAGCAAACCGGAGAACCGTCTTTGGCCATTGATTTGCTGATTGGCCGTGATTTTTGCATCAAAGCCTTTATAGCGATCGAAATCCTTGCGCCGCGTCAATGGCCGGTCAATACCCGGTGAGGAAACCTCCAAAACATAATCGCCTTTGATGGGGTCCTCGACGTCCAATACCGCAGACAAATCCCGGCTTAGCGTCTCACAATCTTCGATATTCATGGACCCGTCGGGACGTTCCGCCATGATCTGCAATTTCGCACGATCGCCACCACCAAAGGATATACGCACCAATTCAAAGCCCAGGTCTTCTGCCACAGGCTTGATGATATCGGTAATGCGCGCAATGATATCCAATGCAATCTATTCCTTTTTTCCTCTCCAGCTTTAGAAAAAGCGTTTAGTCATGTGCCGCTCTGGTCTGCGAGTTCATCCCGCATACCCTCCAAATTAAAGCTGTCATGGAAGTTGACGCCTTATAGACCCAAATGGGGGCTAAATTCAAGCTTTACAGCGTGGCTTTCGATAAAAGCTGAAAAAGACAATGTTTCGACCCTGGCGCAAAGCCTTTTCACCATAACGCGTCATGGGCCAATCTTCAGGTCGTTTGACCCAATCATCCATTGATTTGGCCCGCCATTCAAAATCTGGGTGCTTTTCAATCTGCATCAAGGCCCAGGCTGAATAACCCCTGTCATCCGTGGCCAGACGCAGTTCTGCACCGTCCTTTAAAACATATGCCAAGCGATCAAGTGTTTCCGGATTGAAAAAACGCCGTTTTGCATGATGACGCTTGGGCCAGGGATCAGGATGCAGGACAAAAGCCCTGTCAATCGAAGCCTTTTTTGTGACGTCCAAGAGCTTGCGCGCATCATCATTCAAAAGCCGGACATTTTGAATGTCATCATCATGAATCTGCTGCAACGCGGCTGCCATGCCATTAATGAAAGGCTCACAACCGATAATACCCACCTCTGGATTGGCTTTGGCCTGCGCACAGAGATGTTCACCTTTGCCAAAGCCGACCTCCAACCAGACATTCCGTCTATCATCAAAGACCTGAGTCGGATCGAAGTTATCACCCAATTGAATTTCCAGACGGGGATAGAGCTCTTCAAACAACGCCTGTTGGCCCTGACGCAAAGGGCGACCCTTGCGCCGACCATAAAGCCGTCTTTGCTGCTCCATATTCATGGGTTAGGAATTACGCCCTTAAAACGCAGCTTTCAATGCATCAACCAGGTCAAGCTTCTCCCAGGAGAAACCGCCATCCGCATCCGGTGTACGACCAAAATGGCCATAAGCAGCCGTGCGCGCATAAATCGCTTTATTCAACGCAAGATGTTCACGAATGCCACGCGGTGACAGGTCCATGACTTCACCTAGGACTTTTTCAAGCCTGGCCGGGTCAACCTGGCCGCTGCCATGTAAGTCTACATAGACGGACAAGGGCTTGGACACACCAATGGCATAGGAAAGCTGAATGGTGCATTTGTCAGCCAAGCCCGCCGCAACAACATTTTTCGCCAGATAACGACTAGCATAGGCAGCGGAACGATCCACTTTTGTCGGGTCTTTTCCGGAAAAAGCGCCGCCACCATGAGGTGCTGCACCACCATAGGTATCCACAATGATCTTACGGCCTGTCAGACCAGCATCTCCATCAGGGCCACCGATTTCAAAACGCCCTGTGGGATTAACGTAAAGCTCATCCTCTGGACACATCCAGCCTTCCGGCATGACCTGCTCAACATAGCCACGAACGATTTCACGCAGTTCACCTTGATCGACACCCGCACCATGCTGTGTTGAAACAACGATGGAGGTTGCGCCGACGGGCTTGCCGTCCACATAGCGCAAAGTCACCTGGCTTTTGGAATCTGGCTCAAGTTGCGG
>JASFRS010000183.1:0-4863 GCA_050114795.1 Sphingomonadales bacterium
CCTAATCGGCGTTGTTATTGTCTTTCGCGCAGTAAAAACAGTCCGTCAGGGCTACCAATATACTGTTGAACGTTTTGGTAAATTTACCCGCGTGCTAAGCCCCGGCTTCCATCTCATCAATCCGTTTTTTGACCGGGTCGGCAATAAAATGAATATGATGGAACAAGTCCTGGATGTCCCAAGTCAGGAAATCATTACCAAAGATAACGCTATGGTGCGCGTGGATGCTGTGGTCTTTTTTCAGGTATTGAATGCCGCCAAAGCCGCTTATGAAGTGTTCCAGCTTGAATATGCGATTTTGAATTTAACGACTACTAATCTTCGGACTGTCATGGGGTCTATGGACCTTGATGAGACACTTTCGAAACGGGACGATATTAACGCGCGCCTGTTGAGTGTGATTGACGCAGCGACAGAAGTTTGGGGCATTAAAATCACCCGTATCGAGGTCAAAGATATTGAACCACCGGTGGATATTGTTGACGCTATGGCGCGGCAAATGAAGGCGGAGCGGGAAAAACGCGCAGTGATTCTCGAAGCGGAAGGGCAGCGTCAAAGTGAGATTTTGAAGGCGGAAGGCGAAAAACAGGCTAAGATTTTGGAAGCCGAAGGTCGCCGGGAAGCCGCATTTAAGGATGCTGAAGCACGAGAACGTGCCGCCGAAGCTGAAGCAAAAGCAACGGAGATGGTTTCAAAGGCCATTGCAGAGGGCGACTCTCAGGCCATCAATTATTTTGTTGCTCAGAAATATGTGGATGCTCTTGGTGCTTTTGCTTCGTCGCCTAATGAGAAGACAATATTCATGCCGCTTGAAGCATCCAGTGTTATCGGTGCTATTGGCGGTATAACGGAACTGGTGAAAGATGCTGGCAGCTCACGCAATTCAAGTGGCAGTCAGGGCAGCGTACCCAACACCAAATAATAGAAAGGGGACAGGCAATGTTTGACATGGAAGTCTGGACATTCTGGACTTGGGCAGGCATCGGCTTAGTCCTGGCCATTGGTGAGATGATATTGCCAGGCGTCTTTCTTATCTGGCTTGGCAGTGCGGCGTTAGTGACCAGTCTTATTGTCGCGTTGATACCGGAGCTTAGCTGGTATACCCAGTTGGGGGTTTTCGGTGTATTGGCCGTTGTGAGTATCTTTGTAGGCCGCCGCTATTACCGTGGCCGCGAAAGCGAAGATGGAGGCGAAGGCCTTAATCAGCGTGGTGACCGTTTGGTGGGGCAGGAGTTTGAGTTGATTGAAGACATTAGAAATGGCGTTGGTCGCGTGCAGGTCGGGGATAGCCCTTGGCGTGTTCACGGCCCTAATGGCCTAACCCAGGGAACAACGGTTCGTGTTGTCTCTGTTGATGGCTCAGCTTTAAAAGTTGAAGCTGTGCAATGAATTTGGAAGACGAAAACTCAGGCATCCCCAGCCTGGGCAAAGAACCTTTGAAAGAACGCCTACGTCGCTATTTTATGGCACTTGGTCTGGCTGTCGCTGTAATGGCTGGCCTATTTGCAGTGTTTTTCATAATCCTGGCCTTGTCACTCCCTTGGTTGGGAAATGACGAGGATGAAGCCTATGAAGATGTGACCCCTGTCATTCTGGAAAAGGGTGTTAAGGCTGAATAGCCTTGGCATTTGTATCCGCCAGCCCGGTCACTAAAGCATTTCCCAGATTATCAACATGGAAGATGGCGTAGCGTGCCTGCGCATAGTCCTGCGCTTTTCCCTCACCGAAGAGAAAGCTGTCCGTTGAAAATATGATGAGGGGGCGACCTAAAGTTTGTCCTTTTGCCTCATATTTTAAACGAATTTCATCGACGCCTAATGCTGCCCCGCGGTCAAGCCGCGCATAGTGCCCGATATTTTGAGCATCTCGCGTAAAAATAAATGTGCCTTGGGCTGGCATGATTTGTTGCATGGCGAGCGGTGGCAAAGCGCTATCGGCAAATGCCAGCCGCATATAATCGCCTTGAATCAAGGAGCGCGGGTCTACCGGTCGCAGGGGCAGCAACAATTCTTTACCTGTGCTGCGCAACTGCTCTTTCTGCCAAGCGAGTGTGGCGAAGCTGCTTAAAATCGCTAGAAGCCCAATCCAGAAAATGGTTTTCCGTAATGTATTCATCGCCGCTGCACCTCATAAATGCCAAGCAGGGCCAGGCCTATAACGCCGAGCATTGCAGAGCGCTGGAGGAGGCTTAATTCCAGGCTTGTATAATATTGAAAGAGAAACGCTGCGCATAAAAGGCTGCCAATGATGGCGAAGCTGCGGTCTCCTTTTGCCCAGCCTAAGCCTAATATAACCAAAGCCACGGTCATTGGATTTGGAAGGGCTGCTAGTGCCAGTAAAATGAGGGCTGCGAGCAGCAATGATTTCAAGCCCACATGTTTTTCATTCAAGGTCCAAAGTCCAAAGAGCAATATCGCAGCTGTAGCACCTTTGATGATGAACGCACTTTGGGTGATGTGAAAATCAAAGACATCAAATGCCAGGACAAACCCAAGGCTGAGTAGTGTGGGAAGCATATAGGACTTACCCATCAAATATTTTGTGGGAAAAACTGTTAGAATACTTGCAGCAATGAGCGCTGCGGCCAGGAATATCTCCCTTGATAGCGGCGACAATTCTTCACCCAGTGCGCTAAAGCTGAACAGCCATGCCGTAATAACGAGTGTGAAATGCACGAAGGCATTGCGACTTGTCATCGTGCATAAAACAAGTACCGCCCAGGCAACTGGGGTGGCTAAATAGACATCTGTCAACGCTAACACGCCAAAGGTGATGGCAAGCGCCGCGCCAATAGTCATTGGCGTCATAGCTTCTTTAAAGAACAGCCGGTTAACGCTTTTCTCTTTCATGAGAAAAATGGGAAGGGCAATAGCCCCCACAACGGCGATGCCCAGGCCTTCTTTCAGCAATCCGAATTGTTTTAGGACCAGGGCCAAGGCCGCAAGTAGCATTAGCGCGCTAATCCAGCCGCTGATGACTAAAATCATGGATAAATGCCAAGGGCGGTCTGTTGCTTTAGTCATGCGCCTGACCTCCCTTTTTGTACTTTAGAGAATACCCAGGCCATGGAAGCCGTCGTTGTTATCATAATGGCTGCAAATAAGCTGAGAACGATCCAATCGGTGCTCAATTTCGCAACCAGCCACATCGCATGTGCAGCGACAAAAACGCCCCACCCCAGGACCGTCAAACCAAAAGGTGCCAATCCACGTTTTGCATTCCAATAAAGAATGGTGAGATACAGCAGAGCAAAGGCCGCAAAGACAATACGCATCATGCCGCCTGAGTTATCCATTACCAGCAGGCGTATAGTCATATAATCCGCATGGGCAATTATGGCGGCAAGGCAAAGTAACCTACCCCATTGGGGGGTCAGCCATTCTGCCCCTCTTAGTCTGGCCCCTTCAGCAAATGATAAAACGCCGGTCAAAAGCAAAGTGATTGTCGCCGTCATTGTTGAAACTGTAGCGATACCGTTCAGGCTAATATGCTGATAGCTGTATAGCCATAATCCAATCACGGTTATTGTTAAAAAGACCACCCAAGAGGCTTGATTGGCGCTAACTAACGTCCAAGGTAGGATTAACAACGCCCAGGTCAGAAATAGCTGATAATGGTCAGCGCCTGTTTGATATATCTGGGAAAAGACAACTAGCCATAGCCCGACAAGCAATTGGGAAAATATGAGGGAAGCCTGCCCCCATTTTGTGTCCAGCCCATGGAAAAATGCAAACAGCCCGGTGGCAATGATGAGGCCGCCAGCGCCAATTAATTTTGTAAAAGGCCCGATGATGTTCCAATTTGCTGCAATGAATAAACTGATTGCGGCCCCTAAATGCGCAATGGCGAGGGCGAAAATCGCCATTAAGCCCCAGCGTTTCCAAACGTGACCATCACGAATGGTTCGAACGGCGAGCCAATAAGCTTTACCGCTTAATTCACCCTGGGCCACCAACGCATCAATGTCTTTCAATGTCATGCGCTGGTCATTCATCAGGCACCTGCTCTTAGTTCTTCAATTGCTTTTCGGGCCAGTGCATCAGCACGCTCATTTTCAGGATGCCCCATATGGCCACGGACCCATTCCCAAGTGACATTATGGCGTTCGCAGGCCTTTGATAATTCCTGCCACAGGTCAGCGTTTTTTACGGGCTTTTTCCCCGCTGTTTTCCAACCGTTTTTGCGCCAACCGTGAATCCACTGGGTAATTCCATTTTTAACATATTGGCTATCAGTCACCAAAGTCACCTCGCATTTGCGTTTCAAGCTGTTCAATGCCTCAATTGCGGCTTGCAACTCCATACGATTATTGGTGGTTTCCCGCGCAGCACCGCGTAGTTCTTTTTCATGGCTATTCCAGCGCAACACAACACCCCAGCCACCCGGGCCGGGATTTCCGCTGCATGCCCCATCGGTAAAGGCTTCGACTTGCATAAATTTAATTCTGCCCCCAATTGCGCCAATGCTGCAATCTTTTCTCATAATCCAAGGGATTCTTGGGTGTCACAATGGCCCCTTCCTGTGGGAAAATCCAGTCATGCGCGCGGGTTAACAAGAAACGCAAAGCCGCCCCACGGCATAAGATGACAAGAGTTTGTTCTTCGCGCTTTTCCAATTTACGAGTGGAATTATAGCCTGATATCAGCGCTTTAAAACGTGCCTCTTCAAATTTGTGTTCCTCGTTGAAACACCAGGCATTTGCCGTAATGGCGATATCATAGGCATATGCATCCGTACAGGCGAAATAGAAATCAATAGCACCGACGGCCTCGTCTTTTAGGAAAAATACATTGTCAGGAAAGAGATCGGCATGAATAGCCCCTGTGGGTAAATCCTGTGGCCAGAGGGCCTTTAAGGCACCCA
>JASFRS010000184.1:0-4833 GCA_050114795.1 Sphingomonadales bacterium
GCCATTCCGGGCTATCGCGACGGCCAGTCGGCCTTACAGCTCTCATTATGAGAGCTGGGGGTGATGCGGGGTGAGATGTGGGAGCGCGGGGTTCCTGTTTGTTTTTTTTAACCTCAAGCGCCGGGCGCAGACATCCGTCTGCTTGGCTACGCGATAACGCTGATCCTTCATAGCTTCGCTATTCCGGGCTATCGCGACGCGCGGTCGCGCTTACAGCTCTCGTTATGAGAGCTGGGGACCCAGGCTAGTCGGCTAAGCTTCTGTTCCCCCCTCACCCTAGCCCTCTCCCGCCAGGGGAGAGGGAATCCAGATGGTGCCCTAAACACCCTCCCTCTCCCCTTGCGGGAGAGGGGCGGGGTGAGGGGTAGTTCCGAACAAAAGAGGTGCCGATTAGTCTGGGTCCCCAGCTTTTCATAGCTGAAAAGCTGTAAGGCCGCACGGCCGTCGCGCACTTTTGCGCGGAAGCCTAAGCGGGCGGATGCCCGCGCCGGCGATTGAGGTCAAAAAAATAATGCGGAACCTCGCGCGCCCGTGTCTCAACATTACATACTTGTATATACGATTCACACACGCTAAGGTTTTGATGCTCTCACAAAAGAGAGCGGCCCAGAAGGGTGTTCCCGCACCCAACTGAGCCTAACCACACCAACCTGCAAAGGAGGTTCGAATGGCTGACCATTCGTTTATCACATTGTATGCTCACATTGGAAGCCGCATCCGTTCCACGCTAAGACGCGGGGGTCGATGGGTGCGCGCACTGCCGTGGACTTCGTTGGCTGTGGCATTTTGCATCGGGATTGTTTTGAGGTTCATATTCCCAAATCCACATGTCGCACTTTATTGCGCCGTGGACGTGGGCTGAGACCTTAAACACCCCGGATAAACGAACCGCCTCGCGCATATAGTTTGCCCTGTTGCGCGGGGCGGTGTGATTTTTGGCTTTATCTCAAAATCGCGGGCAGCAAGAAATGAGCAACCATGCTCATCACGACAATCGCTGCCATATTCAGCCATAATCCGGTTTTGGCCATATCCGGCACTCGGACCCGTCCAGAGCCATAGACCACTGCATTAGGCCCTGTCGCCACAGGCAGCATAAACGCCGCTGAGGCCGCCATGGCCACGGGGGCGACAAGCAGAAGCGGGTCCATCCCGGCTTCTCTTGCAAGTGCGCCAAGTACTGGCATCAGGGTTGCCGCCGTTGCGGTGTTGCTGGTGAGTTCCGTTAAAAACACCACCAAGGTTACAATCAAGCCAATCATGACAAAGGGCGGTAGCGTTGCAAAATCTGCTAAAGCCTGCCCTAAGTAGGCGGCGAGGCCGGAGCGGTCCACCGCGCTCGCCAAGCTCAAACCGCCACCAAAAAGCAAAAGCACACCCCAGTTCATCCGGGTGGTGTCATTCCAGCTTAAAAGGAATTTGTCCTTATGTTCTTTTCCAGCAGGTATCAGGAACAGCGCGACCGCACCACCAATGGCAATGCCCGCATCAGATAGATAAGTGCCGCCCAACAGTACATTCAAATCCCGTCGGGACAGCCATAGAATCGCGACTGCAACGCACAGCCATGCCACGCGCTTTTCGGGCGTCGTCATGCGACCCATGGCGTCTAATTCCTGACGTACATAATCCTGTGCTGCGGGGTTCGACGCTTGACCCTCGACGCCCAAGCGATGCTTGGTAAGAAGGGTCAAAATCACCCAGGCAACGGGCAGGAAAATCAAAACTGTGGGCAAGCCAAAGCTTATCCAGTCAGCAAAGCCCAAATCCACGTCAAAGCTTTCGCGCATATAGCCCGCGGCTACAGCATTGGTCGTTGTGCCAACTAAAGTCGACATGCCGCCAATACTGGCCGCATAGGCAATGCCCAACAGCAGCATCAGCGTGAAAGGATCATGCAACCTATCTTCCCCACCGCGTATGGCCAAAGCAACGCTCAAGGCGATCGGCATCATCATCATGGTCGTAGCCGTGTTGGATATCCACATGGAGAGAAAGGCAGAAACGATCATGAAACCGCCAAGGATGGCGAGCTTATGGTCGCCAACCCTTGCTAAAAACCCCAGGGCGATACGGCGGTGCAAACTCCACCGCTCTAATGCCAAGGCCAATACGAAGCCGCCAAGCAGAAGATAAATCACCGGATTGGCAAAAGGTGCTGTTGCTTCCCCCACGCTGCCGACACCTAGCAAAGGAATGGCCACAATGGGGAGAAGCGATGTGGCTGGAACCGGAATAGCTTCACTTGCCCACCAAATTGCCATCCAGGCGAGTAGGGCGACAACACGCCAGCCTTCTAAACTCAGCCCCTCAGGCGGGCTTAAGAAAAGGAGAATGAGGGCGACAATGGGTCCTAAGGCAAAGCCGATGCGTTGATAAGGCGCGCGTTGCTCCGCCTGGGCGGCGATTTCATATTCAGCCATAAAGGTCTCAGTCTGTTGTTCTTTTTTGTTTGAGCATTATCCCTAAATAGCTGAAGGGTATAGGAAGTAAAAGGGCCAGCACATTGAACCACATAGGATGTTCAACCTGTGAAATATTGGTCAGCACGCCCAAAGTCACAATCCCGCCAACAGTTAGCCCGGGCCAGATATCCGCACCTTTGAAAATACTATGCGCGGCAATGGCCCCAATAAATGCACCTAAAGGATAAGCCGCAAGCGGGAAGAGCAGGGCGGGAATAGGGTTCGCCATTATATGTGCCGATAGGCTTTCCATATCGACCACATTGACCGGCAGCGGGTCAATGACATGCCCAATGGCTTCCACAGCGAAGATAACGATATTGGCGAGAATGACGCCAACAACAATACCAATGATAATACGGCCCATAAGATTTATTCCTCAAAAACAAAATGCCCGCCGGGGTGCTCCCCGGCGGGCGTTGATTTTATTCGGCGACGGTGATGTCTGCCTCTTCAAATTGCGGAAGCTTTTCAACGCTTTCGCGTATCTTGGCTAAATCACCGACCAGCACCAAAGTCATCTGCGCAGGATTGATATATTCAGCCGTTACCCGCTTTACATCAGCAGCGCTGACAGCCATCGTATCTGCGACGAAATTGGTCAGCCGTTCACGTGGTAGGCCATGGAAATCCAGATTGGCTAATTGGCCAATAATCCCGCCCCGTGTTGCGTTTCGCAGAACAAAGACACCGGTGCGGAAGTTTTTATAAGAAGCAACATCTTCCTCGCTCGCATCTTCATTGGCAAGGCGGTCAATTTCCTTGAAGATTTCCGTCAAAGAAGCCGCTGTAGCTTCTGTTGTCACATCAGCCCGTTGCACCCAATGGGATGCGCCGTAAAAATCTGTGATGCCGCTGCGTGGGGAATAGGTATAGCCCTTATCTTCACGAATATTGGCTGTGATACGAGAGATGAATGATCCGCCTAACATGGTGTTCATCACATCCAGAGCTGTTTTGTCCGCGCTATGAATATCGGGGACGGCCAAGCCTAAATAAAGCGTGGATTGTGGGGCGCCCGGGCGATCAATCATATGAACGCGAAGTGCTGTTTGCGTTTGTGGCACTTCGGTAATCATATCTTTGCCGCTTTTCCAGGTGCCCAGGGTTTTCGCCAAAGTTTCCTTCATGGCAGCTTCATCGAATTGACCGACCACATAAATATTGGTCCGCTTGGCCCCCAATTCTGCATCATAAAACGCTTTTAAGTCTTCAATCGTTAAAGCCGACAGCACGTCTTCCTCAGCATAAGGTTTGCCATAAATATGGTCCCCATAGATGAGCTTGGCAAAAGCCTTGTTTGCTTGTGGTTGCGGTTGGCTCAAAGTGACAGAGAGATTCCGTAATGCATCTTGTTTTATGCGCGCCAATTCACTTTCCGGCAGGGTCGCATTCATTAACACATCAGCCACAAGTTCTGCCGCCTTGGTCGCGTGCTCGCTCAATACATCAATGCCAAGGGTAATTTCTGACGTATCGCCGCTAATAGCGAGTTCGCCACCCATGCTTGCCGCTTCAAAGGCAATGTCCTGGGCGCTGCGGCTGGTGGTGCCTTCTTCCATCATGGAAGCCAGCATGCCTGCAATGCCATTTTTCTCCGGCTCGTTTAAATCACCAGCCCGAACCCGGGCTGATATAGTGACTTTTGGTACATTGCCATATTGAACAAATGTGGCGCGTAGGCCGTTTTCGAATTCTACCACTGTCGGCTCAGGGATATTGAAATCCCGCGCTTCTCCAGCAGGCGGCATGTCTTGTGCTACAGCGCCTAAGCTAATGGCGCAAAAGGCAGCCGTTGCAATGGTCCGAATTCCAGTCATTTTAAAATCCATGAAAGACATGCTTATTCCCCTTTTGGCGCTGGTTGAACAGTGAGAACTGTACGGTTTTCAGGAACAAGATATGCCTGCGCCGTTTGCTGGATTAGCTCCGGTGTAACGGCTTCAAAGCCTGCTTCAATTTCATTGATGCGAGCAGGGTTATCATCAAAGAGCGCAAAGACTGCGAGCAAATCCACAAGCCCAAAACGGGTGGATGATCCAGCCAGGTCATAAAGTGTCGAGCGAACCTTGGTTCGTGCGCGCTCCAGATCCGCTGCACTTACCGGTGCATCCCGATAAGTTGCCAATGTGGTTTCCACATCCGCCACGATGGCGTCGCTTTCAGCGCTTGGATCGTGGATTAAAGCGCCAATCCAAAGCATTGGGCCATTATAATTGAACATATTGCCCAACATATTGAGGCCGCCAAAGACGTTGGAGCTATAGCCTTTTTCCTTCACCAATTTCTGATAAAGCGCACTGTCAGAGCCTTGCAACGCCAAAATGTCCAAAAGCCCAAAAGCATACCATTCAGGCGTATTGCGTTC
>JASFRS010000185.1:0-4803 GCA_050114795.1 Sphingomonadales bacterium
TAGGAACTGTTCTCACGGCAGCTTTTATTGCGGGCACCAAATACAATCGTGCTCAGATATTTTTGGAAACCGGCATTATTCCCAACCAGCCCAGGACATGGAGCAGCGGCATAGTCGCAGCGTCTGAATTTGCTGAAACCTTAGTCCCTAAGGGGTCCATAGCAATTGCGCAGGGGCCGACGGCTTTCCCAATCGAAGCGACATCTCTTTCTGTTGTTGCTATCCCACGGCTTTTCGCGGAAGTTCCTGACATGCTGGAACGTCAAGCTGATAACAGGATGTTTTTCGCACCTGAAACGGATATTTTGACCCGTTGCAATATTTTGCAGAAATATGAGGTTTCATTGATTGTCTGGCGCGATATCTGGCTTGAGAAAGCTGTTGAATCTGAATTGCTCCGCCTTGGAGAGCGCAAACGCTTTGCTGATCTCTCCTTTATTGCAATTGGACCAGATGGCTTCTCTGCCTGTGGAGGGAGTGAGTGACCGGCGACATGAGGAAAAATAAAGTCATACGGCGCTATATCCTGTCCGCTGGGCGTACTGGGACTGTCTTTTTAACGCATCTTCTTAATACTGTTGAAGGTGTAAAGGCTGTTCATGAACCATCCCCCAGCCGCTGGCAGATGATGCTTGCGAATGCCCGAAACGACTTTGGGATAGGCGGTTCACTCTTACGCAGTTGGTTCAACCGAACGCGCTGTCTCCTTCATGATAAAGGGATTGGTGATGGTCATGCCTTTATCGAATTAAACCCGTTTCTTTGCGCTTTATCAGATTTGATACCGGAAGATGGCGTGGAAACGAGGGTCGTACATTTGGTGCGCCACCCCGAAGAGTGGGCCGCATCCATGTCCGTGTTTAAAGCCTCAACGCGTTATCGCCATGTGATTGATTATATTCCCTTTGCCAAACCCTATCCTGCGCCACGGCCAGAAGGGTGGTCTCATTTATCAGAATTTGAAAAGGCCCTGTGGCGGTGGCGTTGGTGCAATGAACGCCTTCTCGCCCTTTCCAAATCTGCGACAGATTTTCATACAGTACACAGTGAAGATCTTTTTGGTGAGGACCTGGAAAAAAGGGATACGGCCAGCAAGGCGCTGTTTGAGGGTTTAGCCCTTCCTGGTGGGTTTCCACAGGATTTTGCGGATTCAGAACGACACCGCAATGCGCGTCCCAAAGGGGATATCGAAAAGCCTCAAGGTGCCGTTGTACGCATTTGTGGACCATTAGCAGCGGAATTGGGCTATGATGTCTAAACTCTGGCGATGGCTGCTAGCTTTGGTTTTATCAATCGCTTTTCTAAGCGTTCTTTTTCGTATCGCTGACATCGGTGCGGTTGATTTTTCCGGATTTCAACCTACGAACTTCTTAATCATTTCAGTGGCTTATGCTGCTGGCCTTATTGGCCGCGCAAGTCTCATTCGCATGACTGTTTCCGGCGGTTTAAAGATATCACTTTGGGATTGGATGGGGCTCACAGGGCGGCATCAGTTCCTCTTCACTCTCGCTCCAAGTGGTTTGGGTGACCTTGGATTTCCAGGGCTTGCAGAGCGCGTGACAGGTTTAGGAGGGGACAAAACAGTTCCGGCTTTATTGGCAGTTAGAACCCGCGATGCTCTTATATTGATTGCTGCAGCTCTCGCAGGGTTTGGACAATTTTCAGGCTTTCCAGAGCTGTTTCTAATCCTGGCCATTTTGGTATTGGCCACACAATTTATGGTCCCCTTCGCCCCAAGGCTCATGCCCAATAGCTGGCGCATGCATCGATTGTGCCCTCCTTTTTTACGGGCTAGGGATCAAAATAATGATCAAGCTCAAGCTCAAGCCAATATATTCAGGTCAATCTTCCTGCCTGCTATTGTTTCAATCGGCATATGGTCGCTGTCTTTATTTGCAATATTCATGGCTTTTCAGGCGGTGTCATTGTCATTAAGCCTTTTGGATCTGCTCTTGGTATTGGCGGTGCTCAACTTTGTTGGGGCAATAGGCCTAACTGTGGGTGGACTTGGTGTCTCAGAAGCCGGCCTTGCCGGTGCGATGATCCTTCTTGGTTATGAACCCATGGCAGCAGCGGCAACAGCTTTGTCCGTACGCCCACTTCTGTTGGCTGGGAATTTATCCGCTGCAGCAATTTTATATGTCCCGCATCGCTTCAAAGGCTCAACAAAGACGTAACTGCAGATCATTTTATCAAAGAGTTATTGCTTTGATCAGTCCCGACCCAAGCTTCAATACAAGCTTGAAGCTTGCTCAGACGAGTGGCAACCCTTAAGCTTTCCCTCTCAACTTGCACATGTTGCTTAACCGGCGTTTGGGGGAATAACGGGGGGAAGTAGTATGTGCGTCATCAATCTGACTATAGAGACTTATAACACTCATTTATTTGGGGATATGATTGGAAAGCTGTCCGGTCAGGAATTTGGCGATGATGAGCGAAAATCCGCCATCCGCAGTTATTTCGCCAGCCGAAATACATCACCATCTGATCTTTATGTCCTTGGCCTGCAAGAGGTCTGGGATGGAAATTATGCAGACAATTTCGTCTCTTATTTTAAAGACAACGGCATTTATGCCTATCACTGCTGGCCGGATAACCTACTGAACAAAATTGAACGGGAAGCGGGGTTTAACCAATCGGGCCTCATTCTTTTCGGCTCACCGCGCTTTTCCGATTTCGATAAGAAGGACTATTATGATTATATCCTGCGCTGCGGCCCTTCATGGTCCGGACAGGATTTGCCGACCGGCAAAGGCTATGTCTTCACGCAGGCGAAATATGTCTGTCCGGACAATCCGGATGTTGAGCACCGTATCGGTTTGATGAACACGCATATGCCGACCAATTATTCGGATTTCAAAAGCAGCGTCACATGCTGTTTTAAAAGCTCGGGGGAGCGTTTGCGGCAGTTCCGCGGGAAAAACCATCATCCTGATTCAGCGGTCTTTTTGATGGGCGATTTCAATGCTTCAACGGATGCCGAAAAATATTCAGAACTGGTCGTGCCTTATTACCTGGACGATGCTGGCATGACGATTGTCGATCCCAGCACAGACATGGTGTGCAATTGCGATGATCCAAGTGCATCCAATGGAACCGTATCTATCTGCAACAACACCTGGCGGCATTTCAACCCGGATAAAGACAGCCAATGTACCAGGCCGGATCACATCTTCTATGCGTCCAGCAGCGATGGCAAAATGACAGTCACTCCGACCGGTCATGAGATGATCTTGACTGAAGAATTAGCCAGCTTTGATGGTGGCACCTATTGCTGCTCAGACCACTATGGCATCAAAGCCAGTTTCACCATCGAAGTTGATCATGATTAGGGTAGGTGTTGCTTATGCGTACACATGCGCGCTTTTGCGCCCTATTTGGGGGAATAACCATGAAAGCATTATTTTGCTTAGGCTGCCTCGTACCCGTGTTATTTTTAACTGCCTCCGCTGACCATCATGAAGTGGGTGAAAAATCTGACTTATCAACCCCGCTTGCGCCAAATCAATGGGTCAGCGCGGGGAATTCCGTTCTAACAATCACAAATGTGGGGCCTTATGGCCAGTTTACAGGAACCTATGTGAATGGGGAAACCACTAGCTTCCCATGCGCGACAGAATCTGACACTTTCCAAGTCGAAGGCCAATTTCATGCCACTGCTCCCTCCATGGGGAATAACATCACCTTCGCGGTCAACTGGACCAATGTAACAACAGACTGCGATTCCGTCACCCGCTGGAGTGGTGTAGTCAGCACCTCTGGCGACACCATAACAACCAATTGGGTTCTCGCCATGGACGGCAGCACAAACGCCATTGTGGGTAGTGATGTGTTTACGCGAGAATAGGTTTTTTACAAACTCCGGGTGAAGCCCTTTGGGGGCTTCACCCCTTATCCTGAAAAATAGAGCTTTAGAGAAATGGAAAGATTTTTTGACCAATTTAATGGCGACGCCGATAACATTCTCTCGTTAGAAGTCGAAGAGCTGAGCTTAGCTATACTTCTCTTTTTGAAGTCGCTAGGCCCAGGACCATTCATTGTAAACACTTTAATTAATGCTGCTCAAAACCACCCCCAATTTCGTGCAGCTATTAGTTTCTTGCATGAAGCTTGGTATTGGCTGGAAATCAACTGCTTATTGGTGCCAGACGTCAATAATGGAAATGCGGGTTACAGGGTTCTCGGACGCAAAGCTGAAGCCATTAATGACGATCCAACTTTTTTCGAGTTTAAAGCAGCCAAATTATTGCCAAAGGGCGCCTTACACGAGCGGATTAGGGACCGCATTTGGGGTAATTTTGTCAGAGCACACTTTGATGACGCCGTATCGTTTGGCTTTAAACAGCTTGAAATATATGTGAGGGAGGCTTCCGGGTTTGGTAATGACATGCATGGTCTCAGTTTAATGCGAGCCGCATTTAAGGTTGCCAAAAATGGTAATGACGCAGGCCCGCTGGTCGACCTGTCTTTAGAACCTGCTGAGCAAGAAGCGCAAAGCAATCTATTTGCTGGAGCTTATGGTTATTTCCGAAACCCAAATGCGCACAGGGACGTTCAGATAGACAAGCCCGAGGAAGCGTTGGAAACCATCTTGCTAACCAATCATCTGTTCAGAATTGTTGACTCTGCTCAACAGCGTATAGCCGCAGGCGCTAACTAGCGAAGCTTCCTGTCGAGTATTAACCCCAGTAATTGCGCAACCCGCTTTCCCAACCACTCCAGGCCTTCGCGGGTAATTTCATAGTGTTTGGAATAGCGGGCTTGCGTCTAAGCGCGTTTTAGGAGCTCGAAACAGGCGCGGTC
>JASFRS010000186.1:0-4785 GCA_050114795.1 Sphingomonadales bacterium
ACTGTAGTTGCAATTTTACAACTATTGAACGGGCGCCATTTCCCGCACCATAGAGCACATAAATACAAAGTTGCGACGGAAGGAATAATTGCCATCGTTAGCAATGCCCCACTAATGCGAACGGTATTGCTCGCCGACCCTAAAGCGATATATCTCAAGGCAAATGATTTTGGATGATAAGCGCCCCTAGGCGCGTCTAAACCTCGATGGATATAGGCTCCACAATAATCAGCCAAGCAAGATCAATTATCTGACTGCGCAATATCACTCTTTTTACCTAACACTCTAAAAATAAATACAAAGATTAAATAACAATATTATTGAATATAAATTTTTATTTTCCACATTAAAATTAAATAGATAATCAAATTGTATTTTCATTTGTTAATATAAACTTTTAATAATGTATTATCAATACTATGTAGATTTTATACAACAAATTCTTTTTTCTTACATACATATAATTTCTTTAGTATTTACAGTAATGATTAAGATTGCTTTCTTTTAAAAAGATGAAATGTAAACAAAGTAAATTGATATTACATTTACTATGCATTGCTTCATCTAAAGCATATTCCAACATTTTGAATATGTTGTTTTAATTTAGGGGGAGGCACAGTGATGCTATTTCACAAGAGGCGATTTCGTTCGGCTCTAACTGGAAGTGCAGCTACTTTTCTTGCTACTTCTGTGATGAGTGCGGCTGCACTCGCACAAGTAACAGATCAAGTTGCTGAACAAGAGCTTCAGGAAGAAGTTGAACAAATCATCATTACCGGTACGCGTATCCAAAACCCGGATATCGTAGCGGCAAGCCCAATCACCGTTGTGGGCTTGGAAGAAATTGAACAAAAATTCACACCAAACATCGAACGGGTTTTCCGTGATTTACCAATCACAATCCCAGGCGATGGTCAGAACGTGAACAACGGTACGGCCGGTCGGGCAGAAGTTGACCTTCGAGGCTTAGGTCCGGAACGCTCACTCATTATGATTGATGGCAAGCGGGTCAACCCGCATGACATCAATGGTATTGTTGATGTGAACTTCGTTCCAATTAATATGCTGGAACGCGTTGACATTATTACCGGCGGTGCTTCTGCAGTGTACGGTTCTGATGCCATGTCCGGCGCCATCAACTTCATCTTGAAGAAAGACTTTGAAGGCATCGAAATCGATGGAGGCTTCTCAACCACCAATGACGGTGGTGGGGATATCTATGATGTTAGCGTCCTCTTTGGATCCAACATCGCAGATGGCCGCGGTAATGTGACCTTGTCTGCAACATTTACAGATCGGAAGTCGGTTCTCCTTGCAGACCGTTCATATGGCCTGTTTGGCGTTGCCAGTGACACGGGCTCCGGTCTTGGTGAACCGCCAGCGACACCTCCAGGCGATTGCTCGGGCAACACCGAATTCTCAACGGCTTTTGCCACAAACGTCGGCTCAACGACAGCTATTCCAGGCACATTGGACTTACGCTCCGGCACAAGTTTCCAATTCCGTGATGACATGTCTGTTGGGGAGCGTTGTGCGCGGTTCAACTTCAACCCGTTCAACTATTACCAAACACCACAACGGCGTTGGCAAGCCTTTACCACCGCCCATTATGACATCAATGAATGGGTAGAAATGTATGGCCGCGCCGGGTTCTCATCCAGTGGGGTTGAATTCCAGATCGCACCATCAGGTACATTTGGACAAAGTTTCACCGTTCCGCTCCGCAATCCGTTCTTCTCCGACGCAGTTCGCACTGCGATCCTTGATGATTTGAACACATTTGCAGCGGAATATGTTGCTGGACTTGACCCAATGAACCCGGACGATGCCGCCATTCTAGCCGCTGACCCAATGGGCTTCTTACAAGCTGGTATCGTTGACGTGAATGGTAACGGCATGTTTGACCTTGGAACAGGTGTAGACGGTGACTTTGGTGACGCTTTCTTATCCACAGCACGTCGCAGAACCTTGGAGCTCGGTCCACGTACCGGCCTGTTTGATACTGACCAATGGCAATTGCTTTGGGGTATTCGCGGTGAAATCCCGTGGCTTGAAGGCTGGAACTATGATGTGTCCTGGCAACGCGGTGAAAGTGATTTCGTGGAAACACGGGATGGCTTTACCAATCTAACGAACCTACAACTTGGCATCAATACTGTTGATCCGGATCAGTGTATTTCCGTAACAGGGGCTGTTACCGCAGCACCTTGTACGCCGATCAACGTCTTTGGCCCATTGGGTTCAATTACGGATCAACAACGGGATGATGGCTTCTTTATTGCCATTGCCAGCGACCTCCGCAAAGCCTCGCAGACTGTAATTCACGGGTCTGCATCAGGCGAAGTGGAACGCTTCCGCAGTCCATGGTCTGAAAATGGCCTCTCACTGGCTGTTGGCTTTGAGCATCGGAAAGAAGTGGCAAGCTCATCTCCGGATGAATGTTTGAAACTTGCCCCGTCAAGCTGCCAAGGTGGTGCCGGCGGTAACCGTCTCCCCATTCGCTCTGAATACCGGGCATGGGAAGGCTTTATCGAAGGTATCTGGCCAATTGTTGAAGGTGTAGAAGGCATCGAAAACCTGTCTCTTGAAGCCGGTTTTCGCTTCTCCAGCTTCAACCCACAAGGCGATACGTCAACCTGGAAAGCTGGCGTAACCTGGGAAACCATTCCTGGATTGCGTTTCCGCTATATGGAACAACGGGCGGTTCGCGTGGCCAATATCGGGGAAATCGGTTCACCGATCACAACTGGTTTGGACAATGCCACCTTTGACCCATGTTCAGTTGGCAACACAGGGGTGATCAGTGACGATTTGGCTGCACTTTGCGTTGCAACCGGCGTGCCTTCTTCGTTGGTTGGCAATGTTCAGGATATCATTTCCGGTCAAGTGAATGTCTTTACCGGCACAAACCAAGCCGATCTGCCTGATCCTGAAACAGCGCGGACTCGCACTGCCGGTGTAGTTTGGCAATTCGATCCCAATGCTGGCAACTTTACCAGCACGACGTTGTCCTTGGACTACTACCGGATCAACATCCGCGATTATATTGACACGCCGACCGGGCAAGAATCTCTGGATCTCTGCTATGTTTTAGGAGACCCTGAAGCTTGCGCTGGTATCGTCCGTATCGGCGGCGCTTTAACTGTTTCTGGAACGGGTGTACCGGCCTTTTTCACCAACTTCGATTTTGTCCGATCCGAGGGCCTGCAATTTGGCATTCGCACCGGATATGAACTTGATGATTGGGGAAGCCTGTCATTCAGCATGAATGCGAACATGTATTTGACCAGCGAGTTTCAAACGACTGCCGCATCCGACCTAATTGTATGTAAAGGCCGTTATGGCACGTCCTGTGATCCGGTTCCGAAATGGCGCCATACAGCTCGTTTGTCATGGAACAAAGATGAGTTCGACGCATCCATTCTGTGGCGGCGTATCGGTAGTATGAAAGCGCAGGCGAATGAAGCCTCCTTTTTATTCCCTGCCTTCCAGCAGATCGGTGCATTCAACTACTTCGACTTCTCCGCAGGGTTCCAAATCACAGAAAACGTACGTTTGAGTGGTTTGGTCACCAATATTGCGAATAAGAAGCCGCCGATCATCGGTAATGAAACCGGCTCAACGTCCTTCAACTCCGGGAATACCTTCCCAAGCTTGTATGACGTATTAGGCCGCATTTATTCAGCTAATTTGAAGTTCACCTTCTAAGCTGACATCCAAAAACGAGAGTGACGACCTACGGGTCGTCACTTTCTTTTTTCCTATACTTAAAATCATATAAGAAAAACAACCATTAGTTGATTATGCAAAATAATTAATCAACGATAAGATAGTTTTAACCCCAAACCAAATAAGTGATAAAAATACCACTTTTTGAATATTAAACTTTCCATATCTTTCCCACATCCTCATTCACGTGTATACGCAGCAGAGCCACGCAAAAAATGCGGGCCGGTCTGCCCGTTTGCCTGTGTAGGGCAAGAGGTCAGATCATAAATAAAACTTAACTGCGAAGAGGAAACATAAATGAGAGAGTTTAATAGGAAACTCTATCGCACTGCGCTTCATAGAGGCGTTGCGGTTGCATTGATTGGGGGGGGATTTGCATCTTTGTCGGTTCCGGCAAATGCGCAAGTCGCCGATCAATTGGGAGAGCAGGAAGAGGAAGTTGTTGAGCAAATTGTTATCACAGGTTCCAGAATTAAGCGGGACGCCTTTTCTTCGTCCACGCCACTGCAGGTGTTGGATGCCGAAGAAGCAAGTCGTTTAGGTGTTACCACCGTTTCAGAGCTGCTGCAGCGTTCTACAACATCAAGCGGCAAACAAATTGATTTTTCCATCAACACGAACGCTGGCAACACGAACGCCACTGAAGCCCCACCATCTGGTGGTATCGGGTCTTCAAACATTGACTTGCGGGGTTTAGGCCCGGAACGGACATTGGTTCTGGTTAATGGTCGTCGATTTGGCCTGGCAGGCGCACGCGGCGCTCCCGCTCAGCCAGACATTAATCTGCTGCCATTGGGTCTTGTTGAGAATATCGATATTCTGACAGGTGGTTTATCCACAATTTATGGCGCTGACGCTGTGGCCGGTGTTGTAAACGTCAAATTGAAAAGCGATTTTGACGGCATTGACATCTCTGGCGGCGTACGCCTTCCCGAAGCTGGTGGCGGCGAAGTTTATCGAACCTCGCTCGTCGCAGGCGTCAGTAATGATCGTGGCAATATCACACTCGGTTTCGATTATTACACACGTGAACGCGCGTCAGCAGGAAGCCGTGAC
>JASFRS010000187.1:0-4730 GCA_050114795.1 Sphingomonadales bacterium
GTACTTCTGTGGTCGGGAAGTGTGGAAAATCTCTAACTTCTCAACCAAAACCCTTAACAAAATTGGTTAATCAATTGAATATCGGATTTCTTTACACTTTGGTAATATCATCTTTAAGTTGTATATCCTAGACTCTTAAGACTATTCATCAAATCTAATGTGGCAAGCTTCTTGCGTATCCATGGCCCGAACGACCTGTTTTAGGACGATCGACGTTAGGGGACCGTTGATATGCGCTATAAATCTAGAAAACGGGATGTGGCAGGACTGGCTGTCGCCATCTTCTTCATTTTGATTGTAGCAACCGCCATTGATACCTTGCCTTGGTATTTTGGCGGCCTGCCGAATTTCGTTCCCAGAGGTGACGAAATCGCGGTAAACAATGATGAATTCTATGATTATCAGCGCAATGATGAATGCCTTTATCTTTTGCGCCAGGCGGGGTCTGATAAAGATCGCTTAGCTGCGCTGGAAGCCGCAGGCTGCATTGCCCCGACGCGGGTGGCATCAGTCGGTGATCGTCGTCTTTATGTAACAGACTTCGATGACGGGGCTGTTCTGGATGAGGAGTCTTTTCCCATTCCAGAAGCAGGCGAAGGCGCTATACCCAAACCTATTGATCCGATCTTCGGTAATATTGCGCCGGGCGCTGGCGGGAATGCAGGAACGTCTTCTCCGTTTTTTGGTGGAGGGCTGTCTTCTGGCCGCGGCTTTGGTGGTGGTTCATCCAATGGTGGCGATGCTGTCAATATGGATCAGGCTTATAATGGGGCGTTTGGCGGCGGCTTTGGCAGCGGCTCCGGTGGGGGTAGCAGTTTGCCTTTGAATACGATTTTTCCGGACAATTCCAATTCCGATGGTGATAACTCACCGCCCGTTTTCACACCTGGCGGAGATCTTCCTGATACGCCTACAGATATGGGCGACCAGCCGACTGTGGTCTCAAATTCTGGTGGCGGCTCCAACAATGGGGGCGGCTCGAATAACGGTGGTGGTTCCAACAACGGTGGCGGTTCAAATAATGGCGATGGCTCCAACAACAACGGCGGCTCCAATGGTGGCGGCAACACTGGTGATAATCAGATTGTACCGGTTGATAACGGCGAAACAATTACTGCGGTTCCAGAGCCTTCTGCGTTGGCATTACTTGGTTTAGGCCTCTTGGGGATGGGGGCACTGCGGCGTAGGCGTTGAGGAAACTCAGCGTCGCGTCGCAGGTTTATCAGGTTTTGGGTTTGTGATACTCCGTCATCTAGGCAGATCCCACTGTTCTTATTCTACTCCTTATATATTTGACTTCTCAGCTCTCCCTATTCATCTTCGCTTCAGCTAAGGGAGTGTAGATTGTAGTTTTTGGGAGGCCAATTAAGGTGCGGAACTTCACAGTTGTTTTGACAGCGCTCGCCTTATTGCCTGCTTTAGGCAGTATTGGCCCCGCATTGGCTCAAGATAATGAAAACAAAATCTCGGACTGCATTCCACTTCCACAGGTCGCTGATAGTGACATCATTGATGACGAGACAATCCATTTTCATTTGAAAAATGGTCGGACTTATGAGGTCAGATTGAGCTTTGAATGCCCCAGCTTGAAGTTTGATGACTCATTTTACTACAGCGTTAGCGGCCTGCGCTTATGCAGCACAGATGTCATCACCACCCGATCAGGTTTCACCTGTCCGATTGAAAATATCACCTTGATGGAAGAGGAGGCCCAGCCTTAACGACCGCCGAAAAAGGCTGTTGCTTTGCGGTCTTTCCGCACATTTTGGCTTTGATAGGCTTCTTCACAATGGGCTTCGCAATAAGGCAGGCCAGGCGCTGCTTTCTTACCGCAGAATTGGAAGTCATCATCGCCGGGATGGCCTGATGGCCATTTGCACATGCGTTCCGTCAAATCCAGCAATGTGATTTTGGCGGGTTTTGCGGGCTTCGCTTTTTTCGCTGGACGTCCACCTTTGGCATTGGCGGATTTTACAGGAGATGGGCGGGATTTCAGGCCCAGACGATGGGCTTTACCGATAACGGCATTGCGGGTGACACCTTCGCCTAAACGTTCCGCAATCTGACTGGCGCTGAAGCCTTCATCCCACAGTTTTGATAATTTCGCGATGCGTTCGTCTGTCCAGGCCATTCTCGCCTCTGTCCTTATATTCATCCAGTTGGAATGTGACTATAAAGCGCTTTGTCGCCCTTTGCCAGTGCTGAGCATGTTAAAGCGATGTTGCCAGTGCACTTGTCTCAATGCTAAGCCGCTTGGATAGTCAAATTAGACCGCCATTTAAACGGGAGTGCGCCGTGACGCAAGAGGCAAAGGCTTTAAATACCAACCAAGGGATAGATGAGAACGCCTGGTCCAGTCGGCGCATTGGGTCTATTAATGCCCTTGGGCTGTGGACTTTATATTGCCGGGAAGTCAATCGCTTCTTAAAGGTTTTTCTGCAAACCGTCATTGCGCCTGCTGTCACAACCCTTTTGTTTCTCGTTATTTTTACGGTCGCTCTGGGCCGGGGTGGCCGGGAAGTTGTAGGCATTCCCTTCGCCAGCTTTTTGGCGCCGGGTCTTATCGCCATGGCTGTGCTGCAAAATGCTTTTGCGAATACCTCTTCATCCTTGTTGATTGGCAAAGTGCAAGGCACCATCCTCGACCTCCTCATGCCGCCACTTTCCTCATTCGAGTTGATGCTGGGATTCGTTGGTGGAGCCGTCACACGCGGCGTCATGGTCGCAATTGCAGTAGCCATACCCATGATTTTCTATCCAGGCGTTGATATTGGGATCGCTCACCCGCTGATATTGATTTATTTCATTATATCAGCAGCAACGATGATGGCTTTAGCGGGGCTTTTAACGGCCATATGGGCTGAGAAATTCGACCATGCCGCTGCGGTTCAGAATTTCATCATTCAACCATTGTCCCTGTTGTCCGGCACATTTTACTCAATCTCCGTCTTGGCGCCTTCCTGGCAAATGGTGAGCCATGCGAACCCCTTCTTCTATCTTATTGATGGCGTGCGTTATGGTATGCTGGGACATAGCGATGGCGACATAACATTGGGTATCTGGGTCATATTGGGCTTGAACCTGGCGCTTTGGACCTGGGCTCAATATTTGTTCAAAAGCGGCTATAAATTGCGGGCTTGAGGGAAAACGCATTGACTTTGGTGTTACCATATGTAAAGCGGTTTCTCCATTTTAAATTAGAATTAAATTCTGAATATTGAAGAAAAGGCCAAATTAATGATTTCACCAGTGATGCCTGTCTATCGCCGTTCGCCCCTGGCCTTTGAACGTGGTGAAGGGGTTTATCTCTATGACGATAAGGGTGATGAATATCTGGACTTTGTCGCCGGCATCGCTGTTTCGGCCTTTGGTCATGCGCATCCGCATATGGTCGCAGCCCTGAAGGAACAAGGCGAGAAGCTATGGCACACCTCAAATTTGTTCCGTATTCCGGGCCAGGAAAAGCTGGCACAGCGCTTGGTGGATGCAAGCTTCGCTGACACAGTATTCTTTACCAATAGCGGCGCTGAATCCATTGAATGCGCGGTTAAAATGACGCGCCGCTATCATCATGGCGAAGGCAATGAAAAGCGTTATCGCATCATCACCTTCCGTCAGGCGTTCCATGGGCGCACTATGACGGGTATTTCCGCAACCAATCAGGAAAAATTACGTGAGGGTTTTGGCCCCTTGCCTGACTGGTTTGACGTTGTGCCATTTGGCGATCTGGATGCGGTTCAAGAGGTGTTGAGCGATGAAACGGCGGCGTTCATGGTGGAGCCTGTCCAAGGCGAAGGCGGTGTCAGTGCAGCACCCCAAGGTTTCCTGCAGGGTTTACGAAAAATTGCAGACGCCAATGACATGCTGTTGATTTTTGATGAAATCCAATGTGGCATGGGGCGAACAGGTAAATTCTTTGCCCATGAACATGAAGGTGTTTTGCCCGATATCGTGGCGTCCGCCAAAGGCATCGGCGGTGGTTTTCCTTTAGGAGCCTGTCTGGCCAATGAACGCGCAGCCAAACATATGACCGCAGGTGCCCATGGGTCGACCTATGGCGGTAATCCACTGGCGATGGCTGTGGGCAATGCAGCTATGGATATTTTGCTGGCAGACGGTTTCATGGACCGTGTGACTCAAATGGGCGAAAAGCTGGAAGTTGCTTTGAAAGAATTGATTGCAGAATTCCCGCAAGCTTTTGAAGAGGTTCGGGGCCGTGGGCTGATGCGTGGGTTAAAGCTGACATTCCCCGTCGTGGATATGGTTGCGGCCTGTCGGGAGCAAAAACTGCTGACTGCTCCTGCAGCGGGTGATGTGTTGCGCCTGCTCCCGCCTCTCATCATCGATGAAAGCCATATTGCTCAGGCAAAAGACAAATTGCGCGCCGCTGCAAAGGCGATGATTGCGCAGCATCAACTAGGATAAGGCTCATGCCACATTTTCTGGATTTGAATGCGGTGGAAAGCACTGCACTGCGGGCTATTTTAGACCAAGCCCATGCAATGAAGGCAGCACGCAAGGGTCAGCCTAAATTGGCTTTGGATGAAGGTGCGCCAATGGCGGGCCATGTGCTGGCGATGATTTTTGAAAAGTCATCCACGCGGACGCGGATGTCCTTTGATGTCGGCATGCAGCAATTGGGCGGACGCGCGATTTCTATTTCGGCCCAGGACATGCAATTGGGTCGCGGTGAAAGTGTTGAAGATACGGCTCGGGCCTTATCAGGCTAT
>JASFRS010000188.1:0-4720 GCA_050114795.1 Sphingomonadales bacterium
TGTAAATTTGGTGGGTAATGCCTTGAAATTTACTTCGGATGGTGTCGTGACACTTGAGTTGAAGGCGGATGTTGACGAGGCGGGCGTTCCTCAATGTGCGCGTTTTATTGTGAAAGATACCGGGATTGGGATTCCCAAGAGCGAGCAAAAAAGGATTTTTGAGCGTTTTGAACAAGTAAATGGTGCGAGCAGTCGTTCGCATCAAGGTGCCGGTCTTGGCCTCGCTATTTCAAAGGAACTCTCCCTGGCCATGGGGGGAGATATCATCGTCAAAAGCGCGCCTGGAAACGGGTCCACTTTTACCTTTACGCTTCCTGCCCAGCAGGCCTCTCAAAAAGAATCTGTTACAAATACAATGACAGTTGTACCTGGAATTCAGTCGGATGAAAGTAAGGAGGATACGACTGATTTTCCACTGTCGTATGAGGATATTCGGGTGCTGGTCGTTGACGATAATGAGATCAATTGCGTCCTGATTACAGCGATTTTGGGCCAGGCAAAATTTGATTATGAAACTGCGCACTCTGGCGCAGAGGCTTTAGCGATGCTGAGGACGCGCGGTGTTGGGCCATTTGATGTTGTGCTTATGGATGTGCAGATGCCGAATATGGATGGTATTGAGACGACTAGAGCAATCCGGGCTTTGCCGACCGAGGCGGCGGACATTCCTGTCATTGCTGTTACGGCGAACGCATTCAAAGAGCAGAGAGCGCAATGTTTGAAAGCTGGTATGCAGGGCTTTGTCGTTAAACCGATTGAAGCTGAACTTCTGGTCGAGGAAATCCGTCGTGTTATTTTGGAATCCAAATCTGAAGCGGTAACACAGCCTCAGGTCAATTTATCCCCTTCTGTTTAGTCCCGAAAACGCATCCGGGATTGTGAGCGCAAAGACTTTCGCTTAGGATAAATGCCTGGACTGGAGGGATTTCCTCAATGGCATTTCGCCCCGTTAAAAAAACCGTTGCAAAAAAGACAAATGCCGTGCCAGAGCGTGAGTTGCGCCTTGCCCTGGTCTGCTATGGGGGGGTCTCGCTTGCTGTTTATATGCATGGGGTGACGAAGGAAATTCTCAAGCTCATCCGTGCGTCCCGTTCTTTGCATGCCCATAGTGACCCCGTACGCCGTGCGGCTGCTGGATATGCGCAGGGCGAAGGCGCATCTCATCGTGAACTGGATAGCGAATATATCTATTTTGACTTGCTTCAAGACATAGGCCAATTCGTCAATTTACGCGTGGTCGTAGACATTGTCGCAGGCGCGTCCGCCGGCGGTATCAATGGTATTATGCTTGCACGGGCGCTGGCCCATGACTTGTCTTTGGATGCACAGCGAAACATGTGGCTCAACCTTGCTGATGTGACGGAATTGCTCGACCCTGAAGGCCGTGCAGGGATTTGGTCGAAACCCTTCATGCGGCCCCTTCTAAGCCTGGTATCCTGGTGGCAGATGCGTGGAGATTTCGGCAAAGTCGGCGGAGCAGCGCGTGAGCCGGAAGTGAGGAAAAAATTATCGCTTTTTACCCGTTCTCGCTGGTTTGAGCCGCCCTTTTCTGGCCGCAGAATGACAACAATGATGCTGGATGGGTTGCATTCTCTGGGCGACCCCGGGCTGCCTGGAAACTCTCTCATGCCGCCGGGGCATGCGCTTGAGCTTTTTGTGACCACAACGGACTTTCGCGGCCATCGCCAGATGATCACTTTACATGATCCGCCGATGATTCAAGAGCGGGAGCATCGCCAGATTTTACATTTTGAATTTAAACAGACGCCAGGCGGAGCGCTCTATTCAGATTTCGATCGCGCTTGTGTGCCTGGCCTGGCTTTTGCCGCGCGGGCAACAAGCTGCTTCCCTGGAGCTTTTCCACCTCTCAACATAAGCGAAGTCGATCAACTGCTTAAAGAGCGTGGAGAAACTTGGGAAAGTCGCCAAGCTTTTTTGAATCATAATTTTGCTGCTATGCGGATAGCTAATCAAAATCCGGAAGATGCAGCTTTCATTGACGGTAGCGTGTTGATGAATAAGCCTTTTGCGCTGGCTATTAAATCCATTCAAGGTCGCGCAGCGCACCGTGAGGTAGATCGTAGGCTGGTTTATATCGACCCAAGCCCTAACCATGGTGATAAGCCGCTTGAAGAGATTGCGGAAGAGCTGCCTGGTTTCTTTTCAACCTTGAGGGGAGCTTTATCGGATATCCCGCGCAACCAACCGATCCGCGATGATTTGGAATGGTTGGAAACTTTTAATGAACGCGTGAAACGTTTATCGCAAGTTGTTGAAGCTATTCATCCCAAAGTCGTGGAAGAAATCGCTTTAATTCTTTCCAAGTCTGTGAAACGCCCGCCTAACCCGCAGAAAATCGCTTCTCTGCGGGTTAGGGCTAATGAATTGGCGGCCAAACAGGCGTCTTATGCCTATGACGGCTATGCGCGTTTAAAGGTTTTATCGGTCCTGCGCGATGTCGGGGATTATCTATGCGCTTTAACGAAATGCCCGGACACAATTGCGGTTGGCGCTCTTGTCGAGGCTTGGGCGCACCGGCAGGACGTTCGCCCCATCGGTGATGCTGCGGTGGAGTCTCAAAAGGGGGGCGACGCAAGCTGGATTGAATTTCTTAGGCATTTTGATGTGCGTTTTCGCGTCCGCCGACTGCGCTTTATTTTGCGTCAGCTCAATGCACAATATCGGACTTTGCCTAAAGATAAATCAATCCGAACTCATGCCTGGTTGAACGAGTTTAAAGCGCGTATCTATGACCATCTCGAAGCCTATCAAAAGGCGTCAAATTGGTCGATGAACGCAGCTCTTTCACGGTTCCAGGCGAGTGTGGAGGGAATGCCTGAGAAACACCTGTCTGATGACCTGGTGGATGAAATTCTTAATATGGCAGAAGGAGCAATGAACCTCGGCCATATTGACGAAATGGTGGAAGAAAGCCTTGCTTATTACGCAACCACAGCCCCTCATTTCGATATGTGGCATGAGGTCATAACCGCGTATCTGGGCTTCCCTTATTATGACGTCTTGACCTTGCCGATGGTGCAATGGGGCGACCTTGATGAACTTGATGACATTAAGGTTGATCGGATTTCAGTGAATGACGCGAACACATTGCGCAAAGGTGGGGCGAGAGAGTTGCTGAAAGGAACAGAACTTGCGAATTTTGGCGCCTTTTTCTCCCGCCGCTATCGGGAAAATGACTATCTATGGGGCCGGTTAACCGGGGCTGAGCGCTTAATTGATATCGTCGTATCTGCAGCGCCTGAAATAAATGGAAGTATGATCGACGTCAGAAGCTATAAGAAGCGAATTTTTAAGGCAATCTTGGATGCGGAGGCACCGTATCTTAAAAAGGTTTCAAGTTTGATTTCTGAATTACTCGTCGACGTGAAAAATCTCTAAGCCTTATTTTCCTGTTTCATCATCTGCGCAATATGTGTTTTCAACAATTCATTGAACTCCGCCCGGTCCGGAATGACCTGCCTGCCGTCCTTTAAGAAAGCGTTGGCGGGATAAGATGGGGCCTGTTCATAGGCCTTCGCAAAGAGCGTCGGTTTAGCGCGTGCATGGAGGTTATCCATTGAAGGGCGCAGTCGGGCTTGTCTTAGGGCTGTCAGATGAATGGGGCCATAAGCCGCGACGGAGTCCCCCGTACCCGCCTGGCTTAAGACGCGACCTGAAAAGTCGATAAGTCTTGACCCGCAGTCAACGGAATTTGGCGCCATGGCGCTGTCATAAAGCCCGCCACTATTTGCGCTTAGCACATAGACCATATTTTCAATTGCGCGAGCTTGGGCACAAACGACTTTCGGACAAAGGTCAACCCGGGCAATTTCTGAGGTGGAGTGAATGAGAATTTCCGCGCCTTTAAAACTAAATATCCGCGCAATTTCAGGGAAGAGAATTTCCTCTGATGCAATGGCAGCTAGGCAGCCAATTTCGGTTTCCACGACTGGGAAAAGTGCATCATAGCCATAGATATCCAGATATTGGTCCAGCAGATCATAGGGCGTTGGGGAGTAAAGGGAATGAAGTCTGCGATAACGCAATATGACTTCACCATCCGGGGCGATGATGAAACTAGTCTGGAAATAAAGGTCTTTGAAATGTGGGTCTTTCTCATAAGCATTGCCACATAGATATATGTCCAGCTTATGTGCCATTTCACTCAGGCAATTATATTCAGAACCATCGATATTGAGTGCTGCATGATGCGCCCATTGTTGAATAGTTTCACCCTGAGGATAGCCAGTAAGAAAATATTCCGGCAAGCAAACTAGCTTTAGGTCTTTACCTATGAAGGCTTTTGCCGCTGCAAGCCGTTTGGCCAGGAAATCTAGCTGCTCCTGCATGATAGTGCGCGCATCTGCTGCCCCTGATACGGAACGGCAAGGCATTTGATAGGCTAAAGCCTGATAAAAATTGTCCATTCTTCCCCCAGAATGAAAATAATCGCTTAGCTGCTTGTTACAGCCTCCTTCGATAAATCGGGATAGCGTCCCAGCGTCAAAAGAATGAACGCACCAAAAAGGAAAAGAAGCATGGCGGTCTGAAGGGCTAGATTATAATTACCGAAACTGTCCCTCACCCAGCCATAGGCCGCTGGGGAAATGGCGGCAGCAATGCCGAAAGGCATATAAAGCATGCCATATATCTTCCCATAATGTGCCATGCCGAAATAACGCCCTGCTAAATAGGCAATCAAGTCCATTTCCGCACCCGC
>JASFRS010000189.1:0-4702 GCA_050114795.1 Sphingomonadales bacterium
GGAACAACGCCTTAGTCTCAGCATCGTCGTCATTTTGGCCATCACTGATACGCTGTATGATGGATTTCATGCCACGAACACTGTGTTGAGAAACACGGGACATCTGCTTGGCGACAGCCAAAACATGGGTGTTGATCTTATCCCCTGCTAAAATATCATTCACAAGCCCGATGCGCCGTGCTTCCTCGGCTTCAATTAATTGGGCTGTAAACAAGAGATATTTGGCCTGCGCAGGTCCAATCAGGTCGACCAGCGCTTTGGTATCCATGAGGTTATAGACCAATCCCAAGCGTGCAGGCGTAATGCCAAAGCGAGCGCCAGCCGTGGTAAAACGCAAATCACAGGCCAGAATGAGCGAACACCCGCCACCAACACAATCCCCCTCTATCTTGGCAATAACGGGCTTGGGAAACAGCTTTAAAGCACGAACGGCATTGCGAATGGCCAGCGCATTATCCAATCGCCGTTGTTCATCTTTGGCAATATCTCTGAATTCGGTAATATCTGCACCGGCTGAAAAAATACCTGGGCTACGAGCCTCCAATATTACGACTTTAATATCGGTGTTGGTCTCGAATTTCTTCAGCATCGCGGGCAAAGCTTCCCACATCGCCTGTGTAATCGCGTTTTTACGCAAGCTGCGGTCGATTTGCAGCCGGGCGATCGGTGCATCGACCTGCAAATGGAATCCTTCAACCATCATATCACCTCTTTGATTTTGCCCTTTATATACAGATAAATATGTGTCGTTCCGCACTTAATCGCTAATGGCGCGCGTCTTGTCGAACCGCGCTTCTTATCCACGTCTTCTGCTGTTACTGCGAAAATGTAACAAGCAGGGTAAGACAGATGAATTTGACAGCATCCAGCCTGAAAAATCCAGCAGCCGTCGCTGTTATGGCGGCAATTATTGTCTTTTTAGGGATGCTTTCCATTACGAAACTGCCCTTGCAGCTCTTTCCCAATATTGAACGCAAACAGATTTCTGTTCTTGCAACCTGGCGAGCAGCATCCCCACAGGAAGTCGAGTCTGAAATCGTCGAACCCATAGAAGAAGTGCTGCAAGGCATTTCCGGTATGGAGCAAATGGAAGTTTATGCCAATCGCGGATCAGCCTGGGTGAATTTAAACTTTGGCGCTGATGCGGATATGGACAGCCTTCTGCTTGATGTGATTAGCCGCATTAACAGGCTTCCCCCGCTCCCGCTGGATGCAGACCGACCACAAGTCTTTGCAGGCAATGCCTGGGACAGCAATGCCGTGCTTATATATTATTTTGCCCAGGTTCTTCCCGGAAATAATCGCGACATTAATGATTATTCCAAATATATCCAGGACCGGGTTGTGCCTAAGATTGAAAGCATTGAAGGCGTGTCCCGTGTGCGTCTTGATAACCGCCAATCTCAAGATGAGTTACAAGTCGTTTTTGACCCTTATAAAGCCGCAGAGCTGGGGGTCACCATACCCAATATCGCAGCCCTCACCGGTCGTTCCAATGACGTGTCTGCAGGCACCGTGGATGTCGGACGACGGCAATATGGCATTCGCTATGTCGGGCGCTATAATGAAGAAGAACTCAAAGACCTCATTCTCGACTGGCGCAATGAACGCCCGGTGAGACTGGGTGACATCGCAGAAATTAAAGTCGCACAGCCCAAACGCACGGCCTTTGCCTATCAAAACGGCAACCCAGCTATCGGCATGGCCATCATGCGGCAATCCGGCGCAAATGTTTTAGAAACCGTTGAAAAAGTAAACGCCGCTATTGAAGAAATGAACGGTACGATTTTGGCTGAACAAGGACTTCATATGGAGAAGTCCTTTAACCCAGCGGTCTTCATTCAACGTGCTATTGGACTGCTTACCAATAATCTTGGTGCGGGTATTTTAATGGCGGTTGGTATTTTATGGCTGTTCCTACGCCAAGCCCGCGCAACGGCTTTGATAGCGCTGGCCATTCCCATGTCATTGCTGGGCACCTTTATTATTCTCTCTATCGCCGGGCGGTCACTGAATGTGATTTCGCTGGCAGGTCTGGCCTTTGCGACCGGCATGGTGCTAGATGCAGCCATTGTGGTGCTTGAAAACATTGTACGGCTAAGGGAAAAGGGCCTCGATGCGACAGAAGCCGCGCATAAAGGCACGATGCAGGTCTGGGGCGCGCTTTTAGCTTCAACAGCGACGACCATCGCAATCTTCATTCCTGTCATTTTCATCTCTGACGCCGAAGGACAGCTATTTGCTGATTTAGCGCTCACCATCGCTATTGGCGTTGCCTTATCACTCGTCGTAGCGGTCACTATTTTGCCAACAGCAACTAGGCTTTGGTTGAAAAAACTGCCCGAAGATAAGGGCCACCATCAACGTTGGGTGCGGTTGGCAGACAGGATTGCAGCACTGACAGCAACCCCAACCCGCAGGCGAGCTATCATCGGCGCATTGATTTTGGCACCTGTGGCCATTAGCTGGATGCTATTCCCGCGCCTTGATTACCTCCCACCTGTCCGGCGTGATGCTGTGGACGCTTGGTTCTCTTTCCCCGCAGGCATGACCATTGATGTGGCGGAAGAAGACGTAGCCCAAAGGATTATCGAGCGGCTTGCCCCCTATATGAAAGGGGAAAAAGAACCCGCACTTTTGAACTATTACGTCAACACTTGGCTCAATGGTCAAGGCGGCAGCATTGGTGTCCGCGCGAAAGACCAGGGCGATGTTCAAAAGCTTTTACAAGTGGTGCAAACGGAGGTCCTGCCAGGCCTTCCCGATATTCAAGCCTTTGCGATGCAGGGCTTTTTATTCGGTGGTTTTGGAAATGATGGCAGTATCGCCATTCACGTTCAGTCTTCCGACCCCCAGACCTTGCGTAACGCGGCAGCACTGGGACAACAGAAGCTTATTGAAGTTTTCCCTGGTGCGCGGGTCCAGGCCAATCCGGACCCCAGCGTCTCCAATCCAGAACTCGCCTTATACCCCAATGATGAACGCATTGCAGAGGCGGGATTTTCCCGCCCGCAAATCGCAAATATCGTGCAGGCTTTGGGTGAAGGCCAATATGTCGGGGAATATTTTGACGGTGAAGCCCGATTATTCACCATATTAAAAGCTGATGCCTGGTCCAGCCCTGAAGAGTTGGAGCGCATCCCTATCGCCACACCAAATGGTGCCATCATACCCTTGGGACAACTGGTTCATGTGGAACGCACTGTTGGCCCGGGGCAAATTGCCCGGGTTGACCGTCGACGGACTATATCACTAACTCTGTTCCCACCCCAAGGCATGGCCCTGCAGGATAGTCTGGAAAAAGTCCAGTCCGAGGTCGAACCGGTCATTCGCGAAGCTTTGGATACCGGTGGGTCCATCCGTTATGGCGGCAGTGCGGACAGTCTAAAACGCGCCATCAACACAATGAGCAGTAATTTCCTGACGGCCCTGTTCCTATTGTTCCTCATAATGGCCGCCTTGTTTAAATCTGTGAAAGACTCCCTGCTTGTGGTGGTCTCCATCCCGCTTGCAGCCTTTGGCGGGATTATCGCACTCAGATTATTGGGATTGGTGACTTTTGCGCCTTTGGACCTGCTGACGATGATTGGCTTCATCATCATGCTGGGGCTGGTGGTGAATAATGCAATCCTGCTGGTGGTGCAGACACGGCGCAGCCAAGATGAAGGCCTTGAACGCGACGATGCCGTGGCGCAGGCGCTGCGACTACGTCTACGCCCCATCTTCATGAGCACATTAACCACCTTGTTCGGCATGTTGCCCTTGGTTCTATTCCCAGGGGCGGGCAGCGCCATTTATCGCGGTATGGCAACCGCTATTGTCGGAGGCATGGCGGTGTCCACCCTGTTTACCCTCTTGCTGCTGCCCAGCCTGTTGCGTTCCCAAGGCCTTGACCTTGCTCTTGAACGCGTCAACGACTTGGTGCGCCGTATCAAACCCCACCGCCCTCTGGTACCTGGAGAATAATCATGCGCGGCTTAAAACTCCTTCTTTCCATCACCGGGCTGTCGTTGTCCTTCCTGCCCGTGCAAGCGCAACAGGGACAGCAACCACCGCCGGCACCTGTGCGGGTGGACATCGCAAAATCCATGGAAATTGCCCCAGTAATCGACCTTCCCGCGACAGTCATCTCACGAAACGATTCCAATGTAGCAACGGAGATCGCCGGGCGAGTCACCTGGATTGCTGAGGTTGGCACACAATTGCAGGAGAATGGTGTTGTAGCGCGCCTAGATGATGCCTTTCTTAAACTGGAATTAGCTGACGCCGAGGCAACGGTGAAGCGGCTAGAAGCGCGTCTAGGCTTTGAAAGCCGTCAGGTCGAACGTTTTGAAGAGCTGGCCACCTCAAACTCCACCCCAGCACAACGCGTGGACGAAGTTCGCATGACCAGATCTGTAACTGAACAGGAATTAAACTCCGCCAAATTGGCTGTGGAGCGAATTAAGCTTCAATTGGACCGCACGGTAATTCGTGCCCCCTTCCCAGCCCGCGTTGTGTCCAGATCTGCTCAAATTGGTGAATTTGCAAGCGTTGGATCGGATATCGCACGCCTCGTTGACACGCAGCATCTTGAGGCCCGTGTACAAGCCCCTATCGCCACGAATGCCTTCATCAAAGAAGATATGCAACTGACCGTAAAAGATGGTGGAGAATATTCCGAATATCCCATACGCGCCATTGTACCCGTTGGAGACGAAAT
>JASFRS010000190.1:0-4654 GCA_050114795.1 Sphingomonadales bacterium
AACATCATTTTCAGCGCCGCATGTATCTGGCGCCCTAGCCCTTCTCATTGAGTTATTTCCAAATTTGACAACGGATGAAGTAATTGACCTTCTCTTATCCACAACTGTCGATTTAGGGGCCGTTGGGACGGACCCAATCTTTGGGCGCGGGCTAATTGACCTCGGCGAGGCCTTAAATCCACAAGGCACAATGACCGTTTCAGTTGCCACTGTGAATGGCGTCACACCTGTTCCAACCGACGGGAGTGGCGGACAAACCCCCTCTGCTTTTGGTGAAGCTCTTGTGTCAGCTCCCTTGCTAGATGAAGCTGTATTCCTTGATTCCTATGAGCGCGGCTATCATTTTGATTTAAGCGACCGCCTTATTCGGTCAAACACTCTGCCTTCACTTTTCTCGCGCATTGATCAGAATCGTGAAACAGCCTTTAGCGGCTTTCAAGTCGGCAACAGCAGCATTCAATTTTCAGCGCAAAAACAAAGTGCCACGCAAAAACACCTGCGCAATTATTTAGGGGATGTTGCGGAACATCTCACTCAAACCACCCAAGCGCGTTATCAATTCCGCACGGCAGTCGGAGCATTCGAACTAGGCCTCGCCTATGGTTATGGCCTCAGCCAGGAAATGAAAGGACAAAGTACAGAGGCTGAATTGTTTCTAAGCAATGAGAATGCGATATCCGCGCCACAAAACAGCCGTCATACGCAAAGCGTGAATCTTGGCAAAACCCTTGAAAATGGTCGCCTTTCCTTTGGTTTCAGCTTTTCAGACCGTTCCATCGACAACCCGGCTTTATTTGGCACGGAACCTCTTAAAAACCGCCGCGCGCAAAACCTCGCAGCGCGATATGACCGCTATTTCAAAACCGCAGCCTTTGGTGCTGAATTGGGCGTTATCCGTGAAAACGGACAACTCCTTGGAGCGCCTAGTGCCGGCGCGTTGGCTTTAGGAGACGGGGCAACAACGGCCTATGTCAGTTTGGACGGCGAAGTGGATGCTGGGCCTAATTGGATTATTTCCGCAAAGGCCGATATTACCCGCACCAGCATCAATCAGGCTCAAAACTCAATCTTCTCTGACATTGGGTCATTCACAGCGACGAGTTTCCGCTTGAATGCCTATCGCAGTGCAATTTTCGGCAAAAGGGACAGGCTTGGCTTCTCCATCAGTCAGCCGCTAAAAGTGGAGACCGGCTCTGCCCAGGTCACTGTTCCAACAGCCGTCTCCTATAGCCCGGGCCGCACCCAAGTGATTTTTGATGAAGCGCGTTTCTCCCTAAGTCCCGATGCACGTGAGATTGATGTTGAAATCGGTTATAGCTGGCGTCTCAATAATGGCCTAAGCTTGAAAGCAAATATGTTGCGTCAATTCAATGCGGGCCATGTGGCGGGACAAAGCGGTAATGCCGTCCTATTCAGAATGGCCCGCGCGTTTTAAACACGGGGCCACCGATGGCATTTTCTCAACAGCTTAAAAACGGGCGGATTTTTCTGCCCATTGGAACTTTTTTCGGCTTTGTCGCCGTCATAGCGGCTGCCGCCATATCCCACCGTGTCATGGGGGATTTGGAAAAAGGCGGAGCCTATCTTTTTCAAATGGCGGTGATTTTTCATTTAGGCCATGCCCTCGCACTGATGTTCATTGGGATGTTTTGGCCGCGCGCACCCAAACGCACCCGCCCCAGCCTACGCCTTGCGGGCTATGCCTTCACAGTGGGTGTTATCCTGTTTTGTGGGAGTCTCTATATTTTAAGCACTGCAGGACCAGGAAGTTTGGGGCAGTTCTCGTTCCTCACCCCCGCTGGAGGTACAGCGTTCATCATAGGCTGGCTGGCTTTATGTCTAATGAGTTTTCAAGTGATGGGGCCTCATATCGGGCGCGGCTCAAAAAAATGATATGAGCGCCCCATCACATGAAAAGGGATTAAGGGTGGTTTGATCAAATCTGCGGGGCGTGCAGACTAAAATGAAAGGTTTCAGTCCTGTTCATCGGGGCGCGGCTCAAAATTGATGAAACAGGCTTTCATTTCCAGATAACAAACCACCCTTAATTCTTCTAACTTTGTATTTTCCAACTGCCATCAGGCTGACGGCAGGCAGTGCCATAGGCTTCTTCCTGCTGCCCAGCAATCGTCACAGTCTGTTGGTATTCGCGGCAATATTGGCCAGACGCATTTTGATAGGCCGGCTGCGGCGTAATCGTACCTTTGTTCCCACTATCCGGGTTATACCATTCAGACGTTGTGCCCGACGGTGCCGTTTCCAGTGCCTGATAACGCGTTTGATTGAGATAGGCTTGGTCAGCCCTGTCTAGTGAGCGACCAACAGACCCACCTATAAGGGCACCGGCCGCCGTACCCGCGGCAATTGCAATGGCTCCCCCCGATCCACTGTTATCAATCTGCGAGCCGATCCAGCCACCCAAAGCCGCACCAATCAATGTGCCTCCGGTCTCCTTATTCCACTCCCCTTCCGCACAAGCGGATAAGGAGAGGCCTAAAACGGCCACTGTTGCTGTCGTCTTTAAAGCTTTTAAGGGCAGAAACATCGCTGCTCTCCAATCCAATCTCATCTTGATTCGAATTTAGGAGAGGTCGGCTGAACGCTGGATGAACGATTTTAAAGATTTATTCATTTTCTGCGAGAGGCAGGTCGAGAATGGCTTTCAAGCCGCCTAAATCTTCAGATTCGCTTAATTCTACCGCCCCGCCGCAAATGCTGGCCATGTCCAAAACAATGGAAAGGCCAAGACCGGATCCTGGCACACTTTCATCGCGGCGATTCCCACGATTAAAGACCGCAGCTCGTTCTTGTTCGGGAATACCAGGGCCGTCATCTTCTATGATGATATATAAGCGCGCAGGTTGCCGCCCGACTTCGGTTCGGGAAAAAGAAATACGGACTTTGGATTTTGCCCATTTACAGGCATTATCCATTAAGTTCCCAAGCATTTCATCAAGGTCTTGTCGTGCACCGCGAAAAGCCAGATCCTGATCATCGCCCAATTCAATGGAAATACCTTTTTCCGAATAAATGCGACCGAGAGCACGCTTTAACCCCGAAGCCACAGTCATGGCCGGGGTACGCGCACTAATAACTTGTTCTTGCCCAGCCGCCCTGGCGCGGGACAGATGGTGTTCGACATGCTGACGAATAACTCCAGCCTGTTTTTCCACAACTTTGGAAAGGGGACCCTTTTGTGCCTCAGCTTCGTTCAACATGACAGACAGCGGTGTTTTCAAGGCATGGGCAAGATTGCCCGTATGCGTCCGCGCGCGCTCAACAATCGTCGCATTATGATCAATAAGCGCATTCATTTCCTCAACGAGGGAAGACACTTCTTCAGGATAACGCCCCTCCAATCTCTTAACCCGACCGGAGCGAATGGCGGTTAAACCCTTGCGAATTTCTTTGAGCGGGCTAAGGCCATAGGTGACCTGGAAAATCAACGCAGCAATCAAACTTGCGCCCAGGACAAATAGCGCCCAGCCGAAAATACGCCTGAAACTCTGCATTTGAGCGTCAATTTCACTGGTATCACCGGCAATGATATAACGAAAAACCGGCTCTTGTTCGGGGAGATAAATATCACGTTCATATACCCGTAAAGACTGTCCATCTGGACCCTCGCGCCGTTCAAAATGCCCTTCAAAAGCCGCATAGGAACGATCGACATTCAAAGTCTGATCCCAAAGTGAGCGTGACCTGAACGCTGGTTTCCCCGGCACATCAACCTGATAATACCAGCCTGAATAAGGCTCAAAAAACCGTTGATCGCCCAAGGGGCGCGTTAAGCGAATCTCACCCTCCGGCGTCACGGCACTTGCGCCTATCATACCTTCCATAAATTGGGTCAAACGCTGGTCAAATGTGGATATGAGATAATTCTCAAACAGCCGGGTGACCAAAGTTCCACCAACGCTCAATAACAAGACAATCCAAATAACAGCGATAACAATCAGGCGCAGACTTAGGGAGCGCCAGGAAAACCAAGGCTGCCCTCTCCGCGTCCGGTGCCCCTTATGCGGGGTTTTCAAGCCTGTATCCAAGTCCACGTACCGTTTGAATGATGGGCACACCAAGCTTCTTGCGAATCCTGTTCACAAAAACCTCGATAGTGTTTGAATCGCGATCAAAATCCTGATCATAGATATGTTCCGTCAACTCCGTACGCGATACAACCTCGCCCATATGATGCATGAGATAAGACAGTAATTTGAATTCCTGTGCTGTGAGCTTCACGGCTTCACCATCAACAAACACACGACTGGTTTTCGTGTCCACAAGCACCGGTCCACAACTAAGTTCTGTTGAGGCAAGCCCAGCGGAACGGCGAATCAGCGCTCGCAAACGCGCCAGTAATTCTTCCATTTTGAAAGGCTTCGCCAGATAATCATCGGCTCCCGCATCAAGCCCAGCGACCTTATCAGTCCAACTATCCCGCGCAGTTAAAATAATTACCGGCATCCGACGTTCTGCGGCCCGCCAGCGCTCCAAAATCGTCACGCCATCCATAATGGGCAAACCTAAGTCCAAGATAACGGCATCATAACTTTCCGTATCGCCTAAGAAGTGGCCGTCTTCACCATTGTCAGCATGGTCAACGGCATAACCGGTTTGTTCCAGCGCCGCTTTTAACTGACGCGACAGTTCAGGT
>JASFRS010000191.1:0-4653 GCA_050114795.1 Sphingomonadales bacterium
GTAAATGAGGTATTAATGGCACAGGCCATTGGCACGCCCCATGACCGCTGAATTTCAATTATTTTTGACCATGAAACTTGTAAGGGCTTCGTCATACTCTGCCTGACTGATTTCGCCACGGTCGCGCAAATTTTTCAATGTTGAAAGCCTATCCATATTTTCATGGGTTCGCTTGGCCGGGCTGCGAATATACTCTGCCGGCCCTAATCGATAGACAATAGCGACTGCGACCGGCCCTAAGATTAAGCCCAACGTAAACCACAACATCTTTCCCCTGCCATTGGATCCGGCGATAAACATGGCAACAAAAGCCGCCCCAAGAAGAAAAACAAAACCTATCAGAGTCGTGGTTGATATTTCGCCCATTTCTTTGTCCCTTCGGCACCTGATGACTGGCAATTGGGTTAGATGTCGCGCTTAGCTAACTGCCAATGCCCTAGCGACCCACGACATTCAAATGGCCAAAATACAAACCAGCTAGAAATGCTAATGGCTTCAAACGCCACATCGCCCGTAATTAGCGCTCAAAATTTTATGTACATGCATATGAACGTAAAACAAGCTGCGTAAATAAGGTGTTAAGGGTGCGGGCCATCGCCTTAGCTCGATATCCCTCATGACCGGTGTTTTATGATCAACCGACCTCTGGCTTCATCATATTCTACATGGCCGATTTGGCCATCATCGCGCATTTTTTTCATCTTGCGAAGCTCATTAACATCACCGTTTTTTCCCATTAAGCCGGCCCTATTCCATGGGCCGGTTTTTCTCGATATCGGGATAAGGATAAGGGCAATTCCAACAGGACCAGCCGAAAACGCAATAAAAAACCAAAATTTATTATTAAGCCTTTTGGATGAGGCAATACGCATAGTAATGGAGCCGCACAATAGCCACCCAATCCATAATCCAAGCAGTAAAGCCGTTTCGTTCACGAATAGAGCACCTACCCCATCCTATCCATAATAATGGTCTTTCAAGCATGGGTAAGGTGCGTTTGTTAACTATGCGTAAAGCTTACAGCTCAGTCACGCAAAACCTCTATTTCAAACAGATAGGGCCAGCGCTTACCAGTCACATAAAGACGGCCCTCCCCTGCATCGGCTATGCCGTTCAGAACCTCAGGATTACCAACGCGCGGGCCCTGGCTGTCAAGCAGGCCGTTCAAGTTAATCCAGGCCTGAACCTCACCGGTTTCGGGGTTAATCTGCGCGATATAATTGCTCTGCCAGATATTGGCGTAAAGCGTGCCGTCAATCCACTCCAGCTCATTCACATAGGGGATTTTCCGACCATTGGCGCTAACATCCACGCGCCCCTCAACCTCCATGGTTTCAGGGTTTAGAAAGCGTAATGTTGGCGTTCCATCACTCATGATGAGATGGTCATGATTATGGGTCAGGCCCCAGCCCTCACCTTCATATTTGAATTGACTCAAGCGTTTAAAACTCGCCTCATCCCAGGTGAAACCGATACCGCTGCGCCAGGTCAGACTGATGATGCGGCCATTCCAATGCGTGATACCCTCACCAAAGACGATGTCGGACATGGCCTGTTTTTGAAGAACTTCGCCAGATTTGATATCGACCTTACGCAGGGTAGAGCTGCCATATTGCCCCGTGCTTTCATAGAAATAGCCGTCTTTGACGAACAGCCCCTGAATGAAGGCTTCCGGGTCATGGGGATAGACATTGACAATACGATAGCCAAAGACCGGCGTGTTTTGCGCATAAGCAAATTGCGGCACCATTAGGAGCAGCACGAAAAAAAGACTAACCCTCAGAAAAACAAACTGTTTTAGCCGCATCAAAATCATTCCTAACATCATTTCCGCCATTAGTCTTATCGCCACATTGGCAAAGCTGCAATGAACATGGAATGAATTCCACGTCGTAATGCATAACATTTTCCCCTCGACAAGCCTTGCTTCAGTTGAAATGTTGATTTTTGAGTAAAAACGTGGAATGAATTGAAACATGAATCAGATATCAAGTTCAAACCCCAGTAAACGCCCTAAAACCAAAAGAGGGCAGAAAACCCAGGAAAAGCTGCTGACAGCGGCAGAGGGTGAGTTTGGTGAGCGTGGATTTCATGAGGCCGCTATTTCGTCTATCACACAACGGGCTGGGGTGGCTCTTGGCACTTTCTATGTTTATTTCGACAGCAAGGAAGAAATTTTTCGCGCTCTGGTCTCTCACATGGGACGTTTGACGCGGTCCTCGCTGTCTCAAAGCGTGGCCGATGTTGAAGACCGGATAGCGGCGGAACGCGTGGGGCTTGAGGCCTATATCGAATTCACACGCAAGCATAAAAATCTCTATCGCATTGTTATGGAAGCGCAATTCGTAGCCCCTGATGCTTATCGCGAATATTACGATATCTTTGCTGAGGGGTATCGCAGCAATCTGTCCAAGGCTTATGAAAAAGGCCAAATTCGCAAAGGCGATGATGACATGCGCGCTTGGGCGCTGATTGGGATGAACTCCTTTCTTGGTCTGCGCTATGCCGTTTGGGATGAGACCATCCCTGCTAAAACGATTGCAGATGCTGTCGGCGATTTCGTCGCCCACGGCCTTTCACCTAAGGACTAAATGATGACAGCCGCCTGTGTGTTAAAGGATGAAGGCCCTATCCGGCATATCACCTTGAACACGCCCGCACGCCACAATTGCCTCGACCTGGAGATGGTGAAGGCACTGCATAAGGCGTTCACCACAGCATTGCATGATGAAACGCGACTTATCCTGCTGCGCGGCGCGGGCAAGAATTTTTCATCGGGCGGCGATGTTGCCACCTTCTTAAAAGAATTCGACCAAGGCGGTGCTGATTATGCGCGCGCCATCGTTGGGACATTGCATGACGTAATGCTGGAGATGCTCTCCCTGCCCGTCCCCATTTTGACCGGACTTCAAGGCTTGGTCACAGGCGGATCCTTCGGGCTGATTTTATGTTCCGACCACGTGGTGATGGCAGAGGATGCTTTTATCCAGCCTTATTATGGCAAAGTCGGATTTGGCCCTGATGGAGGATGGACAGCGTTACTTCCAAACCTTATCGGACCAAGGTGGGCTTTATCCGCACAGCTTTTCAACCAGCGCTTCAATGCACAAGAAGCTTTGAACTTGAACCTGATCGACAGAATTTGCGCGCCCGATGATATCGACGCTCTGCTTGAAGAACAGTGTAAGCGCCTCATGACCTTGGACCCCATGACGCTCAGCAGCGCTAAAGCGCTCATCTGGCATGAAGGCAAACGCGCGGATGTGAAGGCTGCGTTGGACCGGGAAACAGAAAATTTCATCCAACTTTATACACGGCCTGAGACACAAGCGGGCATGACAAAATTTATGGATTCATTGGGACGTCAAAAATGAGTTTTGAGTTATTCGACATCACAGCCAAGCGGGCTGAAATGTATGCCGACAAACTCGCCATGCGGGAGTTGGTTTCGGGCTATAGCGTGACTTATAGTGAGCTCAACCGCAATGCCGGGCAGAGTGCAGCCTTAATGCTTAAGCACGGTGTTGAGCCAGGCGACCGTGTCGCCATTCTCTGCCGTAATCGCATTGCCTTTTTTGAACTCCTTTTTGCCTGCGCAAAGATTGGCGCCGTGCTGGTCCCACTTAATTGGCGCATGCCGGCGAATGAATTAGCCGTAGTCGTCAATGACGCAACACCAAAGGTCCTGTTTTATGGCGCGGAAGATGCAGAAAGTGGCGTGACCCTCTCAGGTGAGACCATTCCCGGCATCAATCTGGACAACGGATTTCAGGAACAGCGCGCTGCCCTCATCCCTGCCGTGACAAAGGAAAAATGGGCGCATGATGATTTGTGGTATCTGCTTTATACCTCCGGCACCACAGGCAAGCCCAAGGCGGTTATGCAGACCTTTGGCATGGCGCTGGCAAATTATGTGAATGTGTCCCAGGCGGTACAGCTTGTAGATACGGATGTAACGCTTAATTTCCTGCCCCTGTTTCATACGGCGGGGATTAATCTCCATACCCTCCCCGCTTTGATGGAAGGGGCGACAACGCTAGTTCTACCGGGGTTTGAAATCGAAACCGTGATGGATCTGCTATGCAAGGGGGAATTGGATAATTTCTTCGGCGTTCCCGCCATTTATCAGTCCATCAGCCTCCACCCACGCTTTGATGAGATTAAAACGGAACGGGTTAAGAATTGGGGCTGCGGAGCAGCACCTTTGCCAGAGGCCTTGATTAATATCTATGCGGAGCGTGGCGTACGTATTTGCAATGGCTATGGCATGACGGAAACTGGGCCTACGGTATTTCTCATGGATGAGGCAGCGGCCCTGGAACGCATAGCTTCCGTCGGCAAACCCAAATTCCTAACTCGTGTGCGCATTGTCGGCCCAGACGGCAAAGATGTGCCGCGTGGCGAAAGCGGCGAAATCTGGATGGCCGGGCCGAATATTACGCCGGGCTATTGGCATAATGAAGAAGCGACCAAAGCAACCTTTACCAAGGATCATTGGCTGAAAAGCGGAGATTTGGGGCGTCAGGACGAAGACGGCTATTATTATATCGTTGGCCGCATCAAAGAGATGTTTATCTCAGGCGGGGAAAATATTTACCCGGCAGAAGTCGAAAATGCGCTCTGCCAGCATCCCGCGATTTTAGAAGCGGCTGT
>JASFRS010000192.1:0-4616 GCA_050114795.1 Sphingomonadales bacterium
GATAATGGGAAGATGAGTGCAGATGCCTTTAAGGCTGCTCTAGGTCGTTATTACCGCACTGTTCATATGGCCGACCCCAAAGCCATGTCCATCACTCAATCCACAGAATTGGGCACTGTTTACAGCTTGGATGAAATCCAGGCGCTGACTTCAATCGCTAAGACGCGAGATTTGAAATGTCATATGGATGGCGCGCGTTTCGCTAATGCATTGGCCACGTTGAATGTTAGCCCTGCGGATATGAGCTGGCGCGCAGGCATTGATTATCTCTCCTTCGGCGCAACTAAAAACGGCGCGATGGCGGCAGAGGCGCTTATTGTTTTTAATCCTGATGACATAAAGGATTTAGAATGGCGGCGTAAGCGGGCAGGGCATTTGATTTCTAAAATGCGTTATGTCTCCGCTCAGCTTCTTGCTTATGTCAGGGATGATTTGTGGCTGAAAAATGCGCGTCATGCCAATGCAATGGCTAAAGCAATCGCCGATGCGGCGGGTGAGAGGCTGGTTTATCCTGTTGAAGCCAATGAAATATTTCTGCGTTTGAGTGAAGCTGAGAAGCTCAGCCTGCGTGACCAGGGATTTGGTTTTTATGACTGGGGTGCACCGGGGTCTGAAGAGGTTCGTCTAGTCACCGCTTGGAATAGCTCAGAGGCAGAAGTCCAGCGTTTCGCCCTAGCGTTAACAGCGCTTTAGCCCTTAATTCTAACCGCATTTTAACACTCATGGTGCATTTAGGCACCATGAGGCGGTTTGAAACATATATTTTTGCTTTAATGATGTACCTGGGCTTTATTCCCTCTGCTGTGGCGGGGGAGGTGCTTACAGGGCAGTTTGAGCAATATTTTGACCCCAGCGGTCAACTAACCATTGCAGACATGGTTAAACCACAAAGGGCTGCATCTTTTCGCGTAAAGTCCGATGACAAGATTTTAACATGGGGCGGTGATGGTGTCTTGTGGTTGAAGGGTAAATTACCTGCAGGCTCGACTTCACAGAAGCTGATTTTTACCCAGGCTAATCTTGAAGAATTTACGCTTTATGAGAAGCGCCCGGATGGAAGTATCATTACCCATGCGCGCCCTCAAATAACCGGGTTTGGCCAGGTTCAAAACGCGGTTGAAGGTGAAATTTTTGTTAAACTAACAGCGCCGCTTCTTCATGGTCGCCTCATTTTAGAAGATGACGCGGAATGGGCTGCAGATAATCAGAGGTCTGAAAATATCTGGATATTTGCCTTGGTAACCCTTTGGGCTTTGGCAGTTGTTCTGGCGGTATTTTCAAGGCGGAAGAACCGTGTTGGAAATTGGCGCTGGCCGTTCATTGTTGCGGGGTTATGCCTTGGCACTGTTCTTTCGGGGCCATGGCTCGCTCACCTTTCTATCTATATCCTTTTCTCAGGCTATGCCGTGGCAGTTATATTATTGGTTTTAGGCTTTAAGAAAGCCCGCTCTCATCAAAAACTGCCATCTAAAAGTTCAGAACCCGAGCCGCTCTGGCCAGACCTTGCAGCACGCTTGGATTTTGTTATGGAAAACCTTGGCTCATATGAGTTGGAGCAGAGGTGTCTCGATCGGCCTGCAATTTTGAAAAGTGGTGCGCTTTTACTTGCAGAATTGCGGATGGTGAAATCCGATGCCTGCGCTTTATTACTGGCTTTGGATGATGCGGAAAAACTTGAAGATGCTTTGGGCCGTGTGGGGCTGGAGCGTGCAATGACTCTGTTTTCGAAGCTTATTGCTGAGCTTGTACCGAAAGATGGCCTCCTTGGTCGCTATGATCGCTCAAAATATCTTCTTTTATTGCGCAATTATGATGAGCGACGTGCTTCTAACATGATAGAGGAGCTTGGCCTCACACTTGAGCGCCAGGCCTTGTTAATTGATGGCTTGCGATTGAGTTTGGGTATGCGAGCGTCATTAGCCGCGCTGGATGGTCAAATGCGTGATATTAAAGCTGTACTTCGGGGTCTTGATGAATTTGGAGATGGAACGGATCAGGAAATGGAGCGATATGAGCCGGCTGTATTTTCCTAATTGCGTTAAATTCATTTGAGGTCTAAAGCACAAAGTCTCTTTTGCCTTTTAGAGTTTTGTGCCCATGCCGACTTTTGCTCTTTATGTTCTAACCGTTCTTATTTGGGGCTCGACCTGGCTGGCCATTCGCTTCCAAATTGGTGAAGTTCCTTTAGCCTGGTCTGTCAGCTACAGATTCATTCTCGCAGGGCTTTGTTTTGGACTGATTGCGTTTATGGGGCGCAAGTCCCTTAAACTGCCACTTAAAGGCCATTTCATATGTGCAGGCATGGGGCTGTTTATGTACTGCGCAAATTATATCTTGGTTTATCACGGTAGCCTTTATCTTGTTACTGGCGTTGTTGCACTGGTCTTCTCCGTTATCCCGCTTGGCAATGCGTTGTGGGGCCGATTGGTGTTGGCAACACCCATTAGTGCGAATGTCATGGGTGGTGCCCTCATGGGTCTGGCAGGGATTAGCGTTATATTCTGGCCTCAGCTTGCTTCCTTTGATTTGGAAAGTGCAGCATTATTGGGGCTGGGCTTAACCTTGATGTCGGTCGTATTGGCGTCTACTGGGAACATGTTAGCAGCTGTGCGGCAGAGAGAGGGCTTCCCGCTCGTCGAAAGCAATTTTTGGGGCATGCTTTATGGTGGTGGCTTTACCGCTATATACGCGCTTCTTAGCGGAGATATGCCGCAATTTGATCTGTCATTTCCTTATGCTTCATCGCTCATTTATTTAAGCCTGATGGGTAGTTTTGCTGCTTTTTGGGCCTATATCACATTAATTGAGCGCATTGGGCTGGCACAGGCAGGATATGCGCTGGTCGTCACGCCAATTGTAGCGCTGGGACTGTCCACGCTCTTTGAAGGCTTTTTGTGGACGCCCCTGGCGGTTTTCGGTGTTGGTTTATGCCTTGCAGGCAACGTGTTGATGGTTAAGCGCTAAGCCGCTCTAGCTTCTTGGAGTAGTTTCCAGATTTTCAGCGGCGTTGCTGGCATATCCACATGAGTTATGCCGCGACCTTCTAAGGCATTCAATATTGCGTGCATAACGGTAGGAGAGGCGCCGATGGTGCCTGCCTCGCCACAGCCTTTGACGCCCAGTGGATTGTTGGGATTGACCACGACATGATTATCAAAATCAATATTAGGCACATCATCCGCACGGGGCATGGTGTAATCCATGAATGAACCTGTCACCAATTGCGCTGTGTCTTTCTCATAGACAGCTTCTTCATGTAGGGCCTGGCCAATGCCCTGGACCACACCACCATGGACTTGACCAGCGGCGAGCAATGGGTTCAAAAGCCGCCCGAAATCATCCATGGCGGTGTATCTGTCAATTGTGACCACACCGGTTTCAGGGTCAATTTCAACCTCTGCGATGTGGCAGCCATTGGGGAAGCTTGGGTGTTGCCCCTCGTATTTCGCCTTTACAGAGAAGCCATTGGGATATTTTTCCTGAAGGTCCTGGGGCAGATTTTGCGGATCGGCAGCCGCCGTTCCTAAATCCATCATCGAAATACCGCGATTTGTGCCCTGCACTTTGAAGTTGCCATCGACATAGTCCAGCTCGTCCACATCGCTTTCCAGCATATGGGCTGCTATGGCTTTAGCTTCTTCAATCGTGGCTTTGGCGCCAGCGATGACAGCCCCGCCACCTACATGGAGGGAGCGAGAGCCGCCTGTGCCATTGCCCAGGGCAATGCGCGCTGTATCACCTTGGATTACAGTGATGGCTTCATAGGGGATGTCTAATTCATCTGCTAAGATCTGCGCATAAGCAGTCTCATGACCCTGGCCGGTCGATTGCGTGCCAATCAGCAGCTCAACCTTGCCGGAAGACGTGAATTTGATTTCGGTAAATTCTTCCTGCTGCCCGCCTGCTGCGATTTCTACATAATAAGTCAGACCGCGGCCCCGTAATTTACCAGCCTTTTCAGATGCCGCCTTGCGTGCTTCAAACCCATCCCAGTCCGCACGTTTCTTGCCAAGCTGAAGAACGGTTTCAAATTCCCCGGTGTCATAAGTGGTACCCACACCTGTGGTATAGGGCATTTGTTCACTTTGAATGAAATTGCGGGAGCGAATTTCATCCTGACCTAAGCCCAATTCGCGCGCGGCTTGGTCCATTAAGCGCTCAGTCAAATAAGCGGCCTCTGGGCGTCCTGCGCCGCGATAGGCGTCAACAGGTGCGGTGTTAGTGATATAGCCGCTGACACGGTTATGTATTGCTGGAAAGTCATAAACGCCACCGACCATATGACCGCCTGCGACAGTCTGGATACCTGCACCGAATGTCGAGATGTAGCCGCCCAAATTGGCTGAGGTATGGATTTTCAAGGCGAGAACCTTTCCATCCTTGTCCAGGCCCATTTGAGCCTCCGTAACCAAATCACGGCCATGGGTGTCCGTCATGAAGCTGTCAGAGCGCTCTCCCGTCCATTTCACAGGGCGTCCCAGTATTTTTGCTGCATGCAGAACACAGATATATTCGGGATAAACAAAGAATTTCATGCCAAAGCCGCCGCCCACATCTGGCGTGACAACGCGCAGCTTTTTGGGCGGAATTTTCAATATCGCACCGGCCACGACATT
>JASFRS010000193.1:0-4615 GCA_050114795.1 Sphingomonadales bacterium
GCAAGCGGTTCCATAGGCTTCCTGTTCCTGCCCGCCGATGATCACGACGCTCTGATATTCACGTGTCTGCAGGCAATTATTGAAATTCTGCGCATTTGCATAACCCGGAGCGGCATTTGGATTATAAGCCGGTTCCGCCAATGGACGGACAGGTTGCGGTGCCACATAGACACGATTGTCATAACCCCGGTCCCGGCGAGAATTCGCAATGATGGCGGCCGTTGTCAGACCAAGGCCCACGCCTAAAATCGCAGCACCTGTTTTGCCGAGGCCATGATGATGGTGCCCACCATAATAGTTATAATGCCCTCTATAATGATGTCTCGGCTTGTAATGGTGCCGTGGCTTATAATGATGCCTATTCCCGTGGCGATACCCACGATTGTAACCGCGATGTGTGCCTTTGTGATACCCATTATGGTAGCCGCTTTTATAGCCGTGGCTGTTGCCATAATAGTTTTTCTGACCCGCAAATGCCGGGGTCGCAGCCGTCGCCGTTACCAGCGCCAAAGCTGTTATCGTTGCAGCAAATGCTTTGAATGGACGCAACATGGAAAATCTCCTTTTCGACTCCTATTGCCGAGCCTGTGATGCCATATAAGCAAAACCTTGCTGAACGGAGCCTGAACAGGATTAATTTACAAGGTTCAGATTTCAGATTTCCTGATCAAACGGTGAAAATCCCAGATATTCCATATGTTCCAGAAGGTCTTGTGCCGCCGCGTCCAAATCGCCCTGCATGGTCGAACGCAGCACAAAATTAGCGCCGATTTTCCCATTTTTAAAAAAGGGATAGCTGCCAATCATCACATTGTCATGGGCATCTTGGACCTTTGATAAGGTGGTGGCAATTTCGCTTTCAGCCACATAAGCACCAATGGTGCGCGATAAAACGGGTCGCCCACCCTCCAACTGCCCGGCCAAACCTTCCAACATCGCCCGCATGATGGAAGGGATGCCTGCTAGAATAATCACATTGCCAATGCGAAAGCCTGGTGCGCCAGATGCTTTATTTGGAATAAGCTGTGCGCCCTCTGGCATTAAGGCCATAGACAGGCGCTCTTCCGTGATTTTGTCACCATAATACTCGTGGAGCAATTGTACAGCTTCGGGCTGATGAACCAAAGGCACACCAAAGGCCTTTGCAATTGAAGCTGCTGTTATATCATCATGGGTTGGGCCAATGCCGCCTGTCGTGAACACATAGTCATATTGAGCGCGTACAGCGTTTAAGGCGATAACGATTGCGTCTTCATCATCTGCAATGACCCGGGCCTCGCTAAGCCTGATGCCATGGCTGTTCAGCCATTTTGCCAGATAAGAGAGATTTGCATCTTGCGTGCGGCCTGATAGAATTTCATCACCGATAATTAATAAACAGGCAGTCCAGATTTTTTCGCCCTGCATAAAATCTCATCCCGACATCAACTGATTAGAAATAGATAGCGTGCTCCCCCATGAAATTCGAGTCCCCATTAATTCCAGGTCGCCTGATAAAACGATATAAACGCTTTCTTGCTGATGTAGAGTTGAAAGACGGTGAAACTATAACAGCCCATTGCGCCAACCCTGGCTCAATGATGGGGCTTTTGCCGGATGGTGCTCCGGTCTGGCTCTCTCCAAACACAAACCCCAAAGCAAAACTGCCTTATCGCTGGGAATTAGTAGAGGTAGATGAGACCCTGATTGGCATCAACACCGCACATCCCAATCGCATCGTGGAGCACGCCATTCAAGATGGCACCATTGAAGAGCTTCAAGGTTATAAGTCGCTTAGACGCGAAGTTAAATATGGTGAAAACTCCCGTGTCGACCTGCTTTTAGAAGACCCAAATCTTTGTTATGTCGAAGTAAAAAACGTCACTTTGAAACGCGGTGACGCTGCCCAATTCCCAGACAGTGTGACCACGCGTGGTGCAAAACATTTGCGTGAACTCGGTGAAATGGTGCGCGAAGGGTATCGCGCAGTGATGGTCTTTCTTGTACAACGCGCGGATTGTGACTATCTCTCCTTAGCAAAGGACATCGACCCCGCCTATGCAGAGGCCATGGAATTAGCCAAGATGGAGGGTGTTGAGGTAATTGCCTATTGGTGCACCGTGACGCCGCAAGAGATTAAAGTGGCAGGTGCTTTACCTGTACGCATTTAAATGTGAAAATTAAGCCATAGAGAATTGAGTTGAATATGGACAAAGCAATGGAACGACCCGCACGGATTAACGGCATTCAACTTCATGGGCCAGAGGGCTTTGAAGGCATGCGTGCGGCTGGTCGTCTTGCCGCTGAAACCCTGGACTTCATTACGCCCCACGTCAAACCCGGCGTGACGACGGAGGCGTTGGACAAGCTTTGCCATGATTTCATCGTTGACCATGGCGCAATACCGGCGCCGCTGAATTATCGCGGTTTTACAAAATCCATATGCACGTCCATCAATCATGTTATCTGTCACGGCATTCCAGGCCCCAAGGTCTTGAAAGACGGCGACACCTTGAACATTGATGTGACTGTGATTTTAAACGGCTGGCATGGAGACACCAGCCGCATGTTCTTTGTCGGCAAAGTGCCTATTAAAGCCAAACGCCTGGCTGATATCACCTATGAAGCCATGATGCGTGGTATTGCCGCCGTTAAACCTGGTGCGCATTTGGGCGACATCGGCCATGCCATTCAGTCTTATGTTGAAAAACACCGCTATTCAGTCGTCCGGGATTTTTGCGGCCATGGCTTGGGACAGGTTTTTCATGACGCGCCAAATGTGTTGCATTATGGCCGTCCCGGAACAGGTGTTGAACTGCGCGAAGGCATGTTCTTCACCATTGAACCCATGGTGAATGCAGGAAAACCGGATGCTAAGATTTTGGATGATGGCTGGACTGCCGTCACCCGCGATCGCTCTTTAAGCATGCAGTTCGAACACTCCATGGGTGTAACGGCTGACGGTGTTGAAATTTTTACGAAATCTCCAAAAGGCTTAGACAAACCCCCATATGAATAAGGCCAGCGAGACAGATAAGCCTCATTATTATGGGCATCGTGCGCGGCTGCGTGAGCGTTTTTTACGCAGCGGTGGCGATGCCTTACAGGACTATGAGATGCTTGAAATGCTCTTGAGCCTCGCGTTACCGCGTCGGGATGTAAAGCCGCTTGCGAAATCTCTAATTGAAAAATTCGGTAGTTACTCGGAAGTCATTAGCGCGCCTATGGAACGTTTGATGGAAGTCAAAGGCCTGGGAGACACAACAATCGCAGCGCTAAAAATTGCGCAGGCTTCGGCACAGCGCCTCGCCCGTGAAGACATTATCAACAAACAGGTTCTTTCCAATTGGAAAGCCTTGTTGGACTACTGTCGTTCCGTCATGGCCTATGAAAGCAATGAGCAATTCCGCATTCTTTTCCTCAATCAAAAGAATGTATTGATTGCTGATGAGTTGCAGCAAAAAGGCACGGTGAATCATACGCCGGTTTACCCCCGTGAAGTCATCAAACGGGCTTTAGAATTGGGGGCATCGGCAATTATTTTGACCCATAATCACCCCTCTGGCGACCCAACACCGTCTAAAGATGACATCGCCATGACCAAAGAAATCATTGAAATCGGCGCAAAACTGGGCGTCACGGTCCATGATCATTTAGTGATCGGTAAAGCAGGACATTCCAGCTTTAAAAGCCTAGGCATTATTTAAAACTGTATATTTGGTTGAGCCTTGGCGCCAGCACTGCTAGATCAACATAGCAATTCACGTCTGATATTTTGCAACAGGTCAAATTCAATGGTCCCACGCTATTCCCGCCCACAGATGACAGCTCTGTGGGAGCCGAAATCAAAGTTTCAAATCTGGTTCGAAATCGAAGCCTATGCTTGTGAAGCGCAGGAAAAACTGGGTGTTATTCCTGCAGGCACTTCGCGCGAAGTCTGGGACAAAGGGACTTTTGAAGTTGAACGTATTGACGAGATTGAGCGCGAAGTCAAACATGACGTTATCGCCTTCCTCACCAATTTAGCAGAGCATGTGGGCGACCCTGCCCGTTTTGTGCATCAGGGCATGACGTCCTCAGATGTTTTGGATACTTGCTTCAATATTCAGCTTGTTCGCGCTTCGGACATCTTGATTGAAGATGTCGAAAAACTGCTTGAAACCTTAAAACGACGCGCTTTTGAACATAAACTTACCCCAACCATCGGGCGCAGCCATGGCATTCATGCAGAACCAACAACATTCGGCCTGAAACTGGCCCAGGCCTATGCCGAATTTGACCGCTGTCTAAAGCGTTTGCATCAGGCACGTGAAGAGGTCGCAACCTGTGCCATTTCAGGTGCCGTTGGAACATTCGCAAATATCGACCCGGCTGTTGAAGCTCATGTAGCTGAAAAATTAGGCTTGGAAGTTGAACCGGTCTCAACACAGGTTATTCCGCGTGACCGTCATGCAGCTTTTTTTGCGGCCCTTGCTGTTGTCGCATCATCCATTGAGCGGTTAGCAGTGGAAGTCCGTCATCTACAAAGAACCGAGGTGCTTGAGGCTGAGGAATATTTCTCACCAGGGCAAAAAGGCTCATCAGCCATGCCACATAAACGCAACCCAGTACTAACTGAAAATCTGACAGGCCTGGC
>JASFRS010000194.1:0-4610 GCA_050114795.1 Sphingomonadales bacterium
CCAGCCAGGCCGTTGTAAAGAATACGAGAAACCCAACTGTCCCGATGAAGAATCTTGCCTGATGGTCGCGCCATAAAACATCAGGGCGTCCCCTTAGCGCATAGAGCGTTAATATAAAGGGCAACGATCCGGCTATCATGAAAAAAGTTATAATACCCTCAATCTGGGCACTATCAAAATGACTGACGGAATCATCATAGGTCGAATAGCCACCAGTTGAGAGCGTTGCCATAGCGTGGGCAACGGCATCAAAGGCTGTCATACCAGAGGCCCATAATGCAATAGAGCAACCTAAAGTCATTAAAATATAAAGTGCAGTGATTGCCCCTGCAATCTGTGCTGCACGGGGAAGAATCTTATCCGGCGTACCATAGGCTTCAATGCGGAACAATTGCATGCCGCCGATTTGCAGCATGGGAAGGACCGAGACTGCCATAACAACAATCCCAATACCCCCTAGCCATTGCAGAGTAGCCCGCCACAGCAAAAGCCCCGGGGGCGCATTGTCCAAGCCTGAAATAACAGTGGATCCGGTAGTTGTTATGCCTGACATGGCCTCGAAAAAGGCATCTGTATAGCTGAGAGACAATTCCGAAAACATAAAGGGTAGGGCACCAAATGTAGGGATGAAAATCCATGCAACGGTGGTCATAAGAAAGGCTTGTTTTAAAGTCAGATGATCACCGGACATGCGATAAGCAATTGCCAGATTTCCACCAACAAAAAGAGTAAGCAGAGCGCTAGCGAAGAATACAATGGCATCCGGATTTCCATAAGCCAAGTCGACGGCTGCAGGCATTAACATGGCCCCGCCCAGCATGAGAAGCAGAAGCCCGTTCACAAAAAAGACTGGCCGAAAGTCCACCATATATGTGCCCACCCCCTTATGGGTTTTTAATGATGGACCACATGATCATAAGGGGAATCAAGAGAAAATGCAGGCACTTCAACTTCGAAGAACTCCCCTTGTGATGCCTCCATCTGATAATGCCCCATCATGAAACCGGATGGTGTCTTTAATGGTGCACCAGAGGTATATTCGAAACTCTCTCCGGGTTCTAAAACGGGCTGTTCCCCGACGACACCATCGCCGTCCACCATCTCCACGAGACCTCTGGCATCGGTAATTTGCCAATGGCGGCGCAGCAATTGCACACGGCGAGCACTGTGATTCTCGATTTTTATCTGATAGGCCCAGACATAATGATCGTCAGAAGGGTCTGATTGATCCTCAAGAAATATAGGGCGCACCTGGACATTCACGTCCTTTGTTGTTGCGCTATAAAGCATATCATCTGCCATTTGGGTGTTTCTCCACACAGAAATTGCACCGCTATTTATAGATGATGCAATGCCTGATCCAAATCAGCAATCAGATCTTGCGCATCTTCTAGCCCGACTGACAAGCGTAACATACCCTCAGTGATGCCAAGCTCTGCCCGCGCCTCTTCGCTCAAGCCCTGATGCGTTGTGCTTGCAGGGTGAGTGATAAGCGAGCGGGAATCTCCAATATTATTCGAAATATCAATAAGCTGTAGTGCATTCATAAGCTTAAAAGCCTGTTGCCGCTCGCCGCCCAGGAAAAGACTCATAATCGTTCCGCCGCCCTGCATAAGCTGATCCGCCAAAGCTTTTTGCGGAAAACTCTCCAGCCCAGGGTAAAGCAGTTTTGGAACGCGCTTTTCAAGAAATTCGGCAACCTGCTGTGCATTTTGCACCATTGCTCTGACCCGCAGGTCCAAAGTCTCAAGCCCCTTTAATAACACCCAGGCATTAAAGGGTGACAAAGTGGGTCCTGTGTTTCGAAGGAAAGGCATCAGGTCATCTTGAACAAAAGCTTCACTGCCCAACACGACGCCACCCAGCACACGACCCTGACCGTCAATATGTTTGGTCGCAGAATAAGCAACGATATCGGCACCCAGTTCCAAAGGTTTTTGCAAAATAGGCGTGGCAAAGACATTATCCACAATCACCCGTGCACCGTGCGCATGAGCGATATCAGCGACTTTAGGTAAATCCACGATATCCAAAGTCGGATTGGCAGGTGTTTCCAGGAAGAAGAGCTTTGTATTGGGTTGCACGGCCTTTACCCAGGCATCCACGTCTCGCCCGTCAACCAAGGTGGTTTCAATGCCAAAACGCGGTAATTGCGTTTCGAGGAGCCAGCGGCAGGACCCAAATAAAGCGCGTGCTGCAACCACATGGTCTCCCGCCTGCAATTGGCATAACAGTGCCGCCGTCATGGCCGCCATACCTGTTGCTGTGGCACGCGCAGCTTCAGCACCTTCTAAAAGCGCCATGCGTTCTTCAAACATGGCAACGGTGGGGTTGCTTAGGCGTGAATAAGTAAAACCGTCGTCTTCACCTTTAAACCGCGCTTCTGCGATTTCCGCTGCGTCATAGGCAAAGCCGGATGTGAGAAACATGGCTTCGGAGGTTTCATCCTGATTGGTGCGCCTGGTGCCGCCACGAATAAGTTTCGTTGCCGGTTTCCAGTCTTTGGTGATGTTACGGTCGCGTCCGCTATGTTTCTTCATGATGCCATTTCCAAACAAAAAACCCCGGCCTTGGCCGAGGTTGCATGTGGATTTTTCCGCATCCCCGACCTTTTAGCTCTTTCTTTAACGTGGCAGCAAGCCGGCCGGCCCAAATCACCACAGGAGCTCTTTGTGAGGATAAGACACTCATTTGTCAAGTGAAGCGCCATAAAGCATCTGGATTTCCAAATGGGCTTCCGCTATGAAGCGATTATCAGGCGGGTGTAGCTCAATGGTAGAGCAGAAGCTTCCCAAGCTTAAGACGAGAGTTCGATTCTCTTCACCCGCTCCAAATCAACTCGAATTGCGCGCCTTCGATGCAACAAGGGTGAAGAGGTCAGCGTCACGTGCGATTTCAGAATAGACGATTGCGAGAACCTTTTTGAGGGCAATTACTTTACCCCCTGAGCTTCAATCCCAAAGCTGGGGAGTTGATAAAATCTGATTGACTCACATATACCCTATAGAGGTATAAAGTGGCACCTGTAATCTGGATAAATAGCTTTGAACAGCGCGATTAAAACGATCCTGGCAACACTATATCTGCTGATGACAGCAGCGACTGCCGTTTGCGCCTGTGCTAATCCCATGCATCAAGCTGAAGCGGCGATGGACAGCGCTGTTCATGTGCATATGGCGATGGGTGTTTCTCATGATGCGACATCTAAAGACTGTGGCAAAGCACAGCAGTTGCAGGCTATTAATGACCTCGATTCCAATATATTGGCCGCTTGGGGTGAGCCACAATCTGTCGCTATAAGCAATGCTCTTAATGTAGATGTTCCTGATTTGCCACATGAACAGCTTGTCTATCGCTTAAGCTGGACTGACCCTCCGAACCCTAGTCCGGTCGCCCTGAAAACCCGCCTGCTAATTTAAGTCGACGCAAAGATGAAGTTGCGCCTGTTCAGGATGAACGGTGCGCGTTGCATTTGCGTTGACTGGAATTTGGAAGAGGCGATTTATGTTGAAGACAAGACGGCAATTTTTAGGGGCATCAGCGATGCTTGGGGCTTCGCTCCCATTGTCCCGTTATATGCCTGCATGGGCATTAAGTGCAGCGCAGGGGAATCTTGGCCTACCAAGTCTTAGTGGCGCGGTGTTTGACCTCAATATCGGTAAATTCCCAGTTCAAATTGGTGGCCGCCAAGGCAAGGCCATTGGAGTGAATGGGACATTGCCGGCGCCGCTTCTCCGCTTTCGTGAGGGAGAAGAAATTACAATCAATGTCACCAATCATCTGTCGGAAGATACGTCTATCCATTGGCATGGTTTGCTTGTGCCATTTTATATGGACGGGGTTCCCGGCGTTTCTTTCCCTGGCATTGGTCCTGGTGAGATCTTTACTTATAAATTTAAAGCCCCACAAAACGGGACTTATTGGTATCACTCCCATTCCAGGCTGCAGGAACAAGTGGGGCTTTATGGACCCATCATTATTGATCCAAAGGAAGCGGACCCCGTTCACTATGACCGGGAATATGTTCTCGTATTATCTGATTGGAGTTTTAAAGACCCATACAGGCTTTTTGCTCGGCTGAAAAAAAACAGTGAGGTCTATAATTTCCAAGAACGCACCATGTTCGATGTTTTGAAATCGTCAGAAAACAATTCGATGTGGGGTGAGATGCGCATGTCACCCACGGATATCGCAGATGTCACGGGTTCTGTTTATACCTATCTCATCAACGGACATTCGACGGCTGATAATTGGAATGCGATTTTTAACAGCGGGGAACGCATTCGCTTGCGCATCATTAATTCCTCCGCCATGACGATTTTTAATTTCCGTATTCCAGGCCTGCCCATGACAGTGGTTGCAGCCGATGGGCAGAATCTGCAGCCTGTAGAGACAGACGAATTTCAAATCGGCGCCGCAGAAACTTATGATGTCATCGTGACGCCGCAGGATGACGGGCCATATGCCCTTGTCGCAGAATCCATCGACAGATCCGGCATGGCGGTTGCCACATTAAGTGCCAAGCCAGGGATGCGGGCGCGCGCCCCGGGTCTGCGCGCGCGCCCGACTTTGACCATGCGTGATATGGGCCATGCCATGCATATGACAGG
>JASFRS010000195.1:0-4610 GCA_050114795.1 Sphingomonadales bacterium
AGAGAAAGCGATCCAATTGCGCTTCGGGGAGTGGATAAGTGCCTTGTTGTTCAACAGGGTTTTGTGTGGCCACAACCATGAAGCCGGCCCCCAAATCATGGCTGGTTCCGTCAATGGTCACACGGCGTTCTTGCATGGCTTCCAATAGTGCCGCTTGGGTTTTAGGCGGCGTCCGGTTGATTTCATCACCCAACAGGATTTCCGTAAATATCGGCCCTTTGGTTAAAGTGAAGGCACCGGTTTGAAAGTTGAACAAATTGGTGCCCAAAACATCGCCCGGCATAAGATCAGGTGTGAATTGGATCCGCCCAAAATCCAGCGCCAGACTGCGCGCAAAGGCCTGGGCAAGAAGCGTTTTGGCCGTGCCCGGCACCCCTTCAAGCAGAATATGGCCGCGCGCCAAAAGCGCGATAATCATCAAATCAACAGCCCTGTCCTGACCTACAACCGCTTTGCCAATCTCTGCCCTGATATCCTGGCAAAGCTGTTGCATCTGCTCTAATCCCACACCTGAACTCACATTTTATCTCCTTCAGGTTTTATCTATTCATTCATCAGGCGTTTTCCGCCTGTATTTCGCATAATCTGATAACGCCAATTATGAATACGCCGCGCCAAATTTTCCGCCGCAATCCCTTCAGCTCCCAGCCTTGAAATCTGCGTCTGAACAGTCGCTCTTAACTTTGAATAATGTTCATCCGTTCCACGGGCCTCGCCGATTTTATCCAATTTCCGATTTAACTCAGCCTGACTAAGGCGCGGGGGAATATGCAGCCTTGTACAGGCTTGGATAGTGGCCAGATTTAAAAAGTCCCGCAGCACCAAAGCACGTGAACTGCTATATTCCAAAAGCGTTGCCGTGTTTTCAATAAGGCCGGCTTTGCCTGGTTGCAGTCGTTGGGGCTGGCGTTTAGGGCCACCAAAGCGCGGGCTGGCCGCCCAGATAAAGAAGATCAAAGTCATGAATGCGCTTAGCGTTACAATGACATAGGGGAATTGAAAAATCCGGGTCCATAAATTACGCGACTGGACAAAGCCATGAAGGGTCGCATCAACAAAAACCCCACCATCATCACGCATATAATCGATCATTCGCGCCACGAGTATGTAGTTCCGCCCTTCATCAAGACCGTGGTTGTTCAATATATCCGGATCACTCAACACATAGACTTTACGACCGGATATCTCCGTTTCCCCAAAGAGCATGCCATCTTCATTTGAGATCAGCGCTTCGAGTTCCGTTGAGCGAATGAGTTGCGGTTGTGCGAGAGACGGTGCAACGCCCAATTCATTTTTGGCCCAAGCCGAAATCGATTTGGGGCGACTAATCCGCGCCTTCTCATCCAACAACCGTAGAAAAGGTGTAACCTGAACAACAGGTTTAAGCCGCACCTCTTTCAAAAAGGAGGGTTTGTTATCATCCGCCTGCCCAGTCCATTTAGGTAGAACGAGAAAAATGGGGCGACCTTCGGAAAAAATCTGCAAAATATTGCCAGCCCCTAATTGTTGAGGCGGAGGCTCCAGCACCACAGTCAAACCCTTTTCCTGCCCGGCAAGCAGGGGGTCGCGGCTAATAACGGTCGGTATGCCCAGTGCTTTTAAATATTCGATGAATGCACGATGACCGATGGCTGAATCTGAATAAGGATGGGCTGCAGCTCGTGCAGATTGATTATTCTCATCAGCAAACAGCATCAGCGCTATTGCAAAAACAAAACTGCCAATACCAATAGCAAAAAGCCAGAGCAGCGCTTTTGGTGAAAATAAGTCACCTTGTATCTTTTTATCAACGCTCATCATGTGGATTTGGCCTCCAGCGCGAGGATGAAAGCTTCATATTGCGCAATGCAATAATCATAGCCCTGTTTGCCAATGGGACTGCCACCAAAAAAGCTTTTTTCAACGGTCTGTACAATAGCGTCTAACGGGCCAATGACAGCTTCTAGGAGAGCGCTGTTTCTCAATATCTCTCGTGCCGTCCAGCTTTGCGGTAGATGGTGGTCTGTTTGTACCTTTAGATCATCAATTGTGTGTAGCAACAGAAAATGCACAGCCTCTTCAAACCGACCTTCCGCTGCTAAGCGTTGGGCATCAGCCAATCGGTTCTGCACGCTTGTGACGACTTTAGTATCGACAACTTGTTGGTCCTGAGCAGGCTTATCCTTCTTTTTAAACAAGCCCTTTAAGGCATCAACATTCCTAAATATGAACCACAGAAAAAACACGCCAAGGATAACCGCCCCTGCGACGAACAAAGCCTTTAGGAGATCGGAAAGGGAGTCCCAAAAAGCATTGAAATCTCTGTTGGATTCTTCATCCGGCACGTCTTCCTGTGATTCCACCTCAACGATATCCTCAACCTCCACGCCCGGAAGGTCTCTTTGAATATCATAGGCATTGACGGCCTTTTCCAAGGCTTCATCAGCATCAACTTGAGCAATCGCAGGACCAGCGCCAAACAAGACCAACAGGCAAAGCAAATTCGCTATGCCTTTGGAGGCTTTCGCCAAATTCAGTATTTTTTTGCCATCAACCACTTTACAAAACTGCGTAAATTTTCTGACAAAGGCTAGTAAGAAATTAAAAAGCCCCACTTTACAACCGCCAAAGTTGTATAAATTATTTTACATACAAAATAACAAAAACTCTTGCCCGTTCCCTTCAAGCTGTGCAGTCCTATAGAGCTTAAAAAAGTTTCTAGGGTAATGGAATTACAACACCATGGTTAAGAGTGGGGCAACAAAAGATAATACGGGCCCAAACTGGCCCAACCTCGTCACCATGTTTTTCGATCAGGCGGCACAATTTAAAAAGAAACCGTTTCTGTGGCGAAAAATCGATGGGCGCTATCGCCCATTAGCTTGGCGGGATGTAGCGGCGGATGTCGCCCGCATGACAGTCGCATTGCAAAAATTAGGCGTGTCCAAAGGCGATCGCGTTGCAATCATTGCAGAAAACAGACCTGAGTGGCTAATTGCAGATTTTGCAATCATGGCCGCCGGTGGCATTTCCGTGCCAGTCTATACAACTTATACGGAACGTGATTATATGCATGTGCTGGGCAATTCCGGCGCAAAAGGCGTGATCGTTTCAACGCGCAATCTCATCAAAACAGTTTTGCCGGTGGCACATCAGCTTAACACTGTGCGGTTCATGATCACCATGGAGTCCACACATGTGACTCAAGGCTTAAATGTCGACATTTATTCATGGTTGGGTCTGCTTGAAGATAATCGTCGGACCAAAACCGATGATATTGCGGAACAGGCGAAAAAGCTGGAACGTCACGATACGGCCTGTTTGATTTATACCTCTGGTACAGGTGGCCTCCCACGCGGCGTGATGCAACATCATGGGGCCATTTTGCATAATGTCGAAGGCGCGGATGAGGTCTTACAAGATTTTGGCAAAGGCAATGATAGCTTCCTATCTTTTCTGCCGCTGAGCCACGCTTATGAACATACGGGCGGGCAATTCCTGCCCATATATTCCGGCGCGCAGATCTATTATGCGGAAGGCATTGATAAGCTGGCGACCAATTTAACGGAAGCACGCCCGAGCATCATGGTCGTCGTGCCGCGCATGTTTGAAGTATTGCGCTCTCGCATTTCACGTGATGTGGAAAAGGCAGGCGGTCTGCGCAAAAAGCTTTTCGACCGTGCGCTGGAATTAGGCAAAAAAGAAATGCTGAAACCAGGGTCGCTTAATTTCGCTGAAAAGCAATATAATAAGCTGCTAGACCGCCTGGTTCGTTCCAAAGTTCGTAAGAGATTTGGCGGTCGAATTAAAGCGCTGGTTTCGGGTGGTGCTCCTTTGAATCCAGATATCGGCTATTTCTTTGGTGGCCTTGGGCTAACTATGTTGCAAGGCTATGGCCAGACAGAAGCTGCGCCCGTTATCGCTGTTCATCGCAAAGACAATATCAAGATGCACACCGTTGGCCCGCCCATTAAAAATACAGAGGTCAAAATCGCCGAGGATGGCGAGATTCTGGTGCGCGGTGAATTGGTCATGCACGGCTATTGGCGTGATCCTGATTCAACGGAAGCAACGTTGAAAGATGACTGGCTGCACACGGGAGATATCGGTCATATTGATGAAGACGGCCATGTCGTCATCACTGACCGCAAGAAAGATATCATCGTCAATGATAAGGGCGACAATATCTCACCGCAGCGCGTTGAGGGTATGCTGGCGCTTGAGCCTGAAATCATGCAGGCTATGGTTTATGGTGATAAACGTCCGCACATGGTCGGATTGCTGGTCCCTGACCCTGAGTGGCTTAAAGAATGGGCGGCGCAGAACGGCAAAGGCGGCGGCGACATTATGGGTTTCCGCAATGACCCTGACTTGGCGAAAGCTTTGGATGCCGCTGTTAGTCGGGTGAATGCACGGTTGTCCGTGACGGAGAAAGTCCGCCGGTTCATAGTCGCAAAAGAGGCCTTCACCATCGAAAATGAGCAGATGACGCCAACCTTAAAAATTCGGCGCCACGTCATTAAAGAAGTCTATTTTGATGAATTGGAAGCGCTTTATGGCAAGGGCTGATTAGGACTTTAAAACCGGGGGGTGAAGATGAGATTCAAGGCAATTGCAGTTGCTTTGGCTTT
>JASFRS010000196.1:0-4602 GCA_050114795.1 Sphingomonadales bacterium
GATTGGGAAGCGCTGGATGATGTGATTTTAGGCTGCGCTAACCAAGCAGGCGAAGACAACCGCAATGTGGCGCGGATGGCGTCGCTTTTAGCGGGCCTTCCAACGACTGCTGGTGGGGCAACGCTGAACCGCCTCTGTGGATCCGGTATGGATGCGGCGATTTCAGCAGCGCGCGCCATTAAATGCGGTGAAATGGATTTGGTTTTGGCTGGTGGCGCGGAAAGCATGACCCGCGCCCCCTTTGTCATGGCGAAAGCTGAAACGCCTTTCTCCCGGAATGCAGAGGTTTACGATACGACCATTGGCTGGCGTTTCGTAAACCCGCTTTTAAAAGCGCAATATGGTGTCGATTCCATGCCTGAAACAGGCGAGAATGTGGCTGAAGATTTTCATGTGTCCCGTGAAGATCAAGACGCTTTTGCTTATCGCAGTCAGCAAAAGGCTGCCAAGGCCCAAGCCTCCGGTCGGTTGGCTAAGGAAATTGTTGCTGTTGAAATCAAACAACGCCGCGGTGACCCCATCATCTTTGATACGGATGAGCATCCCCGTGCGGACACCAGCCTTGAAAAACTGGCTAAACTGCCCACCCCCTTCCGTGAAGGTGGGAGCGTGACAGCGGGTAATGCCTCGGGCGTGAATGACGGGGCGGCTGCTTTAATTGTCGCATCAGAGGAAGCCGTTAAACGCCATGGCCTGACGCCACGGGCGCGTATTGTGACAGCAGCGGTGGCAGGTGTTGATCCACGTGTCATGGGTATTGGTCCGGCACCGGCAAGCCAAAAGGCTTTGGCTAAAGCGGGTCTTTCTATCAATGATATGGATGTGGTGGAGCTGAATGAAGCCTTTGCTGCCCAAGGCCTTGCCGTCCTGCGTGAGCTTGGGCTGGCTGACGATGCGGAACATGTGAACCCGAATGGTGGTGCCATCGCTTTGGGTCACCCCCTTGGTATGTCCGGTGCCAGACTATTGCTGACAGCAACCCAGGAACTACACGAACGCCAAGCTCGCTATGCCCTGTGCACCATGTGCATTGGGGTGGGGCAAGGCATTGCCAGCATTATTGAGCGGATTTAGTCTCCCGCTCATAAATCGGTTTCCAAAGTGCGATGGTCACGGGCACAGCCACATTCAGGAAGAAGGCCGTGGCCATGAGCGTATAAAAGGCTTCAGTGGTGAGGATTTTGTTCTGTACATAGGCAATATCCATCACCACAAAAGCCAGCTCCGCCCGCCCCAACATGCCAAATCCGATAAGCATCGAAGACGGCCAAGCCATGTCTGCCGTATAACGCGCTGCCAAAGATGCCGAACTGACTTGTGCGATAAACAGCGCAATAGTCAAAGTGATGGTTTCTGGAATGACGGAAAGTAAAATATCCCATTCAAAGACGATTTGCGCGCCAAGCTCGACGAAAAACACCGGCCCAATCCAGGAAAAGGCGACATTATCCACTATGCGCTTGGTTTCTGTGTAGCTGCTATCTCTCGACCCACCGTCGAAATATTCCTCGCGCAAGATAAGGCCGGCCATATAAGCACCGACTGCCGGATGAAAGCCAAATTCATGAGCGAGCAACCCGACCAACACGGCCAAGAGCAAAACAGTCAAGGTACTATGTTGCCCGAAAAGCAAAAGATGGCGAAAACCAAAGGTTCCTATGAATGGAATTTTACGGAGCCAGCCTTTTAAATCATGCGGGAATAATATCCCGCCCAGCACCGTCACCAGCACAAAGAAAGCTACGGCTTTTAGGCTGATGAGGGCGATGTCCAGCGTATTTGCTGGGCCTTCTCCGGCAGCAATGGGAACGACGATGGCGACTAAAGCCAAAGATGCGATATCGTCCAAAACCGCCGAAGTCATGATCCGCATTGCAACGGGCGATTGCCCTAACCCTTCTGATTTAAGCGACACCATAGTGAGGGAGACCGCGGTCGCCGTCATGGTTAGCCCGCAAATCAAAGCGATATTGGTATTTTCCCAATAATAGTCCGCAACCAGATAGGCCGCTAAAAAAGGGGCGAGCGCACCAAAAAAAGCGACGCCCCAGCTTTTCCGGATGGATTTTAGAAAGGCGCTCGTACTCTCCTCAAAACCCAGCGCAAACATGATGGTGATAATGCCCAGTGTCGCGAGGCCATGGATGAATTCATCCGCATGGCTGGGGATAAGGTTGGTGTTGGACAGCAGGCTTCCTAAAAACAAAAACCAAAGGACCGGGGTTAATTTGGATTTGCGCGCCAATACATTGGCGATGAAAACCGCCACCCAAATCATGGCCAGATACAAAAGTGAATTCATGTTTTCGCCCCGTTTCAACCCATCCCTAAACGCAAGAGTGACATGGGCGTGTCACCAGGACTATGATTAAAATCAAAATTCAGGAGGAGGTGAACATGAAATTCTTTTACTGCCCCCGCACAAGGGCTGCACGCATCTATTGGCTCCTCGAAGAATTGGGGATTGATTATGAACTGGTCACGGTAGATGTCCGTTCGGGTGAGGGACGGGATGACCCGGACTTTCTAGCCGCAAGCCCCATGGGCAAAGTTCCCGCTATCGTAGATGGTGAGGTTCGCATGGCGGAAACAGCTGCTATCGCGCTTTATCTGGCCGATAAATATTCTATGGGGACTTTAGCACCCGAATTGGATAACCCGCTACGCGGTCAATACCTCTATTGGATGGTCTATACACCTGCTGTCATTGAGCCCGCGATGATGGAGAAATTCGCTGGCACTGAATCCAACCCTTTCCAAAGCGGATGGGGGAGTTTTGACTTGATGGTTGAGACCTTGGAAAAGGGGATTGGTGAAGGCCCTTGGTTGCTGGGCGAGCGCTTTAGTGCAGCGGATGTTTTGGTGGGCTTAAGCGCCAATTTCATGAAACAATTTGGTATGTTATCTGATAACCCAGCGATTGATGCTTATGTGGAGCGTTGTACCGCCCGTCCGGCCTTTCAGAAATTACAAGCCTTTGAAGCAGAGGATTAATGTCGGCTTGAGGGGTCTTTGGGCGTGGTTACTTTGCGGCCCATGCGTACATCACGCAAGGCAATATAAAGTCCGGACCCCACAACGAGGGCAGAGCCTAGGCCTGTCCATAAATCAGGAATTTCCAGGAACAGGATGAAGCCCGCTAAAGTAGCGAACAAAATCCGGCTGTAATCAAAGGGCGCGATTAAGGTTGGATTACCTGCTTCATAGGCGCGTATGATGAAAAACTGCGTTCCTGTTCCTGCAATTCCGCCGATGATCAGCAGTGTCCATTCATAAAGATCAGGGCTTTGCCACTGCGCATAGGTCGGATAGCCAAGGCCAATGATGGCAAAAGCTGCCGACCAGGCCATTAATCTTATTGTAGGTTCCGTGCGGCTTAACATGCGCACAAATAACACCCCAATTGCCAGCAGCACGGTGGCCAGCAAAGCCGCTGGAGCGCCTTCTGCAATGGTGCCGGTTGGGCGGATAATCATCATCACTCCGGCAAAACCCAGCAAAGTCGCTAAAGTTCGACGCAGCCGCATTTTTTCTTTCAACAATATCGCTGAAAAAGGGATGACGAGAATAGGTGTGGCAAAGCCCACCGCCGTATAATCAACCAGCGGCATATGCCCGACCGCATAGATGTTAAGCGCAATAATAGCTGCTGCGTTGATGGAGCGTGCAACCATCAGCACGGGACGATTGCTTTTTAAAACAACGACGCCCGCTTTGATGAGAAAAGGCGAAATCAGCAGCAAGGTCATCACCCCGCGGATGAAGGCAATTTCAACGCTGGGCAGACGCCCGGACAAAAGTTTGACGAGAGATCCGCTGGTCACAGCAAAGACCGCAGCCAACAGAATATAACCAATGCCCCGCAGATTATCGCGGTCGCTGACATCGGTTAAAGCTGGTGGTGTATCGGCCATGCGTAATGCTTAGCGGAATAAGGTGCCCCAGACTATAGGCCATGTTGCATGGCGGCTATGCCTTGGTTCATCGCGCCTTCATATTTCATGCTATAGTTTCGCTTATCCGATTGCTCCTTAAGGTGATGAGATGCGGCTTATATCGTGGATGATTGCAGTTTTTGTGCTGGGCATCGCTATGCCCGTTTATGCGCAGAATTATGTACCTATTGTGCGGGATGCGGAAGGAGAAGCCCTACTTAATACGCTTCTCCAGCCCTTATCAGAAGCCGCGGGCCTAGAGGCAGATGCGGTTAAACCGCGCCTCGTCGACCATAAAAGCATCAATGCCTTCGTATCTTATGGCCAGGATGTCTATGTCCATTCAGGCGTGGTTCTGGCCTTGGATGATGTCACTCAGGTGCAGGGCATTTTAGCCCATGAATTAGGCCATGTCGCAGGCGCGCATGCTGTGCGCAGGGACTTCGCGAAAAAGCGCAGCCGAAATATCTTGGTGGGTCACATGCTGCTTGGTGCCGGCATTTTGGCCGCGGATTTATCAGACAACAAAGTCGACGCCTTGGGCGGTGCGATAACTGCCGTTGGCGCAGGGTTCCAAATGCAGGCCAATTATATGGCCGCTTATGACCGTAGGCAGGAATATGCGGCAGACCAGGCAGCGGTGACTTATTTGGTACGGGCAAATTTG
>JASFRS010000197.1:0-4530 GCA_050114795.1 Sphingomonadales bacterium
TCAACGTAACGTCGCTGATTGCAGCGCCATATGCGGCAGGTCATGCCGTGCTCCATGATGAGGAAAAGGAATTGGGTGTCGCCTGTGTGGATATGGGCGGTGGCTCCACCTCTATTTCACTATTTTGCGGTGGCGTTTTAGTCGATTGCACAGTCCTACCTATCGGTGGGGATGCGATTACGCGTGATATTGCAAAAATGCTTTCAACGCCGCTGGTTGAGGCGGAGCGGTTGAAAACGCTTTACGGCACCGTGCTTGAGTGTGCGTCTGACCATCAGGAACTGCTTGATGTGCGGCCCTTGGCTGAACCTATGCCATCTGCAGGTGGTCGTATTCGGAAGTCGCAGTTAACGGGGCTTATCCGGCCAAGGGTTGAAGAGACGCTTGAATATGTGGCGGATACGCTCCGTGCCTCGGGCTTCCTTGGTCAGGACATGGGCACCGTGGTCTTTACCGGTGGTGCAAGTGAAATGCCGGGCATTAATCACTTAGGTGAACAGATTTTGGGCGCACCGGTGCGCTTTGGATATCCGCAAATGCTGCGTGGCCTTGCAGAAGCTGTAAGCGGCCCTGCGTTTGCCGCACCAGTTGGCGCAATTATTCAAGCTGCTAAGGCGCTTGAAGAACAGGATGAGGGATTTCAAACGCAGTCCAGCGAGGGGGGCAATTGGTCCCGACGTATCGTCCGCTGGCTGCGGGAGGCTTTATAAGGCGCGAACGGGTGCGGCGCCACTTAAACGCACCCGGCGGAGACGAAGGCATCATCAGGGCAGATGGTGCGTTCATGACCTCAATAGGCAAGGAGGAGGTTCAACATGCCAATTGATTTTCAAAAGCCGGAATTGACCGAGCTTAAGCCAAAGATCACCGTCATTGGTGTCGGCGGCGCTGGCGGTAACGCCGTAAATAACATGATAGATTCAGGCCTGAATGGTGTGGATTTCGTGGCTGCAAATACCGATGCACAGGCTTTGACGAAATCCCTGGCTGAGCAACGCGTTCAGTTGGGCATTAATCAAACGCGTGGCCTGGGTGCTGGCGCGCGTCCGGAAGTGGGGCGTGAAGCGGCTGAAGAAGCGCTGGATGAAATGATTTCTCATATCGACGGCGCGAATATGGTTTTCATCACCGCTGGCATGGGTGGTGGTACAGGCACAGGTGCAGCGCCTGTGGTTGCCCGCGCAGCCCGTGAAAAAGGCGTCTTGACGGTTGGTGTTGTCACCAAGCCTTTCCATTTTGAAGGCCGTCGTCGGATGAAGCTTGCCGAAGAAGGCATTAAAGAGCTTCAGCAAAATGTTGATACGCTGATTGTCATTCCCAATCAGAATTTGTTCCGTATGGCCAATGACAGCACGTCTTTGGCTGATGCGTTTTCCATGGCGGATCAGGTTTTGCACTCCGGTGTGCGCGGCATCACTGATTTGATGCTTGCCGAAGGCCTAATCAACCTTGACTTTGCTGACATTTGTACGGTGATGAGCGAAATGGGCAAAGCCATGATGGGCACAGGTGAAGCTGAAGGCGACCGCCGTGCGATCGATGCCGCTGAAGCTGCGATTTCCAACCCGCTGCTTGATGAAGTGTCATTGAAAGGCGCGAAAGGCGTGGTGATCAATATTACCGGTGGTCATGATTTGAACTTGATGGAAGTTGATGAAGCTGTCACGCACATCACGGATCAAGTTGATCCAGATGCAAATATCATCTTTGGTGCGGCTTTTGATGAAAATCTGAACGGCAAATTCCGCATTACTGTTGTGGCAACCGGTATCGAAGCTGAAACGGGTACAATGGCCGAACCTCAGCGCCCGCGCATTGTTAATGCAAAGCCGGTTGTTGAAGAAAAACTGGAAGATGTCGAGGTTGCGATTGAGGAAGCAGCTATTGAGACAGAAGTTGTCGCGTCTGAGAAAGATATTATTGATATCAATGAAGAGCAGTCTGCTTCTGAACCTGTTGCGTTTATCGATGACCTGGTTGAAGAAGAAACGGCTCCGGTTGAAACCGCGTCGACGCCTGATTTGAAACCACGGCCCTTTATCGCGCCAGAACCCATGCGCCCGAGCATTCGCCCTGCTGCAAAGACTCAGGCGAGTGCAGACACGCGCCAGGCTGCAGCGCCTTCGCTTCTTGATAAAATGGGCTTTGGTCGCCGTATGAAAATGGCTGAACAGGCCGAACAGCAGCAAACATCGGCAACAATTGGCCGTCTTGATCCGGCAGACCGTCCGGCACCGGAACGAGTTGAAGATGATCCAATTGATATCCCGGCCTTTTTCAGGAATCAGGCCAATTAAAATGCAATTCAGGCGAATTGCCTGAATTTACACCTATCCTTGCCTGGGTGGGACTGTCAAAATCATGTGATTTTGACAGTCCTTCGCCCGACCATCGCCATATTCTTTATTAAAACGTATAAGGCCCCTTGGCGTCGGGCATTTGTCCCGCTACAAATGAGCGTAAGCGACCTGGATTAAAAGGACGCGCCTATATTTGGAATTTGAGTGGTCATGATGCGAAATCGATTTAATACGTCTACTTTAGCTCTTCTTCTTGCAGCTTTTAGTTTGGCTGCCTGTGGTGGGGGCGATAAGGAGCGAAAATTTGTCGCCCGTGAAGTGGGTGCGCTCTATAACTTCGGCGCGGACCGTTTGGCTCAGGGGCGATATGAGGAGGCGGCAGTCTTCTTTGATGAAGTTGAACGTCAGCACCCTTATTCTCAATGGGCGCGTCGCGCACAGTTAATGTCCGCTTATTCCTATTATCAGGCCAATGAATATGAAGATGCCATCCTGGCTGCGGAGCGGTTTTTATCTTTGCACCCTGGAAATAAATATGCACCTTATGCCTATTATCTGATCGGCATTGCACATTATGAGCAAATTAATGATGTCAGCCGTGATCAAAAATCCACGGAGCAAGCACTGCAGGCGTTGAACGAATTGATCCGCCGTTATCCAGAAAGCAAATACGCTGAAGACGCACGTTTGAAAGTGGATATGACCCGCGACCATTTGGCCGGTAAGGAAATGGACATCGGGCGTTTTTACCAGAAGCGTGGGCATCATCTTGCCGCTGTCGTTCGTTTCCGCAATGTGTTGGATGATTATGGCACGACCTCTCATGTGCCTGAGGCTTTGCACCGCTTAGTCGAAAGCTATCTCGAACTTGGTATTCAGGAGGAAGCGCGTAAAGCGGCCGCCGTGCTTGGTTACAATTATCCCAACAGTAAATGGTATGAGCGGAGTTATAAGCTCATTCAAAAACTGGGTTGATATGGCCTGCGGTCTGGGGCCCAAAGGTCTGAGGCGTTATCCATGCTTGTCGGCTTGAACATTCAGGACATCGTCCTTATTGAGCGTCTGACCCTTGATTTTGGCGCCGGGTTAACAGTCATGACGGGGGAAACTGGCGCGGGAAAATCTATTCTTTTGGATAGTTTGGGGCTTGCACTTGGTAACCGTGCGGATAGCGGACTGGTTCGCCATGGTTGTGCACAAGGCATTGTTACAGCGGAATTTTTTGCACCAGAAGGCCACCCGGTTCATGGTATTTTGAATGAACAGGGCTTGAGTGGCGATACTCAAATTTTGCTGCGACGTTCGGTCAATGCAGATGGTCGCAGTCGTGCTTTCATAAACGACCAACCGGTTTCTGCAGGATTACTACGACAGGTTGGGGATGTCCTTGTTGAAATCCACGGTCAGCATGACGACCGTGGGCTTCTTGATGCACGTGGTCATCGAGACCTTTTGGATCTGTTTGCTGATCATGAAGATTTGCGTACAGCATGTTCGCAGACCCATACGGCCTGGAAAGCAGCCCAGCGTGCTTTTGATGAGGCGTTGGCGGTTCAGGAAGAGGCGCAGCGCGACGAAGAATTTCTTCGTCACGCGATGGATGAGCTGGATAAGCTTAACCCGCAAGAGGGCGAAGAAGCGGAACTGGCCGAGCGCCGTGCTTTGATGCAGCAAGGTGAGTCCCTGGCAGAAGGCCTTGATGAGACTTTGGAGCAGCTTACACGGGATAGTGCGCCGGATACGCTATTGCGCGGTGCAATCAGGCGCCTTGAAAAATTGAATGCGCCCACTGGTGGGGTGTTGGACGATTTGCTGGCCACTTTGGACCGGGCTGCGATTGAAGCCGAAGAGGCAGTGCTGAAATTACAGCGCGTGCATGACAGCCTGGACTTTGACCAAGGTGAACTGGAAGCGGTTGAGGCGCGGCTTTTTGATATTCGTGCACTCTCTCGCAAACACGGGTGTCCGCCAGATTCTCTGAGTGAATTTAGGCAGGAGCTTGGTGCAAAGCTTGAGGCTATTGATGGCGGTGCCGATAAAATAGCTGGACTGCAAAAGCAATGCGTTGCTGCGCGTGAGAATTTTGAAAATTCTGTTGTTGCTTTGAGCCAAAGCCGCGCTAAAGCTGCTGATGCCCTGGCTGAGGTTGTGAATGAGGAATTGCCGCCGCTTAAGCTTGAAAAAGCTAAGTTTCAAGCCGTTTTGGAGCCTTTGGAAAAGGGACAGTGGC
>JASFRS010000198.1:0-4525 GCA_050114795.1 Sphingomonadales bacterium
TTTGACAATTTCCAGTAGAAACTTAATTTTTTCATACGATATCCAAAGGCCCGGAACGCCATTGCTTGATTGCCAGCCAATTGCGTCACCTTCCCAGGGGGCTTCATCGCCTACCTCTACTCGTATTTTGTAAGATTTACCCGCTTCAATGCTTGTCCAATCATTGTCAACAATCAGAATGTATCCATTGTTTTGTGATGGATCCAGCCCGATACGTAGCGCTGCGCCTGTCTCATATTCATTGACGATGAAACAGCCTCCGCCCAGAGTCCAGTCAGCTTTTACTATCCAGGTCCCTACGGTTCCCCATAGGCTTGTGCCGTCTTTGGCATTAGCATTGACGCCGCTAAATAGTAGTAGAATTTGAACTGTGCAGACGATTTTGAATTTGCGCAAGAACTTGGCCATTTGCATATGATTTCCCCCCGAAAATTCATCTGTCAAAATCGATGGTTGATATTGCACTAAAAATATTAAACTAATAAAGGTTTATATAGTTTTACCTCTTTCTATGGCAGTTGCTATAAAGTCATTCAGTCTATCAAACTGATTGAGATATAGGCCAGCAATTCTCAGTGCATTTTCATATTCATCTAAGCGTTGTGGACTTTTGTCTAAAGGGCCTTCATTTCTTGCAAATTTAAATGTTCTGTTTATTAATATTTGAATCTTTAGGATGCCATATAAATAGGCATTAATGTTATCAGCATTGATGATTGCACTTTCATTTGGTGCCTCGGAGTATAAGCTCTTTAACCGTGCCTCATGTACCTGCAGCTTGGAGAGGATGCGCGCCAACCAGTCTCCAACCTCTGGGGCGGCATATCTTATGCACTTTTCGAACACCTCCCTATAATTTTGAGGTAGCTTAGGTAAGGCGTGGTCTATTGATTGATTACACTCGTTGTTTGCGTCTCGAGCGTCCCAAAACTCATGCAAAACTTGCATGCATTCTTCGCAATAATCGTGAAGCTCGCTGAGAGCTTGGGGAAGAAATGCCCGTGCAGCAGTGAATTCTCGTTTGCGTTGTTGGTCTGCATTGTAAGTTGATATGTTAAGCGCGACTAAACTTGAGATAAATGCCAACATTCCAACATTAAGTCCCTGCCATCTGTCCCAAATATTTTGGATTTTATCCCAATCGCCCTGGGTGTTGATGAGGGGGGCAGAAAACCATGAAAACCGCATAAATTAGAAGCAAAGGAATTATGAAATACCAAGACTTCAATACCCCCAAAATTTTGTATGACATCTGATTTGCCCCCATAATGCTAAGCAGCATTCAGGAGGTTTGGAAACTCTCAGACGTCCCATGCTTATGTAGTTTGTGATGGTGATGATAGATTGTGAAATGTGATATGCAAAAGTAAAAGTTGTATTCTGCACGCTCTCAATCAAACCACTTGTATATACGACAACCACAAGCTAAGCTTTTAAAGCTCTCAAAAAGAGAGCGGCCCAGAAGGGTGGTTGCACACCCAACTGAGCCTAACCTTAACACTCTATCAAGGAGAATGTTATGGCTGGAAGCATATCTAGCACATTCATTTCTGCATTGCGAAGTTGTATTCTCATCTTAAGTGATGAGGCCTATCGCTATGGGTGAAGGCAGGTTTGAGCATGTCCCTGGTTCCGATGATCTGTCGGGCTGTGTGGACTTGACCGACCTGGCTGGCCCTTTAGCACAGATGGCGGATATTCTGGCGAAGCTGGAGGCATCCGACACCTATAAAGACCATCTAGGGGTATATTCGATGGGTAAGATATTACATCTGCTCAGCCTGACTTATACCGATCTGGTTCAAGACATTTAGCCCTGCGCTGGACACTTATCCCAGGGCTTAAGGACATGGGTCCTGGGATAAGCCAGGGGCATATAAAAAGACGCATTATAAGACGTTAATGGATCGGCGCTGTGCTCACGCCGCCATCTAAATCAGGTTTTGGCTGCTAATCCACTGTGCGGCCTTAGCGCTGTTGTATTGGTTGTGTATCGGGCCGGGCAGGGTGGTGGAAGAGGGGCGATGTTGACAATGGCCCTACTGCCCGTTTCTTTGCTCGATTTGAGGGTAAAATGTATTTTTAAAAGTGTTTTTAATTTTTTTGCGAGACCGCTTGTCGAAAGGCAATGCTTGCCGTAGTTTTGTGAATTATGGGGAATGAAACAGATAAAGATAAAGACAAAGGCAGTTTAAAGGGCCAGGCAGTTATAAAATTTCTGCTGCTGTGCGCGGTCCTGCTCGGCTATTTTGGTTATATCAGCTATCGCTTTGATGTGGTGACGGGCGGCATAGCTTCATTGCTGACTTGGAGCTTCTTTGTATTGTGCACGCCTATCGCGGATGCCGGCTTTCTGCTGGATTTCCCCCTCCGGCTCCTGTTCGGGATTCGAATGCTCCATTCAGAGATGGTTGTCTGGGCTATCGCTATTTCACTCAATGTTTTTACGCTGAGTTTTGACGTAAGCTATTACGATACAACTTTGCTGACGAAGCTTCTCCACCAGATTTTGATTACACCCTTTCCCTATTGGGCCGTTATTTTAATTTCGGCTTGTGGAACATTTCTAAGCATAAGATTTGGTGATGAGCTTCTAGACGTGGCGCATCACAAAGATCGCCATTTTTTCCATGCGCATCAGTTCAAACATGAGCTTATCTTGGGTGCCTTTTTTGTCATTGTGCTTATCTTTTATTATCAGCTGATCGTACCTCTAACCGGGTTAGATCCATTTTCCTGAGGCAATTATCCATTTACCTCTTTCGCCAACTTAGGCGCGCCATATAAGTGGCGGATGGGGGCATCAAAATGTTGCGCTAAAGCAACATTTGGGTGGTGTTGTGTATGTGATTGTGGATTAATTTTAAGCAATAAGTGAGAACAATTTACTAATCCGTAACTAAATAATTTTTGCGGATAAGCATATGTTAGATAAGACATTTTTATATTTCACAATTACTCTGTAAATATTGAATTTATGTAATGTAATACTATATATAGATTATATAAATATTTGTTTATTTAATATTATATTATGCAAATGCTCGTAAAGTGGTTATACATGGACGTAGAAATACGGAATTAACCGTATCCGAATTGCCATAGAAGCAAGGAGTTGAGTAAGAAAATGAACGAAGATTATATGAGCCAACGCACCACAGATTTGATGTTGCTCTTATTTGGTGACGGTGTGGACGGCGATGAACTTAGGGCTTTGGTTGATAGTGCGTTTTCAGATGGTCTGAAGGTTGCTTCAGCGCTTGGAGACAGTTCTCTCGCTGACGACTAGGCCTGTACGCATATTCGGCTGGGCATTGTTTAGCTTCCGCCACCAGTACGGCGATAGCTGACCCGGCATCCTTCTTTATCCTTGAACGTTAGTATTCCGCCTTCAAAACTGGCGTGATACGGCTGCATCTCGTCTGTTTGAATTTGGATGCGGATGGTGTTGTTGTCTGCAAATTCATAAGACCCCCCGCCCCATTCTGTGTAACTGTTCTTATCGTCCGCGATACCCAGATAAACCGTCTCGTTAAGGAATTCCAAGCGCGACGGATAAATACGCGTGCAATCCTCTCCGGGCACACGTTCCCATTTGCCGATTAGATCATGAGCTTGAACGTCTTTCATATCTCACCCCTCTAGGCGTTTTAAGCAATATATCACAAATGGCAAAGTGCCGGGGGAAGGGTGTTTCCCATTCCTCCGGCAGTTTCTTCAGTCAATCAATAATCCCATGGCTTATTGAATTTGCCTAGCGGGCAGGTGCTTTTTGCTTCAGCAATTCAGCAACACGTTTTTTCAAAAGTGTTTTTGTTTTGTTGAGCATGTCTTTGTTTTGTTTCGCACTCCGGCAGGATGTGACAACCTTTTCATAGCTTTGCAGCTCTGCTTCGCTGAGCACAGTTTTATTGTCTACCAGCTTGTCGATGGTGTTCACGTCCTTGTCTAGACGACCAAGGCGTTTGGCTTCGATAATCGCATAATGCGGTTTAAGAACAGGATCCTTCAAAGCCGTTTGCAATGCAGCAACGCCATCCGTGATGTGGTCGCCACCAAAGACAATGGCTGGCAACAGGTCTGGTGTTGACAGTAGCTGCAATGCTGCTTTGGCATGTGCCTCATCCATTGCAGGCGTGACCGTTGTTTGGGTTGAACCGGTTATGGAAACCGGTACGCCATCAATGGCCCACTCGGCTTTGACCGTAATGTCATAGACGCCAGGAAGCGGGAATAATGCCCCTTCCTTGCCGCGTATAAGGGTCAAGCTGTCACTAATGGATGCGCCAGGTGCGAGGTCCGCTATTTCTTCATCATCAATACATTGAAGGATGGTGCGGAATGACCGAACCGTCCCTGACGGATCCGTAACAGTGCCTTCGACATGCCCGGCTTTAAGGCTAAGGTCCGTTGGGGCTGCAAGCGCGTTTTGCTCAGAAATATTGCTGAGTTTTAAATCAACTCTGACCGGTGCACCAATAGGCACGAAGCCATTTGGAACACGGACATCAAGTGTTGCTTCAGG
>JASFRS010000199.1:0-4508 GCA_050114795.1 Sphingomonadales bacterium
GCTGATGATCATTGCCTTCACATCCATTATTTTCCGCCATATTTGCGCTTTTATTTAAAAACAGGTCTAGCGAAAAACCTGGCTCATTTCGCCTTTTCTTGTAATCACATTCACCTTTGGTTTATTAATGAATATACAAATTATTTTAATAATAATAACGGCGGTTTAAACGTGAGGGTTAAGTGGTCCACACTTTGAGGTTATTGCTATATATCCCCTTCGTCCTGTTGCTCGCAGGCTCCCTTACGCACGCGCAGACCATAAAAAGCCAACCTTTTGCATCTGACCTTATAAGCGCGAAAGAAGAGGCATATCGCCGTCCCGCCAATGCCTACGCCCTCGCCCAAGCATATTTGGAGCATGCTGAAAATCCGTCAGATTTCAACTCTATCGCCTATGCAAAAGCCATACAAGCGCAGGCTTTAAACCGAATGGGGCGTTCAGATGAAGCCTATGTCATTGCATCCCATCTGTTAGATGAAGCAGAAAAACGGAAGATTTCGCCCCGCGTTCAAGCAGAGCTTCATTATGCACGTGGTGAAGCACAATCCATGCAAGGCACCTTGGCGGAAGCTTTCATGTCCTACCAAAAAGCCCATAACATTTGGAATGAGCTTGGCGACACCACAAATCAAGCGTCCATGATCGTTTCCATGGCAGGCCTTTATGTCGAATCCGGCGACATCAAACGCGCTATTGCCTTTTATGAAAGCGCCGTACCTGAAATTGAAGCGGCAGGTGACCCTTACAACCGTATCAGGCTTATGAATAATCTCGCCTTTGCATATAGCCAAGATGGGCAGCCTGAGCGGGCGATGGAGTTGTTGGAGCAGGTCATCAACAATGAAGTGACAACCTCAAGCCCGTTTATCACAGCTTATAGCTATGAAAATTTTGGGGAGGCACTGGTACTAACAGGGCGTTATGAAGAAGCGCAAACTTATTTGAGCAACGCTTTGGGTTTGGCAAAAGAGCTTGGAATTGACTCTCTCGTTATCGCCTGTCGCACTTTCTTAGGCGAGATTGCCATGCGTCGTGGCGACTTCAATTTAGCATTAGATCATGCCCATGCAGCAAGCAGCTTAGCAGAACGTGTTAGCGAAGCGCCATTAATGCGAGACACTTATCTGTTATTGTCGACTATTTTTCGCGCAATGGAGAATTTCGAAGCCTCTCTTGCCTATATGGACAAATATATTGAGGCGAAAAACCTGGTCTCAAATAATGAAGCAAAAATGCGCCTTGAGCTGTTGGAGGCACAGTTCAAGCTAAGCGAAAAAGAAAGTGAAATTACTCTTCTTCAGCGCAATAACGAACTCAATGCATTGCGCCTTAGCCAAGCACGCACAATGCAAAACATGGCAATCAGTGCTTTCGCATTGCTGTTATCCATCATTCTCGTTCTCATCTTGTCTCTCCGGTCCAAGGCAAAAATAAACCGACGTCTGAAACAAAAAGCGACGGAGCTGATGGATGCACAAGAACAGTTGGAAAAAGCCAATAAAGTAAAGTCTGATATTTTGGCGATGACCAGCCATGAAATCCGGACGCCATTAAATGCAATTATGGGCATGTCACAAGTTCTCTTGCGTTCCCAACTGGATAATGAGCTTCATCGATTGGTTGAAACCATTCACTCATCTGGCGAGCTTTTGATCGCAACTTTGAATGACATTTTGGACCTGTCAAAAATTGAAGCCGGTCGCCTAGAAATCCACGAAAGTGAATTTACTGTTCAAGACTTAGCCGACCGCATTTCCAAATTATGGCAACACAAAGCTCTGGAAAAAGGCCTCGAGTTCAGAATTGACACACATGAAGCACCGAACGCCCGGTTTAAAGGTGATTTCAACCGGATCCAGCAAATCGTGTTCAATCTAATCTCTAATGCTATAAAATTCACCAATGACGGTTCGGTTCGCGTGCGGTTTTTCAGTGAATTTGACGGCAAAGCCAGCGTATCCCTGGGATTGCAGGTCATTGATACGGGCATCGGCATTCCCACATCATTACATGACCTTGTTTTTGAACCCTTTCACCAAGTCGAAAGTGGATCTGCACGCAGTTTTGGAGGAACTGGTCTAGGTCTCGCAATTTGCAAACAACTAGCAGGCTTGATGAACGGAAAAATCAGTTTAAGCAGCCGCCCCGGTGTAGGCACCACTTTCACCCTGATTTTGCCATTACAACGGGCTGAGGACGCAGAACCCCAATCAGACCAACTTGCGCAGGGTAAAACACAATATATGGGAAGTGACACCGTACGCATTTTGGTGGCCGAAGATAATGAACTTAATCAGATGGTTATACGGCACATGCTTTCCGTTATTGACGCCGAGCTTGTGTTCGTACCCAATGGGCAAAAAGCTTTACAGGCATTGGAAGTCAAGCGTTTCGACCTTATTTTGATGGATCTGCACATGCCGATCATGGATGGCGCCAGTGCCACAAGAGCCATCCGCGCCTTATCAGGGCCCAAGGCAGAGATTCCAATTATTGCGCTTACCGCAGATGCAATGGAGGGAGATCGTCAAAAAGTGCTGGACGTTGGCATGGACGATTATGTTTCTAAGCCAATTGACTTAGAAACATTACTCACAGCCATTCAAAACCAAATTGATATCAAGCTGGTAAACGATGCCAAACCACAAAAACTTGAGGCCGTATCTTAAAGTGCAGCCTGAGCATACCGCACAGCCTTTTTCATGACTGAGGGCAGATCATGAATTGCCTTTTCTACATTCAGCCACTGACCCTCTGTTTTTATATGTGACACTTGACCAACCGCGACATGTAATTCTAACCGAAAATGTGTAAAAACATGTTCAACATGGCCGGGAAGAATTTTGCCCTGAAACCCTTGAGGGGCATGTTGGAAAGCGTTTTCAATACTCAAATCCGTTTCCCAGGGGCTGGATGGTAAGGCCAACATTGACCCCAACAGGCCTTTAGGGGGGCGCCGTACCAAAAAGATATTCCCCGCATCTAATACGAAAAAAGCCAGGCCACGCCTTGATGGTTTGGCTTTTTTCGGCCCTTTCACAGGAAAGGCCTCTTCTTTGTTTAAAAAATGCGCGCGGCAACTGCTTCGCACAGGACAGATCAGGCATTTAGGCGATTTCGGCGTGCAGATGGTTGCCCCCAGATCCATCACCGCCTGGGCATAATCCCCCGCCCTTTCATGTGGCGTATGTTTATCGGCCAGTTGCTTCAACACCGGTTTGGCATGGGGGAGAGGGGTATCAATGCCATGATAACGCGCCATAACTCGTTCCACATTCCCATCCATGACGACTGCGCGGCGACCAAAAGCAATAGCCGCAATCGCAGCCGCCGTATAAGGGCCAATCCCCGGCAGATTAAGAAGGCTTTTTTCATCACCTGGCAGTTCCCCACCATGATGAGCCGCGACCTCACGCGCTGCCTTTAATAAATTCCGCGCACGAGAATAATAACCAAGTCCAGCCCAGGCGTTCATGACCTCTTCTTCAGACGCCTGAGCAAAATGTTCAAAAGACGGCCAACGTTGAATAAATGTCTCGAAATAGGGTTTAACCGCTGTCACGGTTGTCTGTTGAAGCATGATTTCAGAAAGCCAAACATGATAAGGGTTTCCAAGCCCTCCCTTAATCCGCCAAGGCAAATCACGGCCATAACTGTCATACCAGGCCAGCAATCGTCCTGTGATCAAACTTTCCATTTCGCTTTTCTCAACACCATGCATATCATGGGCATAGAAGTCAGGGATCAAAATGTCCATTGCAGACCGCAAAAAAGGCCCAAGACGCATCGAAGATTTGATCGACGGTGCAGCACGCAAAACATTTCGCAAACAAGGATTCGCGGAAGCCGCCGTGCTGACCAAATGGCCATTAATCGTTGGGGAGTTGCTTAGCACTCATTGCTTGCCCGAACGCATGCGTTTTCCACGCGGCAAAAAGATCGGTGCAACTTTAAGCGTCCGGGCAGAAGGTGCATTTGCTTTGGAACTACAGCACCTCGAACCCGTCATACTTGAGCGAATCAATGTATTCTTCGGCTATCGGGCCGTAGAAAAACTACGCATCATTCATGGCCCTTTACCCAAAGCCCCTCCCCGCTCTAAGGTGCTAACCGAGGAAAAACCTTTGGAAGAAAAAGATGAGCGCCGGATCCAGGGTATGACGAAATCTATCGAAGATCCGAAATTAAGAGAAGCGGTAACGAATTTAGGGCGATCTATTTTACGTGCCAACAGCGAAGAAAATGCCACAGAAGCATGAAAAGCTGGTGCAATTGAGAATCCCCGGTCATACTATATATAGCGTACAAGAAAGGACGACATACGAAATGAATGCTTCAAAGACAGAAAACACCCTCTCTGTCCGGACGGCCCTGATAGCGGGCTTCATGGTCTTGGCCCTTGGTGCTTGTGGCGACCAGAGCTCCGCAAACGGCGACAACACAGATACACAGGCAATACAAGCTTCAAGCGGCGATGGCTTCACACCTACGGCTGATGGTGGTTA
>JASFRS010000200.1:0-4499 GCA_050114795.1 Sphingomonadales bacterium
AATGAAGCTGAAGCTAAAGCGTTCGACTTTAGCCGAATTCATAACGCGGTCCGCAAGCACCCCCGTCGTTGTATCAACGAACAATGTTGCATCCACAGGAGCTCCATAATCCAATTGCCAGACAGGTAGACGTTTGTTTCGAAAATCATAACCGGGACCAAAGCGGGTCACTAAGCTGGTATTTTCAATTGCGGCCCGGCCTACGCCTGTAAAACGTTCCCCTAATTGCAAGGCAAGCTCTTTATCACCATCTTTATAGGGGAGGCCGGTGCGGGCATCGATATAAAGCGCCGGACCCGTTGTTTCCACACCGTCAAATCGGGCGTTGCGGATGTCTTTTTCAGTCTTTGGCCCGGCATTGCGGTTTGGAGCCAGGCCAAGGCGATAAAGAGGCCGCCCTTCTTCATCTTGAATGAGGGATAGATTATTCACATTCAAGTCATGACTGAAATCTGCCCATTGCTCATGAATAGGAAAGGTGGCCGCGCTCAGGTCAACGGGTGGTGAGAGTTTCAAATGCCGCTGCGGCACCATCGCTGCCATGGTGATGAGGTGAAACAGGCCGCTGGACGTGAACATCAATAACGGCAAGGCCAAAGCATAGCCTGCAATACGGTGCCATCCCTTTGAACCGGGTAGTCGTTTTTTGCGCCTGATGGTGACCAGCATTGCGGTTCCCGTCGCCGCTAAGGCAAAGAGCGACCCTACAAATAGGCCAATGAGGACAACTCGAGCCCAATCCGCTTCTCTAGGGAACCAGTTCCAGGTGTGAAGGCTGGAAAAGCCGCTTTGCACGATTTCCTTAAACGCGTTGGAGACTCCATTTGCGGCATTGGTTTCTGTATAGATATAGATGCTTAAATCATCATCGCGTTCAAAGCTGACCTTATAAACGGGCAGCAGCCGATTGACTGCTGGATATTCTTCATTGAACGCAGTCAAATATTGGATGGACCGTATCGGCGCATCAGTTTTTAAGAAATGCCGCGCCAAAAAAACGGCATGATCTTGATCATAATTTTTAAGTTCCCGACCGCTATTCAGCTCAAAATAGCGCCGTGGTTCATCTTGTGCCTCAGTGACTTGCAGAAGATTTTGATCTTCCGACACAATGACTTTGACTGCTGCAGCAGAGCTAATACCCGCATCAGCCACGATTTGATTGATAGGTTTAATTCCCTGAAGGTCGAGGGGGCGTGATGGCGGATAAAACACCGCCGGTTGAGGGCCGAACACCACCATGATGGGATGTAAGAGCCCCGAAATACCCCAGACCAAAAGGCCGACGCCCCCAATCAACCCAAGCGCGCGGTGCCAACTGAAGGACTTCGCACTGATTTTTTGCTTTATCGCCATCACTGTCTCTCCAATCAGAAGTTCAAGGTCACGCCACCGAAGAAGGCCTGGCCTTGCCCGGGTGTGAAGATGCGGCCGTTTTCAAGGCTTTGATTGCCAACGGTATTCACATTTGAAATGTAATTTTTGTCGAAAAGGTTTTCGGCGGACGCAAAGAGGCGAATATTATCGGTCACATCATAACCAGCCGTCAGACCCACAAGAGCATAGCTTGGGACTTTGGTCGTATTGGCATAATCAGCAAATGGTCCTTCCGGCACCCAGCGTAGATTGACGCCGAAATACCATTTGTCCGGGTCCTCCAGCCGCAATTCTGTGACATAAACATGTTCAGGAACGCCAGCGAGGTCATTATCAGCGAACTCAACTTCCCCGCCTAAGCCGGTGGGGTTGTCGTCAAAATGGAAATCACTATAGGTGTAGATATTCCGCCATACGCCGCGAAGCCCGGCATCCGTGAGGAATTTGGGTTCGATATGGACGTCGACGCCCAATTCGACACCTTGGTGGATCGTGTCATTGGCATTGAATGTGTTTGAAACTGCGCCGTTAAAACCAGCAACAGCCAAATCAATGAATTCATTTTCGACCCAGCTCCTATAAAGCGACACGTCCCAGGCTAAAAACGCATGTTGGCCGCGGGATCCGATTTCAACAGTCCAGGCCTCTTGTGCCTTAAGGGGGGTGAAATCCAAAATACCCCCTGATGTTAGGTCAGAGATGCCAGCCGGTTCAAAGCCCCGACTTGCATTGAAATAGAGTTGTGCATTTTCACCTGCATCCCAAAGTAGCCCAAAGCGAGGGCTGAATTGATTTTCTTCAACCCGGCCAGAGACGTCGTTTAATTCGGCGTCATTGTCCCGCACTGTGTCGATATATTGCCCGCCAAAGATGGCGCGAAAGCCTTCGACGATTTCCGCATCGATTTGTGCGTAGAGCGTGATGTTGCGCGCATCCTGGTCAGATCGATTTGTGAGCAGACCGCGTTGACCAAATTCATTTTCAAAGCGCTTGGCATCATTGGATGATGCAGCGATAGATCCGCCAACTGTCCAGGAAATACCCATGCTGCCTAAGTCAAAGTCACCGGTTCCACGGGCGAAACCGCCGACTTCATGTTCCTGCTGGGCAATTACACCGGCAAAGCGAGTGATGGCGTGATCCAGATTGCGGAAGGCATACCAGGCGCCAGCCTCAAGCGTTACGGCCTCAAGCGGAACAACGGTCTTATTGGAAATACGCACAACATCGAGATTGCGATCCCAATCATCTTCAATGGGACCTGGGTCCAGCGTGATGGTTGGACCACCGGGGAAGAACGGACCGATGATAACAGGGGGTTGAACTGCTTTAGGGTCTTCTAAGGCATGCTCTAAAGACACAGTCCCTGAAAGTTCGAAATTATCGCTAAGCGCTGTGAGGTAAAAGCGTGTCTCGATACCATTGTCGAATTTATAGCCGAAATTGCCATGACTATAGACCGAACGCACATCGCTATGGTCGCGGAAGCCATTGCTGTGCAGCCCTGTTACGCCGAGATAGAAGTCACTTTTATCGCCATTGGAACTGACATGACCGGAGCCGCGGAATGTGCCGAATCTGCCGCCTTCAGCGCGAAAGCTATAAGGTGTCTCAACAGTTTTCCCGGTGGGGGTTACAACATTGATAGCACCGCCCAAGGATGCCGCGCCATAGCGCAAGCCATTGGCACCTTTGAACACTTCAATATAGTCAATCGTTAAAGGGTCAATTTCCTGGAATTCAGTGATGCCGCTCGCCCTGGAAATCGGCACGCCGTCACGAAGAACCGTAATGCCGCGACGTTCAAAGGTTGCATTAAGGCCGGAACCACGAACGGAAATTCTATTTTCCCGCTGGGCGGAGGTGTCCGCATAAACACCGGGGGTGAATATCAGAGCATCGCCAATGCTTTGGGCGAAATCATCCAAAAAGACGTCCGCTTCCACAAATCCAATGCCACCGGGGACACGCTCAAGGATATCACGTGCCAATTTAGCACCGGGAGCCGTTTGGGAGGCGCGCTTGCCATAAACAACGATTTCGTCTTGGTCGCTTCTTTGACCAACACCTTGGGCCAAGGCGATTGAAGACGTGAAAGTGGGGGCCAGGCAAGCCGTAGCGACTGCCAAAACTGCAGTATTCTTATTCATGATACTTGATTCCATACGCGCATAGGCAAATACGCCGCGCGTTTCATTACGCTCGTTAAAGTTTGGTTTTTAATTTGGAATAGGAATCAAGCGACCGGTGGTGCGCGCGCGCCAAGGGGCAGGGCTGAGACAGTGTTAGCGAAACGGTCATTTTCGATTGGAAAGGCGGAATTTTTGACCAGCCCGAAGGAAGGCTGCGGTAAGTCGACTTCAGCCTTAATTTGGGCCAAAGAAGTAAGCGCGCCAAATCCACATTTCTCACGATAGTCTTCAGCGTCAGAATTGTTGTGATTATGACCTTTATGGCCAAATTCACTTAAGGGATTGCTTTGACAAACAGCAATGGAGATATCGCCGTCCGCATTTTGGTTCAGCATATAGCCGGCCGGCAGCATTGCTATCGTTGCGTACAACGCCAGCAGTGCAAAGCGTAAAGCTTTTAGCTGTTTAAAACCGGATGTCATGGCGGACCAAATACTCGCGTCATGATAAATTACAATGTCACGCCATTAATCGACTAAATTTCCCAAGAAAACCAGCTAAAACCGTTTGGCCGGACGATATGCAATATGTTTAGGGGTGTTTGGATGAATTGGGTTTAAAAACACTCACTCTTATGTCGGAAACCGCCCAATTTCCCAAAGTAGCACCTTAAGCCCTCTTGAGGAATGCGAGATAAACCAGCTTGTGCAGTAAAAGAACAAGAGCAAGCCAGGGACGTCCCATCTTATCCGCGCATGGTTGAACAGGCGCAGTGCGATGAGGAGGAAGCTCATTGAGGCGATGTAGAAGAAAATCCAGCGGCCCCAGTCAACGGCCACAATGAACAGGGGCAAAAAGGCAATAATTCCCAAAGGAAGTATTACGAAGTGCCAGCTGTCTTTCAGCTTATTGATTTTGAACAGTGCTAAAGGCAGCAAGGCCAATAAAAAGCCGATTATATAAGAGGCAAATTTCCAGCTATCGCTCCAA
>JASFRS010000201.1:0-4455 GCA_050114795.1 Sphingomonadales bacterium
TCGCACCCACACCAATCAGTACGGCAAAATAATGCGTATCCAGACATTCGGCTGAACGCACATTGACGCTGGCAAAGGTGCGCAGGCCTTCCCGCATTAAATGACTGTGCACGGCACCAACGGCGGCAATCATGGGGATGGCCGCACGGTCAGGCGAAATATTCTCATCGCTTAGGAAGAGATGGCCATGATCGGCGCGGACTGCTTCTTCAGCTTCGGCACGAATGCGGTTGATGCTTTGTGCGACGGCGTTGGGACCGTCTGCAATATCAAAGGTGCAGTCAATGAAAGTGGCCTGTTCGCCAAAGCGTTCTTTCAGAAAATGCCATTCGCGATTGGTGATGACCGGACTTTCCACAATCAATACGCCGGACTGATAGGCGTCATGGTCCAGCAGATTGGCAAAATTGCCGAACCGGGTTTTCAAGGACATCACCCGCTGTTCTCTTAGTGAGTCAATCGGCGGATTGGTGACTTGTGAGAAATTCTGCCGGAAGAAATGGGAAAGCGAGCGCCGCTGGTCTGAAACAACAGCCACAGGCGTGTCATCCCCCATGGAGCCAATGGCTTCCTTCGCACCTTCAGCCATGGGATGAAGAATAAGTTCCATATCCTCCATAGTTTGCCCTACGGCGACTTGACGGCGGCGTAAGTCAGCACGGTCAATCGTGTCGGGTTCCGGTAAATCGCTTTTGGCAATCAGGTCTTCGAAGTTTTTGAAATCTTTGACCCAGTCGCCATAAGGATGGGCGGCGGCCAGCTTGTCTTTTAGCTCCCGGTCCCCGTAAAAACGACCTTCTTCCAAGTCAACAGCAATCATTTGCCCCGGGCCAAGGCGGCCTTTGGCAGCGACTTCCGCTTCATTGACAATCACCATGCCTGCTTCTGACCCGGCAATCAGGAGACCATTTTTAGTCAATGTATACCGCATGGGCCGCAGGCCATTGCGGTCCAGCCCGCCCAACACCCAGCGTCCGTCACAAGCGGCCAGGGCCGCCGGGCCGTCCCAGGGTTCCATAACGGAATTCAAATGGGCATACATGTCCCGCCAGGCTTTGGGTGTGGTTGATTTTTTGGTCCAGGTTTCCGGCACCAACATGGTTTTCACCGTCGGCGCATCGCGGCCAGCATGGAGAAGCAATTCAAAGACAGCATCCAAAGCGGCTGAATCAGACGCGCCTTGCGGAATCACCGGCTTGATGTCTTCCGAATATTCGCCAAAGGCAATGGAGGCCATGCGGATTTCATGGACTTTCATCCAGTTTTTATTGCCACGAATGGTGTTGATCTCACCATTATGAGCCAGCGTTCTAAAAGGCTGAGCCAGCCACCATTCTGGGAAGGTGTTTGTGGAATAGCGCTGGTGATAAATCGCATAGCGGGAGACAAAACGTTCATCCAGCAAATCCGGATAAAAGACAGCCACCTGCTCAGCTAAAAACAATCCTTTATAAATGATGGACTGGCAGGATAGGGAACAGATGTAAAAAGCCTTCACCTGTTCCTGAACAATGCGCGCTTCAATCCGGCGACGAATGACATAGAGATTGCGCTCAAAAGCCGTTGCGTCTTCGCCTTCACGCCCAGCAATCATGATTTGCTCAATTTCCGGGCGGGTTAATTTGGCTTTTTCGCCAATAACATCGGAATTTACCGGCACCTGCCGCCAGCCATAGATATTGTAGCCCGCGCGGATGATTTCGCTTTCCACAATGGTCCGGGCCATCTCCTGGGCATGCATATCAGTGCGTGGCAGAAACACCTGACCCACACCAATTAACCCATCGCCCGGCGCATGGCCCGTATGTTCCACATGTTCATGGAAAAAAGCCTGCGGGACTTCGACTAGAATACCGGCCCCGTCACCCGTCTTCCCATCGGCATCAACAGCACCTCGGTGCCAGACCGCTTTTAAGGCTTCAATCGCGCTGCTCACCACATCGCGGCGCGGCGTTCCATCGACGGAGGCCACAAAACCCACGCCACAATTGTCGCGTTCTTCATCTGCTGAATAGAGACCCATTTCAGCCAGACGGGTGCGTTCTTGTTGCAGCAATTCAAAATTTTCAAAGGAGGTCATTCTTAATTCCAGTTATTCAGCAGCAACAGAGGTGGCGGAGGAGGCCTGCGCCTTTGATAAAAGATAATCATGCATTGCGCGGCTGGCGTCGCGGGCTTCTTTGATGGCCCATACCACCAAGCTTGCGCCGCGGACAATGTCACCGGCGGCGAAAACACCATCTAAATTGGTCATCATCCGGTCCCTGGTAACGCGCAATGTGCCCCAGCGTGTGGTGCTTAAATCAGGCGCGTTAAACTGGCCGGGCAGGTCTTCCGGCTCAAAGCCCAGCGCCATGATAACCATGTCCGCTTTATGAGTGACGCTGCCACCGGGGATGACCTGCGGGGATTGGCGGCCAGATGCATCGGGGGCGCCCAATTTCATCTGGCTAGCTTTGACAGCCGTAACTTTGGTTTTGCCGATAAAGGTTTCAGGCGCTGAGAGCCAGATGAATTCAACACCTTCTTCTTCCGCATGATGAACTTCGCGCGCAGAGCCTGGCATATTCGCCCGGTCGCGACGATAAAGGCATTTAACAGATTTGGCTCCTTGGCGGATGGCTGTACGAACACAATCCATGGCGGTATCACCACCGCCGATAACGACCACGTTCTTGTCCTTGGCGTTCAATGTGCCGTTTTCATAATCTTCGACTCTGTCGCCCAGACCTACACGGTTGCTGGCGGTCAAATAGGCCATGGCTGGATGAATGCCGGAGAGGTCAGAACCTGGGGTGCTCAAATTGCGGGCCTGATACACGCCTGTTGCAATGAATACAGCATCATGGCGCTCCCGCAGTTCGGCAAGCGTGATGTCCTTTCCAACATCCGTATTCATTTGAAACCGGATGCCGGACGCCTCTAAACGCTGCGTGCGGCGTTCAACCACTTCTTTTTCAAGCTTGAAATTGGGAATACCGTATATCAGCAATCCACCCGCACGATCATAGCGGTCATAAATCGTGACCTGATAGCCTTTCTTCCGCATTTCTTCGGCACAGGTCAGACCCGCGGGTCCGGCGCCGATAATGCCGATGCTTTGCTCACGTTCTCGCAGGGGCTTAATGGGTTTGACCCAGCCTTCGTCCCAGGCGGTATCGGTGATGTATTTCTCAACAGAGCCAATGGTGACAGAGCCGAAGTCCTTCTCAATCACGCAATTGCCTTCGCATAAACGGTCTTGTGGGCAAATGCGCCCGCAGATTTCAGGCATATTATTGGTGGCGGAAGATAGCTCAAACGCCTCTTCAAGCCGCCCTTCAGCCGTGAGCTTTAACCAGTCCGGAATATTATTGCTTAAGGGGCAATGAACCTGACAGAATGGCACACCGCATTGGCTACAGCGGGACGCCTGTTCAGCGGCCATTTCCGGCACAAATTCCTCATAAATTTCGCCAAAATCATGAGCCCTTGCGCTTGCAGGACGTTTTTCCGGTGTCTGCTGGCCCTTTGATATGAATTTCAGCATTTTTTGCGCCATGAGAGGTTGGCCCCTAAGTTCTAAAGTCACGCAAGCAGCCCCTCGAGACTTGAAGAGAGAAATCCTGCGTCTCATTTTGTGAAATTTTGCGCACCATATCAGCATCGTTTCTGAAAGAAAAGGGAGAAAACCTCTATTTATATCAGTTTTATTGATATAAATATGCCAAAATTTCAAATCTTCTTGAGGATTTAAGAAGTTCAAAATTTTATTTATATCCGAAACGGATATTTTTCTTAAAGATGATACTATCTTTAAATATGGCTTGGCGCAGGCGTGACTTTCGTTATGGTCGGCAACATTAATCTCTGTGTTCTGACTGGATAAGTTTATGACGTGGTTGCAACTGTTACTCATCGCCATTCTTCAAGGCGTGACGGAATTTCTTCCCATCTCTTCCTCAGGGCATTTGATTTTGCTTCCCAAATTAACCGGGATGCCGGACCAGGGATTATTGGTTGATGTGGCTGTCCATGTGGCGACGCTGGCAGCCATTATTGTTTATTTCTTCCGCGATGCGATGGCCCTGTCCCGCGGGGGTCTGTCTACTATCGGTCTGGCCAAAACGCATGACGCGGTAGAAAAGCGCTGGTTCTGGTATTTGGTCATCGGCACTATTCCAGCCGTTGTCGTTGGGGGAAGTTTCACAGTCCTGGGTGTCACTGAACATTTACGTGCCACACATCTGGTTGCATCAACGCTTATTTTCTATGGCTTATTGCTTTATGTGGCAGACCGGTTTTCACCGCAGGAACGCAGCTTTGAAGATATGACTTTAAAAGATGCAGTTTATGTCGGCTGCGCGCAGGCTTTGGCGCTTATTCCCGGCACGTCCCGTTCGGGTGTGACCATGACTATGGCCCGGTTTTTAGGCTTCACCCGACCCGAAGCCGCGCGCTTTTCATTCCTCCTGT
>JASFRS010000202.1:0-4438 GCA_050114795.1 Sphingomonadales bacterium
CAAGGTACATTTTGTGGAGAGATTTGATGCGTTTTCAAGACAAAGTCGTTGTTATCACAGGTGGGGCGCAAGGGCTGGGGGCTTATTATGCGAAACGCTTCGCAAATGAAGGCGCATCTATTGCAATTTGCGATGTCTTGGACTGCGCTCAAGCCCTGTCAGAATTACCCGCCAATTCTTATGGCGACACCTGCGACATCACCGATGCCGCAGCCACGCAAAATTTCATCACAAAAGCGGCTGAGGCTTTAGGCGGCGTTGATATCCTTATCAACAATGCTGCTCTTTATGGCGCGTTGAACTTCGGGCCATTCGACCAGATTGATGAGGCTGAATGGGATGCCTGTATGCACGTGAATGTGAAAGGCATTTGGCAGATGTCAAAAGCTGTTGCCCCCTATATGAAAGAAAAGGGCGGCTCCATTGTAAATGTCGCTAGCCTCGCCGCGACCTTCGGCATGCCCTATGGCGTCCATTATTCCGCATCCAAAGGCGCCGTTATCGGATTAACCCGGTCCCTGGCGCGGGAAGTCGCGCGCTATAATATCCGCGTTAATGCCATCGCCCCATCATTGATTGACACCCCTGGTACCCAGGGCTTCTTAAAAGGCAAAGCAGATAAAGTCCGTGATGCAGTCGTCAGCGGGCAAGCCATGCGGGAACAAGTCACACAAGAAGACGTAGCCGGTGCCGTTATGTTCCTCGCCTCAGATGACGCGAAACATATGACCGGGCAGACTTTGGCCGTAGATGGTGGGACCGTAATGCTTTAGGGCTGGCGCGTATAGACAAGGGTGCTGGTGACTGACCAGCGCCCGCCTTTCTTCTCTTCCTGCCTCACCTCATAGCTGTTTTCATCTCGAAGCTGGAGGATGGAGCGAATTTTCTTGGCGACAGGGTACATCAGCGCACCATCATCGGTGAGTTCAGCCGTCGTATTTTCAATACTGCCAAGATCCGAGTAATTGGTGATTTTATATTGCCCTTCGCCCGCAGGCGCATAAACGCTTTCGCCGAGAACCATATCCGTGCCTTCACCCACAAATTTGTGACTGTCGCGAATGAATTCGCCCCCAAACATATGTTCAAAGCAATGAACATTTTTTGCAGGCTTCGCATTTTCGTCCTGCATTTCAACTTGGGCTTCCCAACATGCGCCGCTTAATGTCTCAAGTGGGCCGAAACTCTGTGCGTGAACCGTGGTTAAACCAAAAATGGAAATAAATGTAAAAACGCCAATGAAGCGCATGAGCAACCTCCCTTAATCCGCCCACCATAATCCATGGCAGGGGCTAGAGCCAGCACCCCGTCCATCACTTATGTTGATATGCTTTCAAAATATTTTCAATAGACCGGCTGTCCTGATGGACAAGGTCTTTGTCAACTTCAGCGCTTATGTGGTCTTGAATATGACTGCTGTACAAAGGCCGAAGCTCCCCAAGCATATGAGGGGCCGCCACAACAATAAGCTGATGAATGTTTTTTGAAAGAATATCGGCATCCACGGCATCAATCAGGGTGCGTGCAAATGATTTTTCCGCCTCATCATGGAAATCTGTCTCGCTCATCGCAGATTTATGAAACCCAGTGTCAGAGCGTCGTCCTGGACGGTCTGTCCCTTGCTCATGCGTCGGTGGATTATCCTGAACCTTTTCCCATACTGTCTGGAAATTGGGATATTCCATGTCACCTTGGTTATAAAACATCAATGCCTTCGCACCATCACATACAAGTATATGCGCGCCATGTGCAATATCCATAAGTCTCTCCCCGATTGAGACAAATTATATCAGGCTTTAATTCTGAGACAAAGCCGCCTTGATTTTAGCACCCTTAGCCAAGGCATCAGCACGCGCCTTATCCCCATCGACGGTCAAGACCTCGCCATCACGCATCAATACTTTACCAGACACGATTGTGGTCATTACATCATCACTTTTGACCGCATAAACAAGATGAGAAACCACATCATAAAGCGGTGCAAGCTCAGGGCTGGACAATTCAACTTGAATCATATCTGCCTTCATCCCCACTTTTAACGCGCCTATTTTATCGCCCATGCCTATCGCCTTGGCACCACTGTTCGTAGCCAGACTTAAAGCTACAGGTGCTGGCATCACTGTTGGATCATGACGCACACCTTTATGCAGCAAGGCCGCCAACCGGATTTCTTCCCACATGTCCAAATCGTTGTTAGATGCCGCACCATCAGTGCCGAGGCCAACTTTCACGCCAGCCGCCAGCAAGTCAGGAACCGGCGAAATACCTGCGCCGGTCTTCAAATTTGATGTAGGATTATGAATCGCGCCAACAGGGCCCTTGGCGAGTAATTCCATATGTTCAGGCTTAAGCTGCACCACATGGGCCGCAATAAGGGGGTAATCCAGCATTCCCAATTCCGCCACATGCGGGATGGGTTCTTTGCCATAGCGTTCCAATATCTGTGTGGTTTCAGAACGGTCCTCAGCCAAATGCATTGTAATGCCGACGCCCAACTCCTTTGCTGCATTTAGAACTGACTTTAAATGCTCAGGCGCCACCGTATAAGGGGCGTGAGGGGCAAGTGCTGGAGTAATGCGTTCATCCTTGCCCTTCCAACGCTTGGCGAAAGCCACACCCTCTGCAAAGCTGTCGTCCCAGCCTTTGAACCCAGGACTTGGAAAGTCAATCATAGGCGCGCCCAAAACCGCACGCAGCCCGCATTCTTCAAACACTTTGGCTGAGGTATCGGGATAGAAATACATATCCACAAATGTCGTGGTCCCCCCACGTATCATCTCATAACAGGCTAAACGCGCGCCGGTTTCAACAAAGGCTTCATCAACAAACTGCCCTTCCATTGGGAAGATATAATTGGTGAGCCACGTCATCAGGTCCAAATCATCCGCTAAGCCACGGAACAACACCATCGCTGCATGGGTATGACCGTTGATAAGCCCTGGCATCAATACCCGGTCTTCGCCGGAAATCACATCATTCGCCGCATAGCCCTCAAGAATGTCCGCGCGGGCGCCTAAAGCAACGATAACGCCGTCCTTCACAGCAACGGCCCCGTCACGGATAACTCCCGCATCGCCTTCCATGGTTAGAAGATGCTCACCCTCGACAATCAAGTCGACTTGGGTTTTTGCATTTGATGGGGTTTGTGCCTCGCAGGCCTGCAAAAGCCCAAAGGCGCCAATCGCCACCATCAGGCTCTTAAAAGATACTGTGAATATGCTTTTCATAACGCTGTTGTACGCGTCTCTCACGCCAAGCGCAACGTACATCAGGGTCGGTCAAGAATATCCAGGATTTCTCCCATGATATCATCCAGTTGGAAATCCTTTGGCGTGTAGATTGCAGCCACCCCCGCTTCTTTCAGTGACTTGGCATCGCGCTCTGGAATAATGCCGCCTAAAATCACCGGGATATCCGATATATTTTCAGCCTTCATCCGCTCAAGCAGACGCAAAACCAGTGGCGTGTGGGAGCCGGACAAGACGGATAAACCAATTGCGTGAACATCCTTAGCACGCGCCTGCTCAATCAATTCATCCGGCGTAAAACGAATGCCTTCATAAGTCACATCCATCCCGATATCCCGCGCACGGACTGCAATTTGTTCCGCCCCATTACTATGGCCATCAAGGCCTGGTTTCCCAACCAATATGGCAGGGGAACGCCCGAGCTTTTCACCCAAAACCTTCACCCGGTCCCGCAAATAGCCCAAGCGGTTATCACCAGCGCGACCAGGTGTTTTTGCCACCCCCGTCGGCGCGCGATAGCGTCCGAAAATATCCCGCAAGCATTGGGACCACTCGCCTGTCGTCACGCCGGCTTTGGCTGCCTGAATACTTGCAGGCATGATGTTTCGCCCGTTTTGCGCCGCATCCTTCAAGTCGGCCAATGCGGCTTCAACAGCCTTCTCATCACGTGCTGCACGCCAGGCCTTTAACCCCTCAATCTGGTCCCGCTCTGCTTTTTCATTAATGACGAGAATGTCCCCATCTCCAGTGGACAGGGGGCTTTCCGCACTCTCTGTAAAGCAGTTCACGCCGACAACCTGGCGATCAGAGTTTTCTATATCTTCAATCCGTTGTGCATTTGCCGCCACCAGCTCCGCTTTCATATGCTCAATGGCATTGACCGCGCCGCCCAATTTCTCAATCTGCACCAGCTCTTCCATAGCTTCAGTTTTCAAGGCCTCAACTTTGGCCTCAATGACTTCATTGCCTTCAAAAAGGTCTTCATATTCCAGCAAGTCTGTTTCAAAAGCCAAAATCTGCTGCAAGCGAATGGACCATTGTTGGTCCCATGGCCGAGGCAAGCCCAAAGCCTCATTCCAGGCGGGCAGTTGCACCGCACGAGCGCGAGCGTTCTTTGACAGCGTCACCGCCAAAGTCTCAAGCAGAATACGATAGACATTATTCTCCGGCTGTTGCTCTGTGAGACCTAA
>JASFRS010000203.1:0-4427 GCA_050114795.1 Sphingomonadales bacterium
AACTAGCCGCCCAGCATTTTCCGGTCAACTCTAGAAGCTGTAATTTTCACGCCTGAGACGATAGAGCACATGAGGCTGCAACAGATGGGAAGCTTCTAAATTCGGATGATTGAAATCATCTGCCTTGTTACGTGTCATCCCAACCCGCTCCATTACTGCCATAGAGGGTTTATTATTATGGGTCGTCAAAGCCACAATTTCGTCCAGCCCTACTTCCCCGAAACCATAGTGCAATGATGCATGCGCCCCTTCCGTCGCATAGCCTTTGCCCCAAAATTTCGGGTCCAGCCGCCAGCCAATTTCAACACAAGGTGTGAAATGCGCTTCAAACAGGGAATTAAAGAGACCAACAAAGCCGATGAAATCGCCGCTAAGCTTCTCTTCTGTCGCCCAAAAACAATAGCCGTATTTTTCCTGATGCGCTTTAAAACGCTCAACAACAGAATCGCTTTCGGCAGGAGATTGCGTTTTTGGAAAATAACGCATCACTTCCGGGTTCGCATTCATACGAGCAAAAGGTTCTTTGTCCACCTCACGCCAAGGGCGCAGAATTAAGCGCTCGGTCTCAATCATCATTCAGGCTCTTTTTTGCCTGCTCATGATGTCGAATGACTTCCTTAATGATGAATTGCAGCAGCTTCTCTGAAAAATCGGGATCGAGATTGGCATCGAGCGCCAACTGGCGCAGACGGGCAATTTGCTCGGCTTCGCGGTTTTTGTCAGCAGGCGGCAGTCCCTTTTCCGCCTTATAAGCCCCAACCCGTTTCGTTATTTTGAAGCGTTCCGCTAACATGAAAACAAGAGCTGCATCGATATTATCGATACTCTGACGGAATTCTTCCAACTGTTCTGTCATTATGTCTTGCCCCTTTTACAGCCCGAAGCGCGACCACAAGGCCCGTTCCTCCACCGCAGACAATGTGCTTTCTGGAAGTTGCTGCGCCAATAGCGCACCAGGTCGCACAAATAGACGCTTGGGTGGTTCAATGACGCGCAACTTAACCTTATCGCCAAAGTCCCTGCGCAACACTGTGCGGATATCACCGATATCGTCAACTAAACCGGCTTTTACAGCCTGTTTTCCGACCCAAATATCTCCGGAAAACAGCTTCTTACGCGCTTCTTTTAACTTATCGCCACGGCGCTCCCGGACAAGCGATTTGAAATATTCATGAATTTCTGCTTGAAGCGCCTTGATACGCTCCACATCCTCTTCTTTTTCAGGGCTGAAGGGGTCAAGCATGGCTTTGGATTCACCCGCCGTATAAAGCCGCCGTTCCACGCCGACTTTTTCCATCGCCTTTGGAAATCCAAAACCGCCGGAAACGACGCCAATTGACCCGACCATTGAGGCCTCATGGACATAAATCTCATCCGCTGCCAGCGCGAGCATATAGCCGCCCGATGCGGCAACGTCTTCGGCAAAGGCATAAACCTTTTTCTCTTTTTCCTCAGCCAAGTCGCGAATCCGCTTGAACATCAACCCAGACTGCGTTGCCGCACCGCCCGGTGAGTTGATGATCAGCGCGACGGCTTTTGCGTCTTTATAAGAGAAAGCTTTTTCCAGCAAAGGTGCCACGCCCTCAAGGCTCAGCCCCTGGCGAAAACGCGCGGCTGCACCGATGGCTCCATGCAAACGAACAACGGGCACAAAAGGTGCCGGATTAAAAATATTACGAATAACGGGCAAGGATTTGCCCTTTTCAATCATGGTGGAAATTGCAGCCACGGATAACCCCTTGGATTTTAAGTCTCGCCCTTTGATGTTGGAATTATAAGAGCCGTGTCAAGCACGGAGCGTCTTCTCGCTTAATTCCTCTTTCAAATCCGCATCTATAAGCAGTTGCCGCGCGTCCCTAAACCGGTCACTTTCCACCAATATCCGACGTGGGATAAGCACGCCGATACTGCCTTCCAGAATACTGGTATGCGTATCAGCCTCAAGCGCGTGAATTCCAGCGTCCCGCAACAGCGCCATGACAAAGGAAATGAGTGCCGGATTCGTGGTACTCAACAATTCTTGCACTTCATCATCTCCTTTAGTGCCCCAATCACGGGTTTTTCACTTTACGCGGCATTTAGACGCTCTATACAGCACAAGCCTTGATACGCCTATAGTCAAACCCTATGCTGCACGTGAAGCTTGAGGATTTTAAAACGTAATGGCCACAATTATCCCCCTTCATAAGTCCCAGAAACCTGATCAGGACGACAGTGCGCAAGCATTGCAACATCTCCAGGACCTGGTGAATGCCGATATGGCTGAGGTGAATGAAACGATTGTTTCACGCATGCACAGCCCTGTCGCACTCATCCCGCAGCTTGCCGGGCATTTGATTGCCTCAGGCGGCAAAAGATTGCGCCCTATGCTTACCCTCGCTTCAGCAAAGCTTTGCGGTTATGAGGGCCCGCGCATTCCAAAACTAGCCGCCTGTGTTGAGTTCATTCATACAGCGACGCTGCTTCATGACGATGTCGTGGATGAAAGCGATATGCGCCGGGGTTCTGACACAGCGAATGCGCTGTGGGGGAATCAGCCGAGCGTCTTGGTTGGTGATTTTCTCTTCTCCCGCGCATTTGAGCTTATGGTCGAAGATGGCTCTTTGAAGGTTTTGAAGATTCTCAGCCGTGCGTCCTCCATCATCGCTGAAGGCGAAGTGCATCAGCTCATGATTGCCAACGACCTATCCACGTCGGAAGACAGTTATTTACAGGTGATTGGCGCAAAGACCGCCGCCCTTTTTGCTGCAGCCTGCCAGATTTCCGCGGTTGTTGCCGAACGCACACCGGCGCAGGAAGATGCGCTTTATGCCTATGGCAATAATCTTGGCATTGCCTTCCAACTTGTTGATGACGCACTTGATTATTCCGCCAAACAGGAAGTTTTAGGCAAAACCATTGGTGACGATTTCCGTGAAGGAAAATTAACGCTCCCCATCATCCTCGCTTATCGCCGCGGTAATGAGGAGGAACGTGCCTTTTGGGAACGTACGATTGAACAGACGGAACAATCCGAAGAAGACTTGAAGCAAGCCCTGCATTTGCTTGAAAAACATGGGGCGCTTGATGACACGATTGAGCGCGCGCGCCACTATGGTCATAAGGCGAAAGACGCTTTGGATTTATTCCCTGATGGACAGCCCAGACAAATTTTAAAGGGCATCGTCGATTTTTGCATTGCCCGCGCTTACTAGCCCTTGTATAGAAAGCGCCGTTTAAATGGTTTCCCGCTTTTGTCGGGGGGTAGCTCAGCCTGGTAGAGCACTGCGTTCGGGACGCAGGGGCCGGAGGTTCGAATCCTCTCTCCCCGACCATTTTACCCTTTATTTCTTAGATGTATAAATCACCATAAGTCGGTTTGTTCCTGATTCCGGCAACCAGACTTCGCCGGGGCGCCCCAGAATTTGCCGGACATTCGCGTTGGGCCCGCTTCCAGGATAGGTCGCGGTGAACTCCTCCGTTTTGGGATCAAAGCTGAGAACGGCATTTGCACTGAAATCGCTCACCCAGACGATGTCTCGATCGTCAACGTAAACTGCATAAGCTTTGGGGTTATCACCAGGCAATTTATAGCTTTTCCAATCACCGTCAAAGGGCCTATAGCGGGTTAACTGTCCGCTGTTCCATTCGGTAATCCAGATATTACCATCACTATCCGACCATAGACGGCGCGCGCCTTGGCCGGGTGTTGGCGGGTTAAGGACTTTAACCTCCTCCATATCGCGATCGATATAGCCCACATAACTGCCTGCCAATGATGCAAAATAGATATCGCCTAACGGCGTCTCCGCAATCCCATAAGGGCCGCGGCCTTTGGGGGCTTCCATGACCACCATATTACCCAGCATAGGGTCATAACGGCCGATAATCCCAGCTTGTCCCGTGAACCACAGCACACCCAAGTCATCAAATGCACCAGTGTTCAAATTAGTATAGTCGGTGTTTTCAGGCAGCGGATAGACATCAATTTTCTCAGTCTTCGGATCAAAGCGCACGATCGCATTCTGCCCGCCATCCGTGATCCATGCAGCACCATCCGGCCCTTGGATAACACCATGTGGTGAGGACCCCTCGCCTAAGGGAATTTGCCGAACATCACCCGTCTTGGGATCCAATATCCCCAAAGCGCCCTGACGCTGTGCCGTATACCAGACCAATCCATCCGGTGCAGGTGCCACATCATGCGGCCTGGCTCCATCAGGGACATCGTAAATTCGTGTTTCTAAGTGTTGAGCGAAAGCATTTGATGCAACAAAAATAAACAACAAGACAAGGAACATTAGCGGCAGATTCTTCATCCCCACCTCCCCCGGTTATTTAAGAATCATCGTTTAGATTATACAATAAATATGAAATCAAAACCACGGACATGGCAAAGAATAAGCATCTGAATTACTTATTGCATATGAAATTATTTTCATAATATG
>JASFRS010000204.1:0-4421 GCA_050114795.1 Sphingomonadales bacterium
CTGGTTGTGCCGTCTCCGCGCAAAAATCCGGGCTGCGCAAACTGACTCAAATGGCTGTGCAGATGTATAGTGATGTTGCCTATCATGATTATGAAGGTGTGGCCGTTGTGGAAGAAGAGAAAGCCCGTCTTGTCACAGATATGGGCGATCGCGGCTGTTTGATCTTGCGCAACCATGGTTTGCTCACGGTTGGTCGGGATGTGGGTGAAGCGTTTTTACGCCTTTATATGCTTCAGCGTGCATGTGAAATGCAGGTTGCTGCGCAATCCGGTGGTGGGACGCTGATTGAACTGGATGATAAGATGGTGGATACTGTCGATAGCCAGGTAAAATCGGCCTTTGGGCTGGCCTCTCAAATGTCCTGGGCGGCTTTGCGCCGTAAAATTGAGCGTATTGACCCGGGATTCATGGAATAAGCCCGCGTTAACCATTAAGAGTGCTTGAGACGGTGCGTCATGAGAAGTAAACTCCTCGTTTAAAGGAGAGGGCGGCGTGCCCATGGAAAAACTGGCAGCTCATGCTGTGTCCCACCCGGTCTTTTGTGTGTGTGACACCACTATTTGCCCCGGCGTATCTGATTTGGAATTAGGTGCGCGCATGTACGCGCCTGAGCGCATCTCTCAATTAAAGAAAGATATTGCCGGTTTTGGCCATGCTGTTGTGCTTGTAGACGGCACTTCACGGCCGGAACTTGCACAGCGCTATATGGAGCGTCTGGCGGCCCATGAAACACATGTCCAATTGGCGCTTGTAATTATCTTAAAGAGCGATCAGCAGCAGTGGCTTGAGTCTATGCGACGTTCAGGTGCAACAGGATTTTTGATTGCGGATTTACCAAAAGATTTGAGGCGCGCTGCACTAGATTTCATCATTCAAACGGATGCACATTTAAGGATGCTCCCGCAGAATGGCTATGACTGGCATTGGGACCGTCATGAGGGCATTATGCGCTTGGACCGGGATTTAGCACAAAGGCTATGTGTTCCGGCTGAAATCAAGATTGAAAAGCTTGAGGACTTTGTCAGCATTATTCACAGAGATGATCGGGAATATATCCTTCACATGATCCGCCGAAGTTTCTTAACCCGTGTTGGCTTTTCGGCGATTTTCCGAATTCAGGGTGAAGATGGGCATATTTCCAAGGTTCGGCAACTTGTCCAAACCAGAGGTATGGATACAGACGGTTTGGATGGTCTTCATGGTGTGATCCATTTTCTGGATGAGGGCAAGCGTCCGAATGCTGAACGTCGTATGCGTGACCCTTTAACAGCCCTTGCTAATCATCGTGGGGCGCAAAGCTGGATTGACGGCCATCTCAGCAAAAATCATAAGGTTGCGGCCTTAAGTTTGAGCATTAGCCGTTTTGAGCGTTTTAATGCATTGATGGGGCGTGGGCGCGCGGATCAGATTCTAAGTCAGATTGCAAAACGGCTCGATGAATTACGCCTGGGTGCTGGCTTTCATGATCATTTGCTATGCCGTCTGGGTGGTGCGGAATTTGCACTTCTTTTATCCGATGTGGATGATCGGGAGACTTTGTCGGCGCTGGCGGAGGAAATGCTCCGCTGTTTCGACGCTCCTCTGGTTTTGAAAGGGGAGGAGATTTATCTTTCAGGGCGCGTCGGTATTGCTATTTCGGATGAAAGTGTTGGCAATGCGGATGGGTTGTTGCGTCAGGCAAATGTCGCTTTAAGCGTTGCTAAAGATGGGCGCCCTAATGGCTATTGTTTTTACTCGCCCGTTCATCTGATGGGGCAGAATGCAGATGTGGCTGTAGAACAAGCGCTACGTGGTTCCATAGAACGCGATGAGTTGGAGGTTCATTTTCAGCCGTTTTTTGATGTTGCGACCCGTCATGTAACCGGCTTTGAAGCGCTCATGCGGTGGAAACACCCTGACTTTGGTTTGATGACGCCAAACAGCTTTTTAAAGATTGCTGAAAACTCTGGCCTGATGGGAGAGCTTGGGGATTGGGCGTTGAGCCAAAGCATCTATGCGGCTGCCAAATGGCCTTCCAATGGCAAAGGCCAACCAAGTTTATCCGTGAATATTTCAGCGGAGCAGTTCCGGCGAGTAGATCTTGTTGCCTGGCTTGTCGCCCTCTTGGAAAGTGCCAAATTCGACCCTCGTCGTCTGATCTTGGAACTGACTGAGACCATGGTCATGGAGGATATGGCGCGCTCAGCCAAGGTTATGCATCAGATCAAAGCCAATGGTATTCGTATCGCCATTGATGATTTTGGGACGGGATATTCATCGCTTGGCTATTTGAAACACCTGCCGTTCTGCGCATTGAAGGTGGATCGTATATTCGTAGAAGACTTGCCTGGCAGCAAACAGGACCTAGCCATGCTGGATGCGATTGTTGCCATGGCAAAAACGCTTAACATGTCCATCATCGCGGAGGGCGTGGAAGAGGAAGAGCAGCTTGAATGCCTGGCAAGCCATGGCTGCGACATGGCCCAAGGCTTTCTACTGGCTTCCCCCATTCCTGAAGCCGCTGTTGCTGATTTTATCAACCGTCCGGCCGCTTAATCCAGGCTTTGGCCATCGTCCGCGGTAAATAAAGACCCTGTTATAAAATGGGAGCAGGGCGACAGCAGATAAAGCAGTAATTCGTTCAAATCACTGTCTTTACCAACGCGACGACGCGGGAAGCTTTTCACATATTCAACGCCTGCATCTGATTCAAAAAAGGCTGCGTTGATTTCCGTTTTAATATAGCCCGGGCAAATCGCATTCACATTGATATCGAAACGCGACCATTCATGCGCCAAGACCTTTGTCATTTGTGCGACGGCGGCTTTTGACATGCAGTAAACACTGTTTTGTTTCAGTGATTTAAAGGCCGCGATGGATGCGATATTAACAATATGGCCGGGCCGCTGTTCGGCAATTAGTTTTTTGCCGAATGCCTGGGATAGGAAGAAAGCGCCTTTGGCATTGGTATCCATGACAAAGTCATAATCGGATTCGCTGGTTTCTGTTGCCGGGGCAGAGGCCGCAACGCCTGAATTATTCACTAATCCCCATAACCCGTTTTCAAAACTCCAGGCCTCCTCGAACTTTGATGCAATTTTATCAGTCTTGCATACATCTAGGGTGAGAATATGAGATGCTTCACCAAGCGCCTCAATTTCTGTGGCCAGGGCCTGCAAACGGTCTTCACGGCGACCTGATATGATTGGAATGGCACCTTGTTTCGCGAGTGCGAGTGCAAATTGCCGGCCCAATCCGCTGGTCGCACCGGTGATCAGCACCGCTTTGCCCTGCAATTGCAAATTAAGCCCATATTTGTTTACACTTTCACTCATGACACAGTCCCTGAAATTGGTGTTGTTGCCCAAAGCATAGCGGGACGAGTTAAAAGTGCGAGAGAGAAATGGTCACGATTGATGTAATTTCTGATGTGGTTTGCCCCTGGTGTTTTGTGGGTAAGAAGCGTTTGGCAAAAGCTGTTGAGGCCAGCCCGGTTGACATTGAGCTGCGCTATCATCCCTATGACATTAATCCAGGCATGTCGATTGAGGGGCGGGACCGTCTGGAGCATTATAAAAAGAAATTCGCCTCTTTAGACAAATTGGCGTCCATGACTTCTGCATTGGAAAAAGAAGCAGAAAGCCTGGATATTCGATTCAATTTCAAAGAGATAAAGCGCGTTCCTAACACAATAGATGCACATCGCCTTATCCGTTGGTCGGTCAATACGGACGCGCAGAAGCAAGTCGTTGACGCGCTGTTTTCAGCTTATTTCGAGCAGGCGCAGGATATCAGTGATCATGACGTTTTACTGGATATCGCCGAACGTAATGGGATGGACAGGTCAATCGTTAAAGACCTTTTGTTGACCGACAGAGATAAGGATAAGGTGCATCAGGATATTGCTCATGCTGCGCGATTAGGCGTGCAGGGTGTGCCTACCTATATCTTTGTTGGTAAATTTGCGACTGTCGGCGCGCAGCATGAAGATCAACTTCTTCAAGCGATCAATCAGGCCGCCGCACTTGTTTGATCTGCGAGCCGCGCAAGCTTTCTCGAAATCTTATAGGCATTGCTGAGCCGTGCATCCACGTCTTCCATTTTAAGGAAGAAAACGAGACGGTGGTCGGGGCGCAGCTTCGCCTTGGATTTTAGTGACGATACAAATGCCACCATGCCGCCCGGGTTTGCAAAACGGTCATTTCTAAAGCTGATTGTCATGCCTTTTGCGCCGGCTTCTATGCGAGAAATACCGGCCTGTTTGGCGAATTGTTTGATTTCAATAATGCGGAATAATTGATCCACCTCGGCGGGGAGGGGGCCAAAACGGTCGATCATTTCCGCGGCAAGCCCTTGAACGGCATCGCTGTTCTCAAGCTCTGCGATACGGCGGTAGAGCGACATGCGAAGATCAAGATCAGGCATATAATGCTCGGGGATGA
>JASFRS010000205.1:0-4414 GCA_050114795.1 Sphingomonadales bacterium
TGGCCGCGCAAAAGCTCGAAGAGGCCGCGGTTGTCACGCCACGCCTGGATGCTGAAGTCCTCATGGCTCACGTTTTGGGCAAGCCGCGTCTGGACATGCTTATCGATCGCCATGCCGTTTTGAGTGAAGAACATCTTCAATCTTTTGAGTCGCTATTAGCGCAAAGGCTGGAGCGCCGACCTTTATCCCATATTCTTGGAATAAAGGAATTTTGGAGCTTGGACTTTGAGGTTACACCAGCGGTCCTGACGCCGCGCCCCGATAGTGAAATTCTCGTTGCCGCGATTGTTGAGCGCTTAAAATCATCTAAGCAAGATGCGAAGATACTTGAATTGGGCGTGGGAAGCGGCTGTCTGCTCATCTCTATTCTGCACGAATGCACTCTCGCTTCTGGTATGGGTGTGGACATTAGCTCTGAGGCTTTGGCGGTTGCGAAACGCAATATGATACGTCATGAGTTGCAAGCGCGTATGGAGTTGTGCGCTGGTGATCTTTTTGAGCCGCTTGATAGCACGGCACAATTTGACCTGATATTGTCAAATCCACCTTATATTGAATCAAGTGCCATTGCAGAGCTTGACCCCGAAGTTTCCAGATTTGAACCTCTAACAGCCTTGGATGGTGGACCTGACGGCCTGGATTTTTACAGACGAATTATTAAGGAAGCGCCGTTATATTTAGAGATTGATGGCTTGTTGGCACTAGAAATTGGCTATGATCAGGCTGACCGTGTCTCTCATCTTTTTGGCTCGTTATGGCAGAAGGCTGAGGTTTTACAGGATATGGAAGGCCGAGACCGTGTTGTTATCAGCACATTAAAGGCCAAATAACCTGATTAATCGCGCAAATCCCATGGCATGTTCAAAAAAGAGGTTGGATTGCTGCAGGGAACAGGCTAGGGTCAGCTATACCGTAAATATGCGGTGGCGATGTGAAGGGGCGACGGCTAAAGTCGCATCGCGTTTGTGAACCCAACATATTGTGCTGAAAGCCGGTTGATGAATATTAACCGTGTAGGGTGGGACTTCGTTTAAAACGAGCAACGGCGTCGAATGGCATTGTGAAAACAAAAATCACGCCTCATTCAAATGAAGACAGCTAATTTATGAAAAATGGACAAGCGGCCCGGCGTTCACGCGGGCGTTCTAATTCCCGATCTAACAATTCTGGTCAGCGTTTCAACGATAACAACCGTAATGAACCGCGGGTCAAAGGAAACGCCAATCAACTGATTGAAAAATATAAATCTCTGGCGAAAGATGCGATGGCCTCTGGTGATCGTGTTCTGGCGGAAAATTATCTTCAACATTCAGACCATTATCTACGTGTGACGAATGAAAGACAGGCAGCAAAGTCTGTGGATAAAAGTGCTGAGCGGGCCACTGGCCAAGAGGATGCGCAGCCTCGTCAAAACAGACGTCCACGCCGACCGCGTAAGGACGAGGCAGAAGCTTCAACAACGGTGAATGCAGAATCTGCAGCCTCTGAGGAAAATGCCGCTGACACGCCCGAACAAACGGAAAGCGCACCGAAAAAATCACGCCGCGGTCGGAAGCCAAAAGTTGCTGCCGAAGGTGGTGCTTTGGTGAATGGAGGGGATGATGCGTCTGCGGAAGAAGCGCCAAAACCGCGTCGCCGTCGTAAATTGGCCCCGAACCCTGCTGCTGAAGAAAGTGCGGCGGAATAAGCGCTTAAGCTTTAAAAAATTCACTCTCCCTCTTGTGTGGTAAAATTGCCACACCATATCCAATGCTAATTGAGGCGTGCAGGAATTGATGCGTCTCAATACATCCGGTGGCCAACTCTTTATATTAGGCCATAGTGCATGGTGAGGGAGATTATATTATGGATTTCGAGCGCTATACCGATCGCGTTCGCGGGCAGATTCAAGCCGCACAGACTATCGCCGTTCGTGAAGGGCATCAGGCCTTTACCCCGGAACATGTTTTAAAAGCTTTGCTTGATGACAAGCAGGGTCTGGCTGCCAACTTGATGACAGCGGCAGGCGCACGCCCGGATCAGGCGCTGCAAGCTGTAGACTTGGAGCTTGGAAAATTACCAAAAGTCGAAGGTGCTGGTGCCGGTCAGCTTTATATGAAACCTGAAACCGCACGCCTTTTTGCTCAAGCTGAGGAACTGGCGGATAAAGCCGATGATAAATATGTAACGTCGGAGCGGCTTCTCCTTGCACTTTGCCTGGCAAGTGGCACACCTGCATCAAAGATTTTAAAAGATGCCGGGCTGACGGCCCAGGGCTTAAATGCTGCCATCAATGAAATCCGGAAAGGCCGGACTGCGGATACGCAGTCGGCTGAAGACAGTTATGACGCTTTAAAAAGATTCGCCAGAGACCTTACTCAGGCTGCAAAAGATGGAAAACTTGACCCGGTTATTGGCCGGGATGAAGAAATTCGCCGTACCATTCAGGTGCTCGCCCGGAGGACTAAGAACAATCCTGTTTTAATTGGCGAGCCCGGTGTTGGTAAAACCGCCATTGCAGAGGGATTGGCGCTGCGCATTGCCAATGGTGATGTGCCTGAAAGTCTTTTTGATAAACGCATAATGGCCCTTGATATGGGGGCATTGATAGCTGGTGCGAAATACCGTGGTGAGTTTGAAGAACGTTTAAAAGGCGTGCTGGAAGAGGTAAGTCGCAGCGAAGGCGATGTCATTCTGTTCATTGACGAAATGCACACATTGGTCGGTGCGGGTAAGACCGATGGCGCGATGGATGCATCGAATTTATTGAAACCAGCATTAGCGCGCGGCGAACTTCATTGTATCGGTGCGACGACATTGTCTGAGTATCGTAAATATGTGGAAAAAGATGCGGCGTTAGAGCGGCGTTTCCAACCGGTCATGATTTCCGAGCCAAGCGTTGAGGACACGATTTCTATTCTGCGTGGCCTGAAAGAGAAATATGAACTCCATCACGGTGTGCGCATTACAGACGGGGCGATTGTCGCCGCTGCGACCTTGTCCAATCGCTATATTACCGACCGGTTTTTGCCGGATAAGGCTATTGACCTTATGGATGAAGCGTCTAGTCGTTTGAGGATGGAAGTTGATTCCAAGCCTGAAGAAATTGAGGCTTTGGACAGACGTATTATCCAATTGAAGATTGAGCGGGAAGCTTTGTCTAAAGAGAAGGATGCTGCCTCTAAAGACCGGCTGAAAAATATTGAAAAAGAGCTTTCAGAGCTTGAACAAAACTCCTCAGAACTCACCGCGCGTTGGCAAGGGGAAAAAGATAAACTTGCTGGCGAACAAAAGCTTAAAGAGGAGTTGGACCAGGCGCGTATCGAGCTTGAACAAGCGCAGCGTCGTGGGGATTTAACGCGTGCCGGTCAATTGACTTATGGGGTTATTCCGGACCTTGAAAGCCGTATTGAAGAAGCGACGTCGCTTGCTGAAAACGCAATGCTGCGGGAAGAAGTTGGCGAAGCTGATATCGCATCCGTTGTGTCCCGATGGACGGGTATTCCTGTTGATAAAATGCTTGAAGGTGAGCGGGAGAAACTTCTGTCTATGGAAGATAATCTTCGCCATCGCGTTATTGGTCAGGATGAAGCCGTAACAGCGGTGTCCAAAGCAGTGCGTCGTGCGCGGGCAGGCTTGCAGGATCCAAATAGACCATTGGGATCATTCTTATTTCTGGGGCCAACGGGTGTTGGTAAGACAGAATTGACCAAAGCACTTGCCGAGTTTTTGTTCGATGATGAACACGCCATGGCGCGTGTGGATATGTCTGAATATATGGAGAAACACAGTGTCGCACGGCTGATTGGCGCACCACCAGGCTATGTTGGATATGAAGAAGGTGGCGCTTTAACAGAAGCAGTGCGGCGCAGGCCCTATCAAGTCATTCTCTTTGATGAAATTGAAAAAGCCCATCCTGATGTCTTTAACGTGCTGCTACAGGTTCTTGATGACGGACGCCTGACCGATGGGCAAGGTCGTGTTGTCGATTTTTCCAATACACTTATTATCCTGACATCCAATTTGGGGGCTGAGCTTTTGGCAGCCCTTGGGGCGCATGATGATGTGGATAAAGTCCGTGAAGGCGTGATGGAGGTAGTTAGAGCCGCGTTTAGGCCCGAATTTCTTAATCGCCTGGATGAAATTCTTCTGTTCCATCGTTTAAGTGAAGAACATATGGAGGCTATTGTGGACATTCAGGTAGCTCGAGTAGCCAAGCTCTTAAAAGACCGCAAAATCACTTTGGATTTGGATGATAAAGCACGTGCTTGGTTGGCCAAAGTGGGCTATGACCCCGTTTATGGTGCTCGCCCATTAAAGCGGGCTGTGCAAAAATATCTTCAAGACCCTCTCGCAGATATGATCCTAAAAGGTGATGTCTTGGACGGTGATTTGGTGAGAGTCACGGATGGAGATGGGGCACTTAAATTAGAGC
>JASFRS010000206.1:0-4408 GCA_050114795.1 Sphingomonadales bacterium
TCACAAGCATTTAATGCCAAGAGAGAAATCAAAAAGCCAAGCCGCCCAAAACGCATAATTCAGTCCTCAACCAACATGTTGAGGAGCAGTGTGCCCTAATTTTTGGACTTATCAACCAGCTTATTCTGAGACAGCCAAGGCATCATTGCGCGCAGGCGTTCACCCACCTCTTCAATCTGATGCTTGGACTGAAGCTTGCGCTTGGCTTTCATAAACGGGTTGCCGACTTTATTATCCAGCATGAAGTCACGAACGAAACGGCCTTCCTGAATATCGGTGAGGACATTCTTCATTTCAGCCTTGGTCTCTTCAGTGATGACCCGCGGCCCGGTGACATAATCACCGAATTCCGCTGTGTTGGAGATGGAATAACGCATATTCGCAATACCACCTTCATACATCAGATCGACAATAAGCTTCACTTCGTGCAGGCACTCGAAATAGGCCATTTCCGGCGCATAACCGGCTTCCACCAGCGTTTCAAAACCTGCCATAATTAATTGGCTCAAACCGCCGCAGAGCACTGCTTGTTCGCCAAATAAATCGGTTTCGCATTCTTCACGGAAGGTGGTTTCAATCACGCCAGCGCGGCCGCCGCCGATGGCAGAGGCATATGACAATGCCAAGTCATGTGTATTGCCGGACGCATCCTGCGCAATGGCGAACAGGCAGGGCACACCGCCGCCACGCACATATTCAGAACGCACCGTATGGCCAGGTCCTTTTGGCGCAACCATGAAGACATCAATGTCTGCGCGCGCTTCGATCAAGCCAAAATGCACATTAAGACCATGGGCGAAAGCAAGCGCTGCGCCTTCTTTCATATTTGGGGCCAAATCCTGCGCCCAGATTTCAGCCTGATATTCATCAGGTGCCAAAACCATAATGACATCAGCCCATTCAGCAGCTTCTTTATTGCTGACAACTTTAAAGCCCGCAGCCTCAGCTTTAGCGGCTGTTTTAGAGCCTTCACGCAGGGCAACAGCGACATCTTTGACGCCGGAATCGCGCAAATTCGCTGCGTGTGCATGGCCCTGAGAGCCATAACCGATGACGGCGACTTTTTTCCCTTTAATCAAGCCGACATCGGCATCCTGATCATAATAGACGCGCATCAACGCTTCTCCTTAATATTCAAATTGGTTTTGGGTTTTGTTTCTTTAAAGGGCTTCTTTACCCCTGGTTATACCGACGACACCTGTGCGTGCAATCTCACACAGACCCAGGTCTCGCATCAAGTCTGTAAAGGCGTCAATTTTGGCCGACGCCCCGGTAAGTTCAAAGACGAATGAGGAGTTTGTAGAATCCACAATACGAGCACGAAAGGCATCCGCGAGCCGTAAAGCCTCAACACGTTTCTCACCCTCACCTCTGACTTTGATCAACGCCAATTCACGCTCCACATGCGGACCATCAACAGTCAAGTCCGTCACTTTGCGCACTGGAACAAGGCGTTCAAGCTGCGCTTTAATCTGCTCAATCACCATGGGCGTACCGGATGTAACAATGGTCACGCGGGAGACTTCATGATTGGCAGAAACCTCTGACACCGTCAGGCTATCAATATTATAACCCCGGCCAGAAAACAGCCCGGATACACGGGCCAGCACCCCGGCTTCATTGTCCACAAGCACAGCGATTGTGTGGCGTTCAATGGGTTCGTGTTTCTTGATCATAACTTACACCAGCGCTTCCGCATCTTCATCCAAGGCACCCGCCACCTGGTCAGGGCCGAGTATCATATCATTATGAGCTGCACCCGAGGGGACCATGGGGAAGCAGTTTTCCATTTTGGCCACACGGCAATCTACAATCACCGGTCCATCATGGGCCAGCATGGCCTCAATACCTGCATCCAATTCTTCGGGCTTATTTATGACTATGCCCTTCCAGTTATAGGCCTTCGCCAAAGCCACGAAATCCGGCAGTGCATCACTGTAGCTATGAGCGTGACGGCCATCATAGGTCAGATCCTGCCATTGGCGAACCATGCCCATATATTCATTATTCAGAATGAAGATTTTGACTGGCAGACGGAATTGATTGGCCGTCCCCATTTCCTGGATGTTCATCTGAATGGACGCATCACCGGAAAAGGCAATGACCAGATCATCGGGATAGGCGATCTGCGCACCGATTGCGGCAGGCAGGCCATATCCCATAGTTCCTAAGCCACCCGAAGTCAGCCAGCGCTTAGGTGTGTCAAACCCGAAATATTGCGCTGCCCACATCTGATGCTGTCCCACATCAGTCGCAATAATGGGGTTCTGATCCTTGGTATAGTCATAGACACGCCGGATCGCGTGTTGAGGCAGGATTTTATCCCCATTTTGAGCAAAATTCAGGCATTCAACAGCGCGCCACTCATCAATTTGCGCCCACCACTTCTTCAAGGCGGCGGCCTGTTTTTGGTGTGCCTTTGATTTCCAGCATTTGATCATATCTTCAAGGACATGGGCCACGTCACCCACAATACCCAGATCCACAGCCACATTTTTATTGATACTGGAACGATCAATATCAATATGCACCTTGCGGGAGCCGGGCGAAAAGGCATCAATACGCCCCGTTACCCGGTCATCAAAGCGCGCACCTATACAAATCATCACATCGCAGTCATGCATTGCCATATTGGCTTCATAAGTTCCATGCATGCCCAACATGCCGACAAATTGATTATCACTTCCGGGAAAGGCCCCCAGGCCCATCAATGTCGTCGTCACCGGTGCGCCTGTTAAACGCGCCAGCTCTCTCAGCAATTGTGAGGCTGCGGGGCCGGAGTTAATGACACCACCGCCCGTATAAAGAATGGGGCGCTTGGCTTTAGCTAGCCAGTCCACCGCCTGCTCAATAGCTTTGACATCACCTTTTATCTGCGGGCGATAGGTTTTATGTGCCACCTGCCGTGGCTTTTTATATGGGGCCGGGGCAACTTGAATATCTTTAGGCAGGTCAATGACCACAGGTCCCGGGCGCCCTGTTGTCGCCACATGGAAAGCTTCAAACACCGTCTCAGCCAAACGGTTAGAATCTTTGACCAAATAATTATGTTTGGAACAATGGCGGGTAATACCAACTGTATCTGCCTCTTGAAAGGCGTCATTACCAATAAGATGGGTCGCCACCTGCCCCGTCAACACGACAATTGGAATAGAGTCCAATAACGCATCAGCGATCCCTGTCACCGCATTCGTTGCGCCAGGACCGGATGTCACCAGGACGACGCCTGGCTTACCCGTCACACGAGCATAGCCTTCTGCGGCATGCGCCGCACCTTGCTCATGGCGTACAAGAATATGACGAATATTATTCTGCCGGAACAGTTCATCATATAGTGGAAGGACTGCGCCACCGGGATACCCAAAGACGACTTCAACACCAAGGTCAATCAGCGCACGGACAACGACTTCTGCACCACTCATCTGTGCTGAATTCCGATTGGTCGACTGTGCTTGTACCTGGCTGTTATTCACGCCCCTACCCTCTTTTGCGCAACACTTCATGCTGCAACAGCTAACAATAAGTTACTCTAACGATAAAAAACCGGCTGAAAACGGCCTTTCTTACCATCTTCATCCGGCAAATACGCGGCCAAACTAACGGTCGCAAATTACCGTGTCAAACAAATTATAATAATTTATGAAAATGATTCTATGATATTTTTGACATTTAATTGCTCAGACTGCATTTCCCAATGCTTGGCCTGATTTCGGAACCATGTGAGTTGCCGTTTTGCATAGCGTCTTGTGTTGCGTTGCAGCAGGGAAACCGCCCCATCCAGCAGTAATTCGCCCTCAAGATAGGCCGCAAGCTCACCGACGCCCAACGCCTTCATAATGCCGGAATCCGATGCGAGTGGTTTTGCTTTAAGCGCCTCCACTTCGTGCAAAGCACCCTGTTCTATCATCATATGAACGCGTTGGTCGCAACGCTGATACAGCCAATCACGATCCGGCAAGATGGCATGACGACCAAATGTGATATCGGACCGGGCGAGCAATCCCCTTTGGCCCTTGCTGTACCAATAGTCCAAACCCTTGCCAGTGGCTCGCACCACTTCCCATGCCCTCCGAATGCGCTGGCTATCATTCGCATGAAGTCTGGCATAAGCCACTGGATCATATTGGGCCAAATCAGCGTATAGGGCTTCAATACCACTGGTTTCTAAAACATGATCCGCCGCTTCGCGAATGGCTTGGGGAATATCAGGAATATCTGCAAGACCGTGTTCCAAAGCTTTGAAATATAGCCCGGTACCACCCGTCAAAATGGGAAGCCGGCCTTCTTGCCAACAAACCTCGATTTCACCTAAAGCCGCATCTAACCATTTCGCAACAGACCAGTCCTCTTCCGCTCCCACCATCCCATAAAGACGATGGGGCACAGTCTTTTCTTCTTCCACAGTTGG
>JASFRS010000207.1:0-4380 GCA_050114795.1 Sphingomonadales bacterium
TGCCCCAACGGCTAAAATCGCCCCTTGCGGCGGATTGATAACGGCACCGAATTCTTTAATGCCATGCATGCCTAAGTTGGAGATGGAGAATGTGCCGCCCTGATAATCTTCCGGCATCAATTTGCCGTCACGTGCTTTGGCTGCGAGCTCTTTCATTTCATTTGAAATTTCAGCGAGACCTTTGGAACCCGCGTCACGCACCACTGGCGTGACTAACCCGCCGGGTACAGCAACAGCCACAGAAATATCCTGGCGCTGCATGAGATACATTTTGTCGCCGGCATATTGTGCATTAGCCGCCGGAACTTTCCGCAGCCCTAAAGCACAAGCACGAATGATGAAGTCATTAACGCTTAATTTGACGCCGTCTTCCGCCAGTTTTGCATTCAGCTCCTTACGCATAGCGAGGAGTTTATCCAACTCCACATCAATGGTGAGGTAGAAATGCGGGACGGTCGTTTTAGCTTCGGTCATCCGCTTGGCGATGACTTTACGCATACCAGGCAGTTTGACCTCTTCATATGGAATGTCTGTAGGTGCGCCATATTCGGGGGCTGCAACAGGTGCAGCTTGTTGTGCCGGTGCAGCTGTCTGCGGCTGACCACCAGACAATGCGGACTGGATATCGCGTTTCACGATGCGACCATTGGGGCCTGTGCCATTAACTTTGGCGAGTTCCAAACCAGCCTGTTCTGCCATGCGACGAGCCAATGGTGAAGCTTTTACGCGATCATCACCATTTACCTGGGGTGCAGCAGCTGGCTTTGGTGCAGGTGCTTCAGGCTTTGCTTCGACAGTAGGTGCTTCTTCTTTGGCTTCTGCTTTAGGCGCAGGCTTTGACTGCCCAGCATCGGCGAGAGCCGCTTCGTCTTCACCTTCTTCAAGCAAGACAGCAATAAGTTCACCAACGGGAACATCCTCGGACCCTTCAGCGACCAGAATTTTACCCATCTTGCCATCATCAATGGATTCAACTTCCATTGTGGCCTTATCGGTTTCAATTTCAGCAATGACAGTGCCGGAGGTGACTTCATCACCTTCTTTCACTAACCACCGGGCCAACGTCCCTTTTTCCATCGTCGGGGACAAAGCAGGCATGAAAATTTCAATAGGCATGATTTAAATCCCCAAATTTCAGTCTTTATAACAGACACGCTTGGCTGCGGTGACGACATCATCCGCTTTTACAAGGGCCAGCTTTTCAAGATTATTGGCATAAGGCAATGGCACATCAACATTTGTGACACGCAACACCGGCGCGTCCAAATCATCAAAGCCTTCTTCCATGCAAATGGCCATAATCTCAGACGAGACTGAGAATTGCGGCCATCCCTCTTCCACACTAACCAGGCGGTTTGTTTTGGCCAAGCTCTTCAAGATGGTTTCTTTGTCTAAAGGTCTGATGGTGCGCAGGTCGATGACTTCCGCATCAATGCCTTCTTCCGCCAGTTTCTCAGCCGCTTCCAACGCAACGCCCACACCAATTGTGTAGCTGACGAGGGTTACGTCTGCACCTTCGCGGACGACCCGTGCTTTGCCAATGGGCAGCATATAATCATCAACCTCAGGCACATCAAAGCTCTGGCCGTAGAGAAGTTCATTTTCCAGGAATACCACCGGGTTCGGGTCACGAATGGCGGCTTTTAAGAGACCTTTTGCATCGGCTGCAGAATACGGAGCAATCACGATCAGGCCAGGTACATGCGCATACCAAGGAGCATAGTTCTGGCTATGTTGAGCACCAACCCGTGACGCCGCACCATTAGGACCACGGAAAACGATTGGGCAACGCATCTGACCGCCAGACATATAATTTGTCTTGGCAGCAGAATTGATAATCTGATCAATGGCTTGCATGGCGAAGTTAAAGGTCATGAATTCAATGACCGGCTTCAACCCGCCCATGGCCGCTCCGGTACCAAGGCCTGCAAACCCATGTTCCGTAATTGGCGTATCGATAACACGCTGTGCGCCAAATTCGTCAAGAAGTCCTTGGGTGACCTTGTACGCGCCCTGATATTCGGCGACTTCCTCGCCCATGACAAAGACGTCTTTATCACCGCGCATTTCTTCTGCCATTGCATCGCGTAACGCTTCACGCACAGTTTGACGGGTAAAAGTCGTGCCTTCAGGCAGGTCTGGGTCTGCGGCTACAGCTTTTTGAACGGGCGCTTCAACTGTTTCAGATTGAGCGACTGGCTCAGCGGGCGCAGCTTCCGGTTCAGCCTGTTGAGCGGGGGCGTCAACATCCCCAACATCTTCGCCTTCTTCAGCAACCAGGGCAATGAGCGTTCCCACTTTCACGCCTTCACTGCCTTCATCGACTAGAATTTTAGCCACTGTACCTTCATCAATGGCTTCCAATTCCATGGTCGCCTTGTCCGTTTCAATTTCAGCAATGATGTCACCGCTTGAAATGCTGTCGCCTTCTTTGACCAACCAACGTGCAAGTGTTCCCTCTTCCATCGTGGGGGACATGGCGGGCATCGTAATCTCAATAGTCATGGATTATGCCTCCACCAAAACGTCAGTATAAAGCTCAGAAGGATCAGGTTCTGGACTATGTTGTGCGAAATCAGCAGCTTCAGCCACTTGTGCTTTTATTTCTTTATCCATGGCTTTTAACTCATCCTCGCTGACACCCAAAGCTTCCAGCTCTGGCTTCAAATGTTCGATCGGGTCCTGCTTTTGACGGACTTCTTGAACTTCTTCTTTAGAGCGATATTTAGCCGGATCAGACATGGAATGGCCACGATAGCGATAGGTCTTCATTTCCAGAAGAATTGGACCATTTCCTTCACGGCACCAGGCAATGGCTTCTTCCGCTGCTGCACGAACTTCCAGCACGTCCATGCCATTTACCAACCTACCGGGAATGCCAAAGCTTTCACCGCGCTTGTGCAGCGCTGTTTCTGCGCTTGAACGGGTGACGCTTGTCCCCATCGCATATTGGTTGTTTTCTATTATATAAACGACAGGCAGTTTCCACAGCGCGGCCATGTTAAAACTTTCATAAACCTGTCCCTGATTTGCAGCGCCATCGCCAAAATAAGCAAAGGCAACATTGTCGTTGCCTTTGTATTTATGAGCAAAAGCCAGGCCTGTTCCTAAAGACACCTGAGCGCCAACAATGCCATGCCCGCCAAAGAAGCCATGCTCAACAGAGAACATATGCATGGAGCCGCCTTTACCTTTGGAAATACCCCCTGCCCGGCCTGTCAGTTCCGCCATAACAGCCTTGGGGTCGATATCAACCGCCAGCATATGACCATGATCGCGATAACCCGTGATTACGCTATCGCCATCTTTGGCAGCAGATTGCATGCCGACAACGACTGCTTCCTGGCCGATATAAAGATGGCAGAAGCCACCAATCAGCCCCATGCCATACATTTGACCAGCCCGTTCTTCAAAACGGCGGATCAGCAGCATTTGACGGTAAAATTCTAAAAGTTCTTCTTTTGACGCGGAATAGCGTGCAGCCGTGGCAGCTTTCGCCGCGCTTGATTTTGATTTCTTTGACGCACTTGCCGCGCGTTTATCAGATGCCATCAGTTAATCGCCCCTCAATAAGTGGTGTCGTGGCATGACCGAGGTTTCCCGGACCCATCAAAAATGGATACCCTGTAAAAGCTGCTTTTTCCAGTGCAGCCAGGCTATAACAGATGTAATGCCAGTTTATGGCTAAGGAAATGGTTTTGGATCAATTCTCATCTAAAGTGACGATTTTCTCGTCCTTATGAGCATAGCCCAAGCGCCTGCGGACCATCTCGTCAAGCAGGTCGGGATCTACATGGTCAGGATGCAATTGAGCAATACGCCGTTCTAGTTTAGCTCTTTTTTGCGCGAGATCAGCGGCTTGAGCCTCAAGTTCCGGCAGACGTTCTTCATAAGCCTGTAGTGCGAGAATACCATTTCGCCCATCAATCAGGTGGTAGCCAAAATATAAAACGAAAGACAACGCCATAGCGGGCGCTAAAGCGTGGGTCAGGCGGCTAGATAATGGGCGTTTTCGAGTTTGTCTCATGGGCGAATCGAATCACATCCGATTCGCCCGGTCAAGTAGAAACAACTCGGGCGATTCGTTTTTTTATGTTTGCGCTAAATTTAGCGTAAAATTGAACGCCCTGCATAATGCGCAGTGGCACCCAATTGCTCTTCAATGCGGAGAAGCTGATTATATTTCGCCAACCGGTCAGAACGCGCCAGGCTTCCAGTTTTAATCTGACCGCAATTGGTGGCAACGGCGAGGTCAGCAATCGTGGAATCTTCTGTCTCACCTGAACGGTGCGACATAACAGAGGTGTAACCAGCACGGTGCGCCGTTGTCACGGCGTTCAAAGTCTCAGTCAATGTGCCGATTTGATTGACCTTCACGAG
>JASFRS010000208.1:0-4379 GCA_050114795.1 Sphingomonadales bacterium
CACGAGACCTTTACACCCGTCGTCAGGAAGGTGTGAGTTTATGGGTTGTCCCATCAGGTGCCATTGTGGCGTCTGACCCAGATGAGGCTGGTAATCTCTTTGAACCGGCGAAGGATAAAATCTATCGCCACCCCACTTTTTACAAAATTCCTAAACATGTGAAGCACATCTGATGAGCGCGGAACTAAAAGCTATTTATGGGCAACGCCTGGGCGACAACAGCCTGATTTTAGGTCAGCGCCTGTCTGAATGGTGCGGCCATTCTCCGGCCCTTGAGCTGGATATGTCGCTGTCCAATCTGGCCCTCGACCTTATCGGCCAGGCGCAGCTTTATTTAAGCTATAGCGCCAAGCTGATGGGGACCGAATTTGATGACGATAAACTCGCCTTCCTGCGCGATGTGATGGACTTTAAAAATGTGCTGCTGGTTGAACAGCCCAATGGTGATTTTGCCCATACGGTAGCGCGGCAATTCTTCTTCTCCGCCTATCAAAACCTTGAATTAGAAGCGCTGAAAAATTCAGCGGATGAAGAGTTGGCGGCGATTGCTGCGAAGGCGTCTAAAGAAGTTGCTTATCACCTGCGTTTTGCCCGTGACTGGACGATACGTTTAGGCGATGGGACTGAGGAAAGCGCCAAGCGCATGCAAGTCGCCATTGAGGATATGTGGCGCTTTACGGATGAGCTGTTCCATATGGATGAGACGCATCAAGCGCTTCTGGCTGATGGCATTGCACCGGACCTCAGCGCCTTGCGCCCGCAATGGGATGCGCTGGTGGACGAGGTCTTGGTTGAGGCGAAGCTCACCCGCCCCGAACCCTGCCGCCCCATCATGGGTGGCCGCGACGGGCATCACAGCGAACATCTGGGTCATATTCTGTCCGAAATGCAGTTTCTGCAACGGGCTTATCCGGGGGCGCAGTGGTAATGTCGGATACGGGTCTTAAATTGCCAACACCGCTGGAGGGCAAGGACGCCATCTGGCATGTGTTGGCTGAAATTCCAGACCCGGAAATTCCTGTTCTCACCATTGTTGATTTGGGCATTATTCGTGGCGTGGATGAAGTCGGTAACAGCTTTACCGTTCGTATCACACCCACTTATACCGGTTGCCCGGCCAGCCATGCGATTGAGATGAGCATTCGTCAGGCTCTGGATGAGGCTGGCTTTGAAGACGCAAGTATTAAGACTCAAATCGCCCCGCCCTGGACCACGGATTGGATTAGCGATGCCGGTCACGCCAAATTAAAGGCCTTTGGCATCGCGCCCCCGTCACCCAAAGGCGACATTGCCTGCCCGCAATGCAATTCCACACAGGTCGAATTGATTTCTGAACATGGTTCCACCGCATGTAAGGCGCTTTATCGTTGCCTTGAGTGCCGGGAGCCTTTTGATTATTTCAAATGTATTTAAGAGCACAGTCATGCGCCAATTCCATCCCTTAAAAATTCAATCCATTACGCGTGAAACCGACGATGCCGTGTCCATCATTTTTGATGTGCCGCAGGATTTAAAAGACATTTATCATTATGAGCAGGGCCAGCATGTGGTCTTGAAAGCCCAGGTGAATGGGGAGGAGTTGCGGCGCAATTACTCCATCTGCGCATCGAAACATGATGACACGCTGCGGGTGGCTGTGAAGCGCATCCCTGAGGGGCGGTTTTCAAGCTTCGCCAATGAAGTGTTGAAAAGCGGCGATATGATTGAAGTCTTCCCGCCTGCCGGGCATTTCTATTCGGACCTGGATGCCACGCAAGAGCGCCATTATGTGGCCTTTGCTGGAGGCAGCGGGATTACGCCGGTGCTGTCCAATATCAAGACCGTGTTGGAAGAAGAGCCTAAAAGCTATTTCACGCTGTGTTATGGCAACCGCAATGTGCCTGCCATCATCTTTTTGGAAGAATTGGCGGCATTGAAGAACCGCTTCATGGGCCGTCTGGAAATCTTCCATTTCCTGGAAGACGAAGAGGATGAAATCTCGCTCTTCAATGGGCGCTTGGATAAGGCGAAGATACAAGAGCTTTTGGAACACCTCATTCCCACGCCCGATGTACATGCGTTTTTCATCTGCGGCCCTGGCCCGATGATGGACGCGGCAGAAGATGCGCTAAAGGCAGCGCAGGTTCCCACCGATAAAATCTATATCGAGCGCTTTGTCACCGCTGGCGCGCCTGCGCCTAAATTGGATGCGACACGGGTGAAGGAGCATGAAGATGCGGCGACTAAAGCCAAAGTCTCGTTAGTGCTTAATGGCAGCCGCCGGTCCTTCGCTTATGACCCCAAACATGGGTCGATTTTGGATGCGGCACGCGCGGCGAGTCATGATGTGCCTTTCGCCTGTAAGGGCGGGGTGTGCTGTACCTGCCGGGCAAAACTGGTGGATGGCGATGTGGATATGGCGGTGAATTACGGGCTGCGCGATGATGAGGTGGAGGCTGGATATGTCTTGACCTGTCAAAGCGTCCCCGTAAGCGATGCCGTCACATTGGATTATGACGCATAAAGGATAAGGAATGGCGCGACCTAAGGCAGAGGATTATGACATCAGGCGGGAGACCATCGTTGATGCCGCCGCTTATCTGATTGCCAAATACGGGTTTTTCGGCGCCTCCATGTCTGAAATCGCCAAAGCCTGCGGCATGTCAAAGCCCGCGCTCTATCATTATTTCGTCGCCAAGGAAGATGTGCTTTTCGCCGTCATGGAAGACCATGTGGCGGAGCTGGTGGACATCTCCAAAACCGTGGCAAAAAGCCATTTACCGCCAGAGGAAAAACTCGCGCGTCTCTGCCGCAATTTCATGACCTGTTATGTGGGCGCAAAAGACCGGCATAAGGTTTTGCTGAACGAACTTGGAAACCTAAAGCCCGCCGACAATGATGTGATTGTCGCCCAACAACGCGAAATCCTGCGCCATGTCTTTGAGATTTTGACTGAACTGGAACCGAGCCTGAAGGGCCGCCAAGACCTAAAAACCCCCGCCGCCATGCTCGTCATGGGCATGCTGAACTGGACCCATACCTGGTTCGACGCCGATGGCGATGTCAGCAGCGAGGGTTTTGCCGAAATGGTGACGGGTTTGGTTTTAGGTGGCCTCCAAAACCTCATTATCCCCTCACCCTAACCCTCTCCCTGCCATTTTTCGATTTGGGGGGAGAGGGAACTAGCCAGAGCGCCATAATCTCCCTCCCTCTCCCCTTGCGGGAGAGGGTCGGGGTGAGGGGTCATTCCGAATGGGAAGAATGGCCGTTTAGGCCATGTGCTCACGACAAAAGTCAGGGCGTTTGGGTGCAGATGGGTTCAAAATTCTCGCAGGTAATTTGCGGGAAGGTCGCAACGGGGCGTTCTTTTGTAAAGAGAATGTCTTTAGACGGAGCGTGCGCCGGGTCAATCGTGGCCATTGCAAAAAACAGGGACAAGCCCAAAGCTTTCCTTCTCACATTCCGTGACATTGTAAACAGGCCTCTATGTATTTGATCTTATGAAGCAGGTGGTATTGCATATACAGTTAAAGAAGTATTTAAAATGCTTATATTTTTAAGTTCATAAAAACACGTGGGGTTTGATCAAAAACTATGTCCTGCGCTTCCTTCATCGCGCGGTGTTCTTTGCCCAGATAAGCAGCATCGATTTCTTCAAAGCCAAGCTTGGTATAATAAGGCGCATTCCAGGGAACATCGCGAAAAGTGCTTAATGTGAGTTGTGACTTGCCCTTTTCAGCGCATAGCCCTTTTGCAGCGTTAATCAACACTTCGCCCAATCGGTGGCCGCCATGGTTCGGGTGTACGCTGATTTCGGCGATATGAAGGGCTTCATCCATCCAGTCTGCAACAAGGAAGCCCACCGGCTCTTCATCCGCCTCAACGACAAAAGAAAGACCCTCTTCGATGGCGAGTGCGTGTTCCTCGGCCTCCAAAGGGTTGTGATCAGCAATTTTATCTAAACCGACATCACGGAAACGCTGGCCCGCCTGGGCCTCAATATAGCGCAGGGCGGGGATATCCTCATAAGTGCTGAGGCGGAGCTTATACTCAGACAGTGAAACTTTCGCCGCAGCCGCAGCGCCCCTTCTCATTGGGATTGGTGAAGGAAAAGCCCGTGGAAAATGTATCTTCCTCATAATCCATTGTGGAGCCGAGCAGATACATCAAGCTCATGGCGTCGATATAAAGTTTTACGCCTTTGGTCTCGACGACTTCGTCCATTGGATTAGGCTCATCCACATAATCCACGTCATATTTCAAGCCGGAACAGCCCGCTGTTTTGGTGCCAAGGCGGATACCGGCTGACGGCTTGCCGCGCTTTTCAAGCAGATATTTAATCCGCTCAGCGGCCGCATCGGTAATCTGTAAAGCTGCCATGTCTCGCCTCTTATAAAAAT
>JASFRS010000209.1:0-4375 GCA_050114795.1 Sphingomonadales bacterium
CCCCCGCGACTTCAGATCCACTTTACCAAGACTGGAAATCGTCCCCGTGAGCTCAGTGTCATCAGCGTCAATCGCAATTCCATTGTTGGAAACGATGCGTCCCGATATATTTAACGGGCCGGCGAAGATATCTGTCCTGCCAGCTGCCTCAATATCGCCACCAAGGTCAGCCTGACCTGCCACTGAAAGCGCAACATTCAAATCACTGGCAATAATGCCAGAGTTTTCAAACGTCTGACTCTCAAGAGAAACACCTGATTCCGCTGCAACACGCCCATCGTTATTCAGGTGATTTGCCACCGAAACAACCAATGCTCCGGTAGAGGTTACTGACCCCTCATTTGAGATTTGCGTCGACCCACCCGAGACAATTGAGACGCCTTCAAGGCTCGATATCAATCCCCCAATTTGGAGAGCACCGCCATCAACAGAAACAACGCCATTGGAGAGAACCTGGCCGCCTAAAACAAGGTTCTGCCCCTGAATGGAAACAGCTCCAGCGGATTCAAGCGTACCTGTTTGCGCAAAATTTTCCGCTGCTGAAATAGTCGAGGACATATTGGACAACAGCGTTCCATCATTCACGATATTCTGTGCGGTTAGATAGAGCGTTCCTTCGGTCAATAAACGCCCTTCATTTTGCAGATATATATCTGATGTAATGCTTAAATTGCCGCCCGAAAGAACTTCAGCACCATCCGCAACTCGGATCAGGTCTCCACTATTTAGACCAAGCCCTTGTAGTCCAATTAACGTCCCCGAAATGTCGATATCATTTACAGAGGAAACTGTAACCACGCCATTTACAACAGTCCTCCCAGTCAATGAAATCTTATCCGAACCATCAAAGTCTAAGTTCCCTATAACTTCTATAACGCCATTATTTTCAATAGCCTGACTACTTTGAAGGGCGAAATTTTGACCAGAAGAAATCAAACCAGCGTTCTGCGTTCTTCCTGAAATATTAAAATCAACCCCCGCATCACTAATTATGCGCCCCCCGTTAATAAATGACCCCTGCAAGGAAAGCTGGATACCGTCCGCAAATAGAACAGAGCCTTCGTCCGCATCGAAACCAACCCCAAACAGATCTAACTCTCCTGATGATATGATGCGCCCATTATCGAGAAAGATGGATTGATCTGAATTTATATATGCATTGCCTTGTAGCGACAGAGAGCCGTCCGATGCGAGACCAGCATAGATATCTGAGCTTTGAAGACGGATATCCCCGGCGGCCAAAAGATTTACATCGCCCGCAGCCGCAACAAAACCATTTGCAGCAGTAAAGCTCGAATCCGTAACAATATTAGCCTCGCCGCCCGCATAAATTCTCTCGGCAACAACAATTTCATCATCTGCCTGGACAGTTGCATCACCACCGGCGACTGCGGATCGGAGGCGTAAAGTGCCCGCAGACGTAATCTCAATGTCGCCTGTTAAAGCAGATACTTCGCCCTGCAAATTAACGCCGACACCTTTCGCATTACTCACCAAACGAATGCGATTTGCATACATGCCACCTAAAAGACTTGAATCAATTGCAAACCCTGTTTGGGCACTCTCAGTCGCCCCAATAGAATTGCGATCACCATAATTGAAACTTTGCTGTCCAGCGTAAATACCAAGGTCATCAGCGAAAATATTGGCATTCAACTCTACACTTTTTGCAACAATGTCGAAGTAATCAACATTTCCCGCGAAAATGCCGTCTCCCTCAACCTTCACACTCCCGCCCTCAACCAGGAGAGAACCCAAATGACCGTCCGGCCCAAAAACTGGCTTACCAGTAGATAAAGTAACACGTGGTGTATTCACAAAGCCGCAGCCGTCACATGTTATCCCGAACGGGTTGGCAATAATCAAATCGGCAGAATCGCCAAATACTTCTGTCGCACCTTGGAGGAAAGAACGAGAATTTCCCGTAACTTCATTGATAATGAGATCTGCCCCACCGCTTCGCCCGACTAAATTGGGGTTTGCAGAAATAATCCCACCCAGAGCAGATGAACCGCGAACTGTGCTGTTATTTAAAATGAGGCCTTGTTGACCAACATTAAATTCCTTGAAGAGATTATGTGAAACACCGGCAGCATTTGGCGCACGAATGTGTAGAACTGGCGTACCGTTTCCCGCAATGTCCCTCAACGTCTGAGCCGAGCGCTGCTGATCAACCACAAGAGCCTGAGCATATGCTGGCATCACAGGTTTAAACACCAGAATCCAAATCAAAATAGGAGTTAAGAAGAAGTTTTGGAGTTTTTTAAGCATCATCTATCTCTAAAAAGTAAGACGCAAGGATGCGGAAACTTCCACATCTCTATGCTCAACAAATTGCGGGGAAGAAATCGGAACAGATACGCCAAGGTCTAAGAAAAATGGGCCACCAAGTGTACGAAGTCCAAAGGTTGTACTGTGCAATACACCGCGCTCAAAAGGATCATCATTATTCGCAAGGATACCGCCCCAATCATACCCCAGATACCCAAGTATCTGGGTCGTGGGCAGTACGCCTTCACCGCCAAATTCAAGGAGGTCTTTAGATATTTCATGTCGGTTAAAAAGGCCGCGCCTACCGCTTATACCGTCATCACGAAATCCTCTTACGGTTGCCGGTCCGCCTAAGCTTATTCTGATAACAGGAAATACAGCATCAAAATTCCATTCGCCTCGAAGCAAGGTATTATAGCGGAACTTAAAGCCAAATAACTCCAATGGCTTAAAAAAGCTCGTCGTAAACGCAACAGACGTAAACTCCGTATCTGGGCTTTCCGGACCAAGGTCTACAGCCTCAGCCCCCAGAATATTGGCACCCCATTGAGCTTCCGCTTGTCCAGACAAAATGCCGCCCAAAACAGTACGCTGCCCCTTCAAACGCGCTCCCAAAATTGACAGACGATAACTGCTGCTCAGCAGACGCACGTCTTCAATAAAATTTTCCGCATTAAAAATTTGGATAAAAGGCGCAGCAGAGATTTTTGTTTTACCATCTCGGAAGAGCACCTGATCAATCTCTCCCAATATGTTCCAGCTCGACCCTTTGCTTGCAAAATTTTCAAAACTACCAGTGATAACACTGTCGTAATTTGATTTTCCGCCACTGATAGATAAGGTCGTATGGCCAAAAGGTAGTGAGAAAAAGCCCCCAAAGGCCTCAGTTCCAGTTACTTTTGAATATCTTGCATCTCTTGAATAATAAACTGACCAAAAATCATTCAGGCCAAATGGGCTATCCACCTCAAGTCCGGCAGTGTGAACGACGCGACCTGTCGACTGCTGGCCATTGTTATCAACATTTAACGTAAATCTATAAGGACGCCCGATGGTTTTGTGCTTAACCACAACGTGACTTGCACCAGCAACCTCTCCTGGTTGTATATCCAAGGTCGCATCAATCGATGCCAACCTATTTAACTGATCGATCCCCTGCTCCAAATCTCGGAGATTAAGCAACCCGCCTTCGATAAATGGGAAAGCAGTAACTAACCTTGCATTTCCGAATGTAGATCCCTCAAAGCCCGAAACCTCTTCCACACGCCCTTCAAGGACGGCAACATGTAACGCCCCCTCACCCACCCCATCAGGGCGAATGAAGGCTCGGGTCGTAATATATCCGTCGTCAATATAGGTATTTGTAACCTCCCTTACGAGCGTATTGATCTCATGGAGAGAAGCACATCGACCAACAATCTGAGCAATTTGGCCATCGAAACGAGATGGATTATAAACAGTAATGCCTTCAAGCTTTATAGAGACAACATCGATACAAGCATTTTTTTCCCCGTCCTGCTCACTCAATGGCTGCGGCTGGACACCCGAGATACCCTGATCTTGTTGTTCAATTATGCGCTGCCGACGGTCATCTAAATTGTCTTGTTGACGCCTTTGTATCTGCTCATTGCGGCGAATTACCTCAGCGGGAGGAACTTGCGCCCACGCGAAATCGAAACAGACCGGCAACACAGCAATTAATATAAGAGCTAAACGGTAGAATCGCACCTAAACTAACGCTCCCAACGCATAAGAATCAAAAATAAAAACAACATTATGAACATAGTTAACCGTGTATTAACTATGTATAATTGTATTTGCAACTTTAAATTACACTTTTTTGTAATGACACTCACGGCGTCTGGATTTTCAGGATTCTGAAAGAGATATAATAACTAACTATGGTAGATTAAAAATCCTACACCTAGTACAATTTCGACTGCTTCAGCTGACTCAATCAAAAACCAGGATATAATCGGTGCTGAGGAACGCAGCCAAAACCTAAAATAGTCAATCCATATAGACAGATAGTAGATTGGGAAGGTATTTTGGTAGCGGAGGAGGGACTCGAACCCCCGACACGTGGATTATGATTCCACTGCTC
>JASFRS010000210.1:0-4339 GCA_050114795.1 Sphingomonadales bacterium
ATGTCTCTGGATGCCGGTGGGCACTTAACTCATGGTGCACCGCCTGCATTATCTGGAAAATGGTTTAATGCCGTCCAATATGGTGTCACCCGTGACACGAATTTGATTGATTTCGATGAAGTGGAGGAAAAGGCGCGGGCACATAAGCCAAAGCTGATCATCTGCGGCGGTTCCGCTTATCCGCGTGTTATTGATTTCGAGCGTTTTCGCAAAATCGCTGATGAAGTCGGTGCTTATTTGATGGTGGATATGGCACATTTCGCTGGTTTGGTGGCAGGTGGTACGCACCCAAGCCCATTCCCTTATGCACATATTGCGACGACAACGACGCATAAAACGCTTCGCGGCCCGCGCGGCGGTCTGATTTTAACCAATGACGAAGCCATTGCGAAAAAGATCAATTCTGCAGTGTTCCCCGGCTTGCAAGGTGGCCCCTTGATGCATGTGATCGCAGCAAAAGCAGTTGCTTTTGGTGAGGCATTGCGCCCCGAATTTAAGGACTATGCGGCCAAGGTCGTTGAAAATGCTAAAATTCTTGGCGAGACGTTGCAAAAGCGTGGCTGTGACCTTGTTTCAGGCGGCACGGATACGCATGTGTTGCTCGTTGATCTGCGCCCCAAAGGTCTGACTGGTAAAGCAGCCGATGAGGCATTGGAACGTTGCCACATTACCTGCAATAAAAATGGCGTACCTTTTGATCCTGAAAAACCGATGATCACATCCGGCATTCGTGTGGGGTCTCCTGCAGGGACGACTCGCGGCTTTGGGCCTAAGGAATTCGCTCAAATTGGTGAGTGGATTGCTGATGTCCTCGACGGCCTCGCTGCAAATGGTGAAGAGGGCAATGAGGCTGTTGAAGCGGAGGTCCGGGCGAAGGTTGCTGACCTTTGTGCTGCATTCCCCATTTACGACCAGGCGATTTGACCCTAATCTTTGCATTTAAAGCGACAGTTACAAGAATGCGAGGGGCTCATGCGCTGTCCGTTTTGCGGAAATGACGATACACAGGTCAAAGATTCACGACCCACAGAAGATAATTCAGCAATTAGGCGGCGCAGGCTTTGCACCGCCTGTGGGGCGCGTTTCACGACATTTGAACGTGTGCAGTTGCGTGAACTGATTGTTGTAAAGCGTAATGGCCAAAGGGAAACTTTTGATCGTGATAAGCTGGAACGCTCAATCGGTATCGCATTGCGTAAGCGACCCGTTGAACATGAAAGGGTTGAACGCATGATCAATGGCTTGGTGCGCCGCCTGGAAAGCATGGGCGATAGCGAAATCTCTGTCGATGTGATTGGACAATTGGCGATGGAAGGGCTGGAAAGCCTGGACAAAGTGGCCTATGTGCGCTTCGCGTCAGTTTATAAGAACTTCCGCGAAGCCAAGGATTTTGAAACCTTTATTGGAAATCTCGCCGGTCAAGATGACCCGGATGATATGTAGCTGAAAAACCATGGTGAAGACCGACCCGGACCAAGGCTGGATGCGCGCAGCCCTCGCGCTTGCGCGGCGTGGTCTGGGGCGAACGGCACCTAATCCCACCGTCGGCTGCATTATAATCAAAGATGAAAAGGTTGTTGGGCGCGGCTGGACGCAGCCGGGCGGTCGCCCTCATGCGGAGACCATGGCGTTGGCGCAAGCCGGGTCGGAGGCGGGAGGGGCAACGGCTTATGTCAGTCTTGAACCCTGTGCGCATCATGGTCAAACACCGCCCTGCGCTCAGGCTTTGATCGATGCCAAAGTCACCCGCGTCGTGACCGCATTAACAGATCCGGACCCCCGTGTGTCTGGGCGCGGCCTGGATATGTTGAAAGCAGCCGGAATTGAAGTGCGCAGCGGCGTTTGTGCGGATGAAGCTCGCATCGTAAATTCCGGATTTATAACGCGTATTACCAAGGGGCGTTCCTTTGTTACGGCGAAAGTGGCAACGACTTTGGATGGCTGTGTTGCGACCTCAAGCGGTGAAAGCAAATGGATCACGGGTGAACGCGCCCGCGCCCATGGCCATATGGAACGCGCGCTTCACGATGCTATTATTGTGGGGGCGGAGACTTATCGTGCGGACCAACCCAGTCTTGATTGTCGTTTGCCTGGAATGACTGACCGCAGTCCGCAAAAATTCATTGTTAAAGGCCGCAAATCGCTTCATGCGCCTGAAGACTTTACAATTATCGAAGGCGGCGATGATTGGCCGCAACCATCTCAAATTTTGGAACAACTTGCAGCCAAAGGCTTTGGCCGGGTTTTGATTGAAGGCGGACCAACGCTTATCAGTTCCTTCCTTAAGCATGATCTGGTGGACCGTTTGCTATGGTATCGTGCGCCAATGGTTTTTGGGGCGGATGGAAAGCAGGTAATCCAGGCGATTGGCATTGAACACATCGCTGCAGCGCCACGATTTAAACTTGCCGCGCAAGCCAAGCTGGGCCAAGACAGTGTCGAGATATTTGAACGGAAAGAGAAAGAATCAGCCTGATGTTCACGGGAATCATAACTGATGTGGGCGAAGTTCGCTCAATAGAAGATCGTGGCGATATCCGCATGGTGATCGCCACGCATTATGATACGGCCAGCATTGACTTAGGCGCCTCAATCGCCTGTTCAGGCGTATGCCTGACTGTCGTTGAAAAGGCGGACGATTGGTTCTCTGTGGATATCTCACATGAGACCTTGTCCAAGACTAATCTCGGCGATTGGAGCGCTGGAACCAAGGTCAATCTTGAACGCGCCCTACGTGTCGGGGATGAGCTGGGCGGACATATCGTGACAGGCCATGTGGATGCAGTCGGTAAAATCCTTTCCATTGAAGAGGATGGCGCATCTTTACGATTCCGCTTTGAAGTGTCTAAATCCGTTGCACCTTATATCGCGCCTAAAGGCGGGGTTGCTTTAAACGGCGTGTCTTTGACTGTGAATGATGTGGAAGATACAGCGGACACTTGTATCTTTGGCGTAAACATCATACCTCACACCCAGGAACAAACCACATTTCACACCGCTAAAGCTGGCGAGGCCGTGAATGTGGAAATTGATGTTTTGGCGCGTTATGTGTCGCGCTTGAAGGATGTACAGGCGTCATGAGTGATGAAAATTACCTCTCAAGCATTGAAGAGGTTATAGAAGAAGCCCGTAATGGCCGGATGTTCATTTTGGTCGATGATGAGGATCGCGAAAATGAAGGCGATCTCGTTATCCCCGCTCAAATGGCAACGCCTGATGTTGTGAATTTCATGGCAAAACACGGCCGTGGCTTAATTTGCCTGTCCATGACGCATAATCGGATTAAGGAACTGGGCCTGCCTTTGATGTCGCGCCATAATGAAACGCGACATGAAACGGCCTTTACTGTGTCTATTGAGGCCCGTGAAGGCGTTTCTACGGGTATTTCGGCCCATGATCGCGCCCATACGATTGCCGTGGCTATCAATGGATCCAAAGGCAAAGAGGACATTGTCACCCCTGGCCATGTTTTCCCACTGGTCGCAAAGGATGGGGGTGTATTGGTTCGTGCCGGGCATACTGAGGCTGCTGTGGATATCTCCCGCTTAGCCGGGTTAAACCCATCAGGTGTCATTTGTGAAATCATGAATGAAGATGGGACCATGGCCCGTATGCCGGATCTTGTGGCCTTTGCCCAACGTCATGGTTTGAAATTAGCAACAATCCGCGATCTGATCGCTTATCGCCTGCGTAATGACAATCTGGTGCGTGCGGTCACCACAACATCTATGAACAGCGCTTATGGCGGCGAATGGAAGCTTCATACCTATGTGAATGAAGCGGAATATGCCGAACATCTGGTGTTGGTTAAGGGGGACATCGGATCGGAACAGCCAGTGCTGGTGCGCATGCATGCGTTCAATATCTTTAATGATCTTCTGGGTGAAGACACGCCGCAGCGTCGGCAATTACAGCGCTCCATGCAGATGATTGGTGAGGAAGGTCGCGGTGTCATCGTGGTTATTCGCGATACGAAAGACACCATTATTTCCGACATGATGCGAGCCAGAAACGGGGAGCCATTGGCTGGTGACGATCGTTTAAGAGATTATGGTATCGGTGCGCAAATTCTGCTGGACTTGGGCGTTCGGGACATGATTTTGCTGTCAAATACAAAACATAGCATTGTGGGGCTTGAAGGATATGGTCTCAATATCGTAGACCAGCGCCCCATCCCCGCTGTATAAGCGCGGCACATTAAATCTGAAGGCAGAGTGATCCATGGCGTCGACGCCCAAATTTTTCATCGTAGAAGCCGATTTCTATAAAGATCTGGCGGAAGAACTAGCCTTGGGTGCGACCCAGGCGCTGGAAAAGGCAGGTATTGCCTATGACCGAG
>JASFRS010000211.1:0-4281 GCA_050114795.1 Sphingomonadales bacterium
GGAATTCACCATCCAACACTGGCAATAACCAATGGTCCTCTCTGAAAAAAAGAGAGGACCCATTTCCCAACACCTACCCACCCCGATTTTCCATCATGAGACAGAAGGCCTAAATTCTTTGTATGTAAATAATCGACGTGTCGCCTTTATGAAGATTGGTTTCCAACTTGGCCTTTGCCCCCATTCGTTGATAGAAGTGATGTGCCGCCTCTAAATTCTTACCCACGAGAATTTTAAATTCATTGACCCCGTGTTCGGAAAAGTATCGACAAAGACTACTATATAGCTTTTCAGCAATTCCCTTGCCTCGGTAATTTGGTGCAACTACGACGCTGAAGAGTTCGTGATGAGGTAGCCTGGAAATGTCAGCATTAATCCCATCATGCCTTTGGTGTGTGAGTATTTCCAAAATCCCCCAAAGCTTTAGAGGGTTTAATATTTGTGGTAGGAGCGCAAGCATAAGCTGAGGGAAATGTAGTATCATGCGCTTGTAAATAGACCTCATTCCATGCCCACCAGAAATAAATCCGGTAATGACGCCATTTTCATTTTCAACTATTAAAACGCTATCATCGCTTTCGTCTATTGCTTTATAGAGTAAAACTAAGAACTTCTTTCCAAGGCTTGATAAAAATCCCTGATCAATTCCAATAATATGCAACTCAGCTACTTGTTTATAAACATCATCATCATACATATGTCTTTACTCTAGAATATTTAAGTGCCTTTGCCAAAATCTCTGGTGGCTTTGCTAAACTCGGGAAAAGACGCCATACCAGAGATGAGCGAGGTACGACTACTACCCAGGCTGTCAAAAAGATCAGAGTAAGATATGTGCCAAGACTTTGGTGCATAACATACCACTCTTCTAATGCACCTTTATATGGCATGATGACATGATCGTAGAAATGATCCGGATCATTGGCCGAGTGTATCATTTCTTCTTCATCACGAAAAATGATTGAGCCTATTCCAGACAGTCCTGGGCGAACGGTCTTGATTGCTTCTTGGGACTGCGATGGGAATGCGTCGAAACAGCGGCTGGTTTGAGGGCGTGGGCCGATGATGCTCATGTCACCCATAAGAATATTCAGTAGCTGCGGCAACTCATTGATCTTCGTTTTACGCAATATTCGACCAATTGGCAGGATACGAGGATCCCCTTTTACCGTAACGGTGCCTGTACCCAGATTTGGGCTATTTTTTAGCATCGTGGCAAACTTATACAGACCGAAATAGGCCCCAGTACGTCCAACCCGGTCCTGCTTAAAAAATATCTCTCCTTCTCCTGTAAACCGAAGGATAATAGCCACCGGCACAAGCAAGGGAGACAAAATAAGAAGAGCTGTAGCTGAAAACAAGATATCGAGAAAACGCTGCATTGCTTACATCCTGCTGTCCAGGTATTTCCCAGTTTCTTTATGATTGAAATCGGGTATCATTTCATTAAAAAGTGCAACAATCTCCGGCTTATCCCAAACCTCCTGCGCTTTAATCCGTGAAATTTCGGTAGAGAAATACTCAAGTTTGTCGATATCAAATTCTGGCTTGTTAAGGATAACACCAATGGATTTGAAGCGTTCCATATCGAGGGTTTCCACATCCGTAAAAAACTCTTCAAAATCCTTTTCGCCGGTCGTGTCTGATGCGAAAAAATAAACGGGCCAATTCCGTTTCGCAATTAACTCGTCCGCGCGTTCCCGTGCCTCATCTTCCGTTTCACACTCATAAGGTGTATAGCCGCGTGCTTCCAAATAACGTACGGCAATGTCGGAAAACCGGGTAAGGTTCAGTGCTTCGCTCAACTTAGGAAAATAAATATCGCGGTTGTTACCCGTTATGCAGGACATAAGGCACAGTTCGCCGGATTCTTGCGGCGTAACAAAGTAGCGTCGGACGTCATTAGGCGCTGAGATTGGTTGGTTTTTTGCGAAACGTTGGTTGAATCCATGTAAAAGAGAGCCGTCGGAAAATGCGACATTGGCAAAGCGTGCTGTTGAAATCGGCAAGCTCATGCTTTCGCGCATTAAAAACATTTCCATGATCCGTTTACTTGCCCCCATCATATTGACAGGATTTGCAGCTTTATCTGTCGAAACGCAAAAATATTTCTGCACGCCCTTCTTGCGGGCAGAAGCGAGCGTCGAAAGCGTATTGAGGATATTAATTTCGATCAGCCTCATCAGTGTGAAGGGGTCTTTTTCACTCCGCACATGTTTGAGCGCGGAAAGATTGAGGACATAGTCATAGCCTTCCGCTGCTGCCATGAGTGCCGCGAATTCACGTCCCCCGCAGTCGATGGCAAAGGTGCGAAAATCGCCGTCGCAATAGCCGAGTGTGCTGCGTATATCCCGCACCAATTCAACCATGTTGTTTTCGCTAATATCAACGACATGAAGCGCCCGTGGGTTGCGTTTAAATATCTCACGCGTAACAGCCTGTCCGATTGAACCTGCCCCGCCAATGACAAGAAATCGGGACTTATGTACAATATCGGATAACTGCGTTTCATTGGCTGAAATGTCGGCGTCAAACAGCGGGCTATCCCGTCCAATCAAGCTAAGGACGTTCATGGTTTTAATCTTTCAAATTCACTCGTTGGAACGCTAGAGGGTAAATTTACCACCCTGTCCACAAGCCAACGCGCGTTTTCTAAACCGTCATTTTGACAATCTGCATACATCGGTAGCTCTGTCATAAGTCGCCAAATAGGGCGGGTCATGACACCGGCAGCATTACTATCATGGAGAAAAGCGTCACGGGCATCGCGGTTCTCAAGTAAAATGGCATTTAGCCAGTAATTTGCCGTTGTTCCTTCAAGCGCGTCCATAAAACGTAATCCGTAGTTTTCACAAAGATGGCGATATCGTGCAGCAATCTCGGCCTTTATCTTTAACATTTCAGGTAAAACTTCCATTTGAGCAACACCAAGAGCTGCATTCAAATTGGGCAAGCGATAATTATAGCCAACCTCATCATGAAAAAACTCATATGCATGTGGACGCTTTGCCGTGGTTGTCAAATGCTTAGCACGGCGCGCAATTTCCGCGTCGTTTGTTATAATCATTCCCCCACCGCCGGTGGTGATAACCTTATTCCCATTAAAGCTGAGAGTAGCAAGCTTACCAAAAGTACCTGTATGGCGCTTTCCAACAAAACTGCCTAGAGATTCTGCGGCATCTTCAATCAAGGGGATACCAAATTCTTCACAAATCTCGGCAATCTCGACAATACGGCACGGAATCCCAAAGGTGTGCATTGGTACGCAAGCAGCAATTCGCGCGCCAGTAGCCGTGTTAATCGCATAACCATTTTCACTATGGGTATTTGCAGATAGCCATGTCCGTAATGCACTGGGGCTCATGCCCATCGTATCGCGGTCAACATCTACAAAAAGTGGACGTGCACCGATGTAATTGACCGCATTGCATGTTGCAATAAAGGTCAAAGCTTGGGTGATAACCAGGTCGCCGCGTTGTACACCAGCCATCAATAACGCTGTATGAAGAGCTGCTGTACCGTTAACCGTAGCGATGCCATGATTGGCACCAGTGTAAGCCGCTATCCGTTCTTCAAACTCTGTTACACGCGCGCCGACTGAAGACACAAAATTTGAATCAATGCAGTCAATTAAATATTCTCGTTCGTTACCAACAAATACTGGGCGGTGCAGTAAAATAGGCGTTGGACCATATATTTCCTTTGCCAGGTCAATTAATCCGTGATGTGCCGCAGCGGCACTCGAACTATCCATTAAAATTTCTCCCATAGTGTAAACTTGCCAGGACACTAGACAGCATGACGCGCAACGAACCGGGGGTCGAGGTTTAGCGCTTCGCCGCGGCGGTCACCCATTCGACCCAATCCCGTGACAAGCGCGCGCGCGAAAAACTGCTGGCCGCAAGCGCGCGCGCTTTGTCACCCTTGCGGAGCAGCCCCTCGCGATCTTCGGCTGCCGCGATCAGCGCATCGGCAAAAGCTTCCGGATCGTCGGGCGGAACAGCAAAACCGCAGTCATGTTCAGTAATCAGCTCGGCGAGCCACCCCGGATAGTTGTTCAGCACCGGCAATCCTGCAGAAATATAGTCGAAAAACTTGTTCGGGGATGTGCCGTAATAGAAGGCCGGTACGTTTCGAAGGACTTGAAGGCCGATATCCGCGCCGGCCATCAACCCTGTAAGCTGTGTCTTGGGGACAGGATCAAGGAACAGAATATTATTGAGATTCTCGGCCTGTGCGCGGGTCTGAAGCGCAGTCTTGTCGCGACCCTGACCGACCAGG
>JASFRS010000212.1:0-4209 GCA_050114795.1 Sphingomonadales bacterium
TTCTTCGTCGGGATAGTGGTATTGCGGTCAATCAGACGTGTGAACACGCCGCCCAGGGTTTCAATACCAAGGCTCAGTGGTGTTACGTCAAGCAACAGCACGTCTTTCACATCGCCTTGCAGCACGCCGGCTTGGATAGCGGCACCCATGGCAACAACTTCGTCCGGGTTCACGCCTTTATGCGGCTCACGACCGAAGAATTCTTTCACGATTTCCGTGATTTTCGGCATGCGGGTCATACCACCGACGAGGACAACCTCATCAATTTCACCCGCAGTAACACCGGCATCTTTCAACGCTTTTTTGCAGGGTTCCAAAGTACGCTTAACCAAGTCAGCGACCAATTGCTCCAGCTTGGCGCGGGTCAGTTTCATGGTTAAGTGTTTCGGACCATTTTGGTCAGCGGTGATAAACGGCTGGTTGATTTCAGTCTGTGTTGAGGAAGACAGTTCAATCTTTGCTTTCTCAGCCGCTTCCTTCAACCGTTGCAGCGCCAACTTATCCTGGCGCAGGTCAATGCCGTGTTCTTTCTTAAATTCGTCAGCCAACCACTCGATGATGCGCAGGTCAAAGTCTTCACCACCCAGGAACGTATCACCATTGGTGGACTTCACTTCAAACACGCCATCGCCGATTTCAAGGATGGAGATATCGAAAGTACCGCCGCCCAAGTCATAAACAGCAATGGTTTTGCCGTCATTCTTATCAAGACCATAAGCCAAGGCTGCTGCAGTCGGTTCGTTGATGATGCGCAGCACTTCCAACCCGGCAATTTTGCCGGCGTCTTTGGTGGCCTGACGCTGGGCGTCGTTAAAATAAGCGGGAACGGTGATAACAGCCTGGTCGACTTTTTCGCCCAGGAAACTTTCAGCGGTTTCTTTCATCTTTTGCAGGATGAAAGCGGAAACTTGCGACGGGGAATATTTTTCGCCACGGGCTTCGACCCAGGCATCACCATTATCAGCCTTAACGATATTATAAGGCACCATTTCCGCATCTTTTTTCGTCAGCGGGTCCGCATAAGTGCGGCCAATCAGACGTTTAATAGCGAATAATGTGGCTTCGGGATTTGTAACGGCCTGACGTTTTGCAGCCTGACCAACAAGACGCTCACCATCTTCCGTAAAAGCAACCATTGAAGGAGTGGTACGTGCGCCTTCAGCATTTTCTACGACCTTAGGCTCTTTCCCGTCCATGATAGCGACGCAGGAATTTGTCGTGCCTAAGTCAATACCAATGACTTTGCCCATGGGATATCAACCTTTCTTCTCTCGGCGGGCCATCTGTGCCACCATTATGGCTGGCGCCCGTGACCCCCTCTTAATTTCACTTAATCTCGACCCTGTGACAATCAACCCACTGGAACGAGAAATTTGCCGCTTATATAAGGGTTAAACCCAATGCTGCAAGGGCCGGAAACTGATTCGTTTCAATTGTTTTGGCGAATCCGGCGTAAATTTTGCCTGAAATTAGGAGACACTGCACATGAGATACATGATTTTAGCCCTTTTGGCATGGACTTTATCCGCTTGTTCAGAGACTCCGGCACAGGTCGAAGTAAGCGATGCAACGCTATATCTTCACCCGGTCGAAGGCCGCCCTTCCGCCGTCTATTTCACCCTTAAAAATATTGGCGACGAATCCGACATGTTTTTAAGCGTTGAAATTGAAGGTGCTGAACGCGGCGAAATTCACACCGCTGAAGAAAAAGACGGCATCGCGAAAATGATACACCTCTCTCATCTTGAAATCCCTGGCGGTCGTGAAATTGTGTTCGAACGCGGCAGCTATCACGTCATGGCCTTTGGCATGTCGGATGATGTCACCGCCGGAGACGAAGTCACAATCACATTAGATTTTGAAAAAACAGGGATTGTCAAAACCACTGCCTTGGTGAAAGCTCTGGGGAGCACATCACAGCAATAAAGGGCCGTGAATATGAACAATCCCCTTGTATTGAGTGAGTATCAAATTACACCCGAGCGGGGCTTCCTTGGTTCAATCGAAGCCGATGAAATTAGTTTAGACAGCGCATTTGCTCCGATGCTGGATGCAGCGGGGCAATTATCCGCGCTTATTACAAGCGGACGCATCCGCCATTATCTGCGCGATTTACCATTGATTGAGACAGAAGCCTTTGCTCGAGATGGCGATGAACATCAAGTGCGCCTTGCCATGGTGCACTACAGCTTCCTCGTTCAAGCTTATGTCTGGGGGGAAGAAGAAGCGCCCAAAAGCCTGCCTGTCCAATTGGCAAAACCCATTTATGACATCGCAAAACGTTTAGACCAGGCACCTTTATTGCCCTATTCAGGCTATGTGCTGGACAATTATTATCGCCTGGATAAGTCAGCACCCTTGAGCCTTGAAAATGCCGCCATGTTCCAGAATTTCTTAGGCGGTGCAGATGAGAACTGGTTCGTGCTTGTTCATGTAGCGATTGAAGCCCGGGCAGGGTCTGCATTAGCGCTCATCCCGCAAATATTTGAAGCTATTGAGCAAGCCGATGAGGGCCGGGTCGAGCGACTGCTGGGCGACATGCATGATATTTGGACCGACATCAATGCCATCTTCGACCGCATGATTGAGCGCTGCGACCCCTATATTTATTACAACCGCGTGCGGCCTTATATTCATGGCTGGAAGAACAACCCAGCGTTGGGCGATGGGCTTATATATGAGGGTGTCGAGGCTTATGGTGGCAAACCACAGGCCTTCCGTGGGCAGACCGGGTCTCAATCCTCAATCGTGCCAACCATGGATGCACTTTATGGCATCCGGCATGAAGACGACCCCTTGCGGGAATTTCTTTTAGAGCTGCATCAATATCGCCCAAAAACACACCGCCGTTTCATTGAGGATGTGGGGACAAAAAGCAGGCTTCGTCCCTTTATTGCGGTCAGTGAACGCAATTCACTTCATGAGGCCTATAAAATATGCGTTGAAGATGTCGCGCGCTTTCGTACAAAGCACCTTGAATATGCGGCGCAATATATCAATAAACAAAGTATCAGCGGTCCGGGAAATGACGTGGATGTGGGCACGGGAGGCACGCCCTTCATGCGCTATTTGAAGAAGCACCGCGATGAAAACCGGGCGCAAAGTATAACCTGAAGATGGAAGAAATAATGCCGGATACCGCTAGCCTTGTGTCAAAGGCCAAATCATCACTAATAGGTTTGTTGAAAGATATATTCTGGGTGGGCGGTTTCCTGCTGCTGTTCCACAGCTTTGCTTATGGGACTTATTATATTCCCTCAGGCTCGATGGAGCCGACATTGCAAGTCGGCGACCGCATTGCTGTTTCGAAATTCGCCTTTGGCTATAGCCGCTACAGCTTTCCTTTTTCGCCTCCCATATTCGAAGGGCGTAAATTAGGCAAAGCCCCTGATCGTGGTGATATTGTTGTCTTTGCCGTACCGGAACAAGATAATGAAGTCTTCATCAAACGTGCCATCGGCTTACCCGGCGACCACATTCAAATGAGAGGCGGACGCCTCTACATCAATGGCGAATTGGTCCCCCGTGTCTTTCAAAATGAAATCACCGGGGTGGGCAAAGGCGGCTGGGTCATAAAAACCCGCTTTTATGAGGAAACCCTTCCCGGTGGCGTCAAACATCGTATCGCTGAATATCGCGATGATGGCGCGCTTGATGACACGCCGGAATTCGTCGTGCCGCAAGGTCATTTTTTCATGATGGGTGATAACAGGGATAACTCAAACGACAGCCGCGCACCCGGTGGGTTTGGCATGGTATCCTATGAAGAACTCATCGGCCCTGCCCAAATCATCAGCATATCCTTTGCCGACTGCAATGAAGCAGGTGATGATCCCTGTTTTCTGGGGCTGCCACTAGGGCGATTTTTCACCGCATTAAAATAGACCACGCCGTCCCGCATGTCTGCAACCACACGGGACGGCTCGTTTATCCCCCGGCATTTCGCACCTACCGGAGTGCGGAACCAAATCAAACGGGTCAGATGGGTGGTTTAAGCGCTTGGCCTGAGGCTAAGCGTCTTTCCATGTGGTATTGCAATATGATAAACGAATGGACAGCCATTCGGACCTCCTATCAAGGTTTGACTGGTTAGGCTCAATTGGGTGCTCGTAACACCCCTATGGGCCGCTCTTTTATCAAGAGCATCAAAACCTTAGCGTGTGCTTGTCACATGTATAAGTTCTTTAATTAACCCCTCACCCCGACCCT
>JASFRS010000213.1:0-4178 GCA_050114795.1 Sphingomonadales bacterium
CACCCCAGAGGGACATATTTCATCCTGCCCAACACCGTGCAGGGCGTGAGAGAACTCATCGCCCGCCTGCCCGCAAAGGCCGTGGTGGCGTTTGAGGCCTCGAGCGCCTGAGAGCCAATGGCAAGCCCTTCAAACTCGCCATAGTCGCTGCCATGCGAAAATTCATTGTCATGCTCAATGCAATGATAAAAAACGCTCAAGATTGGAAAACAAACCCAACTTAAAACACAGTTGCTCCCGCCAGGGGAGAGGGAGTGGCGTTTATGGCGCCAACTGGATTCCCTCTCCCCTCGCGGGAGAGGGTTAGGGTGAGGGGGGAACGAAAGCCTAACCGACTAGCCCCGGCCCCCAGCTCTCATAATGAGAGCTGTAAGGCCGACTGGCCGTCGCGATAGCCCGGAATGGCGCAGCCATGGAGGAACAGCGTTATCGCGTAGCCAAGCAGACGGATGTCTGCGCCCGGCGATTGAGGTTAAAAAAATAAAACTAAACCCCGCGCTCTCACGCCGAAGCATTAAAATTTTATCACTTTGTTTAATTGACTTTGCTATAATGATGGTCATTCTAGCAATTCGTGAAATTAAAGTTGCAAAACGATGGAATATAACCATGCATAAAGTTCTTCTCCTTGGGGCCGGAAAAATCGGCAGCGCTATTGTTCAAATGCTTGCACGCACAGGCGATTATCATGTGACGATTGCGGATGCGGACCAGGCCGGGCTTGACCGGATTGTTGCTCATCCCAATATCAAAACCGCTTTGGTTGATGTGAATGACCATCAGGCCTTAGTCGCCCTTATGCAGGGCAAATTCGCAGTGCTGAACGCCTGCCCTTATCAATTCGTCGCCAAAATCGCGACCGCTGCGCGGGAAGCTGAAATCCATTATTTCGATTTGACCGAAGACGTGGAAAGCACCCGCATTGTGAAAGGCTTGGCCGAAGGTGCGAAAAGCGCTTTTGTCCCTCAATGTGGTTTGGCCCCCGGGTTCATTTCCATCGTGGCTTATGATCTGGCCAAACATTTTGACACATTGCATACGGTGAATATGCGCGTGGGTGCCTTGCCGCAATTCCCAACCAATGCGCTGAAATATAATCTGACCTGGTCCACAGACGGGCTGGTGAATGAATATATCAATCCATGCGAAGCCATCGTAAATGGCCAGATGAAAGAAGTCCCGGCCTTGGAAGAGCTGGAACATTTCACCGTTGAAGGTCAGGAATATGAAGCCTTTAACACATCCGGCGGTCTTGGCACGCTGTGTGAGACTTTGGACGGCAAAGTTCAAAATCTGAATTACCGCACGGCGCGCTATCCCGGCCATCGTGACATCATGAAAATCCTCATCAAAGACCTGCGCATGGGTGAGCGCAAAGAGATGCTCAAAGAAATCTTTGAACATGCTTTACCTTTGACAACCCAGGATGTGGTGCTGATTTTCGTGACTGTGACGGGTGAGAAAAACGGGCGTTTCTATCAGGAAAGCTATGCGCGTAAGGTTTATGCCCGCGATGTGGACGGCCTGCATATGACAGGCATTCAAATCACCACCGCATCGGGCATTGCCGCCATGCTGGATTTGATGGCTGAAGGTAAATTGCCGAACAAAGGGCTGGTGCGTCAGGAACAATGCGAATTTTCCGACTTCATCCAAAACCGCTTTGGCCGAAATTATTCAGCCGAACTTGCAAAAGCTGTTGAAGTCGAACGCGTTGCTGCGGAATAATCCGCTGCTATGACAAAGCGTTACACATCCGCCCATGCCTTGGTGGACACACTCATCAAGGCAGGCATAACAGAAGGGACATGCGTCCCTGGTGAAAGCTATCTTCCCGTTCTTGATGCACTCAAGCAACGGGAAGGCGCTTTCAAGTTGTACACCTGTCGGCAAGAAGGTGGTGCTGCCACCATGGCGGAGGCCATGGGACGGTTAAACGGGAAACCCGGTGTCTGTTTTGTGACACGGGGACCGGGTGCCACCAATGCCTCCATTGGTGTGCATAATGCCAAGCAGAATGGCACGCCCATGCTGCTGTTCATCGGGCAGGTCGCCCGTGGGCATATGGGGCGGGAGGCCTTTCAGGAAGTCGATTTTGAAACCATGTTCGCGCCCTTGGCCAAATGGGCAGTCGAGCTCCGCGACGGCGCACGGACAGGCGAAATAATTGCTCAGGCCATTCGCGTGGCGACCAGCGGTCGCCCCGGCCCGGTCGTCATTTCGCTGCCCGAAGATGTGTTGGTTGAGGATTGTGCCGATGATTTAAGCGCGCCTTATCTCGCACCAAAGCCTGTTCCCGAACAGGCGCAGGTCGATGCCATCGTGGAGAGGTTGAAAGCGGCGCAAAAGCCTTTGATTTTGGTAGGTGGTATTTCCTTTGATGCGCCAAGTGCCGCGCGGCTGACAAGGCTTGCGGAAGAGGCGCATATTCCCATCGTCACGGCCTTCCGCCGTCAAAGCCTGATTGACCATCGCAGCCCGGCCTATGCAGGCGTTTTAGGCTTAGGCCCCGACCCGAAATTAGTGGCCAAAGTCGAAGCTGCGGATTGTATTCTAGCGCTGGGCACAAGGCTTGGGGACATCGTCACCCAAAGCTATGAGCTGTTCGAAGAGGGCGTGGAGCTGGGTAAACTCATCCACGTCACCGAAGAGACGCAAGATATCGGGCGCGTGTTCGTTCCGTCCTTGGGCCTTGCATGCCCCTCCTCTGCCTTCGTCAATGGCTTGGGTGATTTAAAGGGTGTGAACCGCCAAAAATGGTTTGAAACAGCGCGTCAGGATTATCTCGATTTTCGCGCTTCTAAGCCCGAGGGTTTGAAGCTGAACCCGGCCAATGTGTTTGAAACACTGCGCCGTATTACGCCTGATGATATAATCATAACAAATGGCGCGGGGAATTTTTCCATCTGGGCCCATCGCTATTTCCCGCTGCACAGTTTCAACAGCCAATTAGGCCCGGTTAGCGGTGCTATGGGCTATGCCCTACCCGCCGCTTTAGGGGCTGCAGCGTTGGGACGAACAGCGGTTGCGGTGACAGGCGATGGTGATTTCATGATGACCGTGCAGGAATTAGCAACCGCCGCGCATCATGGGCTTAAAGTCATTGTTCTGGTTCTGAATAATGGCATGTTCGGCACCATTAGAATGCATCAGGAAAAACATTATCCGGGTCGTGTCTCAGCAACCGATTTGAGCAATCCGGATTTTGCAGCCCTCGCCCGTGCCCATGGGCTGAACGGTATCAGCCTGGACAGTGATGAAGAGATTGAAAGTATGTTGCAGGAGGCGCTAAACGCCGAGACCTCAACAGTGATAGAATTGAAATGTGACCCGCAGCAACTGACCCCTGCTTTGCGGATAAAGAAGCAGCCCTAAGCACGTTTCATGGGGTCGGCAAAGCCGATACCGGAAACAATTAGAGAGACAGGAGAGACATTGTGTCTTTTGAGAATATTTTACGCCCCTTCGGTTTAAGCACATCCGTAGCTGGTGCGGATTTAACAGTAACAACCCCCGTTGACGGGTCTGAAATCGCGCGTGTAAAAACACATGGGCAGGACGAAGTCGATGCCATTATCGCAAATAGCGTAGCAGCCTTTAAAACCTGGCGCAGTGTCCCTGCCCCACGCCGTGGTGAACTCGTGCGGCTACTAGGTGAAGAATTACGCGCGCATAAAGAAGAGCTATCACAACTGGTAACGCTGGAATGCGGAAAAATCATTGAGGAAGGCCGTGGCGAAGTCCAGGAAATGATTGATATCTGCGACTTTGCTGTGGGGCTGTCTCGTCAGCTTTATGGTTTAACTATTGCATCCGAGCGCCCAGGTCATGCCATGCGTGAATATTGGCAGCCCTTGGGGCCGGTCGGCGTGATTTCTGCCTTTAACTTCCCCGTGGCTGTCTGGTCCTGGAATTCAGCTTTGGCGCTGGTTTGTGGTGACCCGGTTGTGTGGAAACCGTCTGAGAAAACACCGCTGACTGCGCTTGCATGCAAAGCACTGTTTGACAAAGCCCTCGCCAAATTCGGTGATGAAGCACCCGCCAATCTAGTACAGGTCGTGATTGGGGCCAAAGCCGTTGGGGAACAACTGGCGGACGATCCGCGCCTGCCTATTATTTCCGCCACAGGCTCCTGCCGTATGGGGCGTGAGCTCAGCCCGCGGGTTGCTGCCCGCTTT
>JASFRS010000214.1:0-4162 GCA_050114795.1 Sphingomonadales bacterium
CCAAAGCCTCATTCCAGGCGGGCAGTTGCACCGCACGAGCGCGAGCGTTCTTTGACAGCGTCACCGCCAAAGTCTCAAGCAGAATACGATAGACATTATTCTCCGGCTGTTGCTCTGTGAGACCTAAGGAATTCACCTGCACACCATAACGAAAGCGACGGAATTTCTCGTCCTCAACGCCATAGCGTGTCCGGGTTAATTCATCCCACATTTCAGTGAAGGCGCGCATTTTGCACATTTCAGTAATGAAGCGGATACCCGCATTCACGAAAAATGATAACCGCCCAACCACCTTTGGGAAGTCGGCCTCCGATACCTCACCGCTGGCTTTGACTTGGTCGAGAACCGCAATGGCCGTTGACAAGGCAAAGGCGAGTTCCTGAATTGGCGTCGCTCCAGCTTCCTGCAGGTGATAGCTACAGATGTTCGTCGGGTTCCATTTAGGAAGATGATGCAGGCAATAAGACACCACATCGCCAATGAGTTTCAGCGATGCCTTTGGCGGAAAAATATAGGTACCGCGGGAGAGATATTCCTTAATGATATCATTTTGAACCGTGCCTTTTAACGCTGATATATCCGCGCCTTGTTCCTCCGCAACCGCAATATAAAGCGCCAGCAACCAGGGTGCCGTCGCATTGATGGTCATGGAGGTATTCATCTGTTCAAGCGGGATATCATGGAACAAGGCGCGCATGTCGCCTAGATGGCAAATGGGCACGCCAACCTTACCGACTTCCCCTTGGGCTAATTCATGGTCAGAGTCATATCCGGTTTGAGTCGGTAAGTCGAAAGCAACGGATAACCCGGTCTGCCCGCGCTTTAAATTTGTCCGGTAAAGGACATTGGATGCCTGGGCTGAAGAATGGCCTGAATAAGTGCGAATAAGCCAGGGTTTGTCTTTGCGTCCGGGCTTATTATCAGTGCGGTTCATTTTATCGCTCCCCAGCGGAATCTTTGCGCTTATATGTTTTATAGCATTTTAATTTCTTGCTAGACGTTAAATTGGAAATATTATAAGCAATGCTGCAATGCAACAAAATAAAGCTGTCTTGGGAAATCACGCGTTGAAACAAACGCGATGGAGGATTGAATGACCGGCACTGCATCTGTCACTGCGAATGAGAGCACTACACCTTTAAAAGATCTCTATGAAATCGGCGAAATTCCACCTGTGGGCCATGTCCCTGCACAAATGTATGCCTGGGCCATCCGTCGTGAACGCCATGGCCAACCAGACAAAGCGATGCAGGTTGAAGTCGTGGAAACGCCGGAAATTGGCGATGATGAGGTACTGATTCTCGTTATGGCGGCAGGGGTCAATTACAATGGCGTCTGGGCAGCCCTGGGCACCCCGATTTCCCCCTTTGACGTTCATAAAGCTGAATATCATATTGCGGGTTCTGATGCCTCTGGCGTGGTTTACAAGGTTGGAGCAAAGGTCAAACGTTTCAAAGTCGGCGACGAAGTTATTGTGCACTGCAACCAAGACGACGGCGATGATGAGGAATGTAATGGCGGCGACCCCATGTTCTCCTCCTCCCAGCGCATTTGGGGCTATGAAACGCCGGATGGGTCCTTTGCTCAATTCGCCCGGGTACAAGCTCGTCAACTCATGCCGCGCCCCAAACATTTAAGCTGGGAAGAATCAGCCTGTTACACGCTCACCTTGGCGACGGCTTATCGTATGCTATTCGGCCACCGCCCTCATACTTTGAAGCCGGGCCAGAACGTGCTGGTCTGGGGTGCATCCGGTGGGTTGGGCTCCATGGCCATACAGTTGGTGGCAGCCGCAGGTGCCAATGCCATTGGTGTAATTTCTGATGATGACAAAAAGGACTTTGTCCTCTCTTTGGGCGCAAAGGGCGTGATTAACCGCAAGAATTTTGAGTGCTGGGGCCGTCTGCCCGAAGTGAATGATACAGAAACCTACGGCCAATATATGAAAAAAAGCCGGGAGTTCGGCAAAGCCATCTGGGACATCACAGGCAAAGGCAATGATGTTGATATCGTTTTTGAACACCCCGGTGAGGCCACATTTCCGGTAAGCTGTTTTGTTGTGAAACGTGGCGGTATGGTTGTCTTTTGTGCGGGAACTACTGGCTATAATATAACCTTCGATGCCCGCTTTGTATGGATGCGGCAAAAGCGTATCCAAGGCAGCCATTTTGCCAATCTCGCCCAGGCCAGCCAGGCCAACCGCCTTGTGATTGACCGCCGCATCGACCCCTGCATGTCGGAAGTCTTCTCCTGGGACGATATCCCCAAAGCGCATATCAAAATGCTCAACAATGAACATAAGCCGGGCAATATGGCTGTGCTTATCTCTGCCAAGCGACCGGGATTAAAAACCATTGAGGACGCCATTGCAGCCGGGGGTGGACAATGACGGGACTTGTCCAGGCCGCTGAAACCGGTATATCTCTCGCCTCACTATTATCCCGCTGTGATGAGGCGCTTATAGCGCTTGACCATTTGCTCGACGATGCAAAGACAGCCGTCAGAACCTTCATCATGAAAGACGGCAAAATTGACCGCATGTTGTTAGAAGAATACCAACGACCAGCTCATGGCCTGGCATGGCTTGCGACCTATGTGGAGACTTTAAGAGAAACAGCCGCCTGGGCGCGGGATTTGAACGACCAAGGGCGGCTTGGCGGCGTAGAGCTTCTCATCCTGCGTATTGGATTTGGTGAATATCTTGCACAGATTTTAGGCGGTATTCCAATGAGTCAGACGGAATTCGTCCGGCTCCAGGATTTAGGGCTCAGCCGGGAGCGTGTTCAAGCCCTTTCCAATCATGAAGTCATTGCAGGTCTGATTGAAGACAGCCGGGACCAATCAGCGCGCGCGGCCCTTGCAGCCTTTATTGAAAAAGGCGAATTTGGTGACCGTGGTCTGGACGAAATGATGACCATGGTGCAGGACCAATTTCGTCGCTTTGCCGAAGAAAAAGTCATTCCTCACGCCCATGGCTGGCACCTAAAAGATGAACTCATCCCCGACGCCATCATTACCGAAATGGGGGAATTAGGCGTCTTCGGGCTTACAATTCCTGAAGAGTTTGGTGGCTCCGGCCTTGGCAAAATGGCGATGTGCGTGGTCTCGGAAGAGCTATCGCGCGGCTATATTGGTGTTGGCTCTTTAGGTACACGCTCAGAAATCGCGGCGGAGTTGATTTTAGCCGGAGGAACCGAATCGCAAAAAGCCAAATGGCTCCCAAAAATCGCAAGTGCAGAGGTTTTGCCCACAGCCGTCTTCACCGAGCCGAACACAGGCTCAGACCTGGGATCATTGCGGACCCGTGCGGTTAAAGACAGTGAGCATTATAAAATCACCGGCAACAAAACCTGGATTACTCATGCTGCACGTACGGATGTCATGACATTGCTGGCGCGCACGGATCCCAACACGCAAGACTATCGCGGATTATCAATGTTCCTGGCTGAAAAGCCACGGGGCAGTGTTGATAAACCCTTCCCCGCTCCAGGCATGAGCGGCGGGGAAATCGAAGTCCTCGGCTATCGCGGCATGAAGGAATATGAACTTGGCTTTGACGGTTTTGAGGTTAAAGCTGAAAACCTTCTTGGCGGTGTTGAAGGCCAGGGTTTTAAGCAACTCATGACCACCTTTGAATCCGCTCGCATTCAAACCGCAGCGCGCGCAATTGGTGTCGCTCAATCCGCTTTGGAATGCGGTCTGCAATATGCGCTCGACCGGAAGCAATTCGGTAAAGCTATATTCAACTTCCCAAGGGTCTGGAACAAGCTTGTCCTATCCGCCGTTGAAATCATGATGGTGCGCCAGCTGTCCTATTTCGCAGCCAAGCGCAAAGACACGGGTAAACGCTGCGATTTGGAAGCGGGCATGGCAAAATTGCTGGGCGCCCGCGTGGCCTGGGCGGCGGCGGATAACGCCTTACAAATCCATGGCGGCAACGGCTATGCCCTAGAATATCAGATTTCCCGCATTTTATGCGATGCGCGGATTTTGAATATTTTTGAAGGTGCTGCAGAAATTCAGGCTGATGTCATCGCAAGGCGATTGCTGACACCCGCGAATTAGGCCCAGTCCAAAATGGGATAACCCAAGCCCTTTGCTTTTTTCTCAAATTTAGCCTTGGGATTAATGATAAAACTTTGCCCTGCCCATTCAAATGTGG
>JASFRS010000215.1:0-4064 GCA_050114795.1 Sphingomonadales bacterium
GTTAAAGCCGCTCGCCAATGCCATCATGCGGCGTTTGAGCGGGGAAGATGGCGCCAAATGGCTTGAAAAACAGGACGCGGTTAAGCTCAACACGCCAAAATGGGTATGGGACCGTTGGACCAAATTCTATGGCGAAGAAAAAGCTCGCGCCATCATCAATGCGAATTTTGCGTCCGCACTCTTGGATTTAACGCCAAAGAGTGAAGCCGCCCGGGACATGTTATTGCAGGAGTTAGAAGGCGCGAAACTTCTACCCACCGGCACTGTGCGCCTGAGCAGCAATCTCCCTGTCTCCCAAATACCCGGTTATGAAAGCGGCGATTGGTGGGTTCAGGATGCGTCCGCTTATCTCGCGGCAAAGACTTTAAAAAACACGCCAGCTCAAGACGGCGCAGCTAAAATCGCTGATTTATGTGCGGCCCCTGGCGGGAAAGCCATGGCGCTTATTGCAGCGGGTGCGGATGTGTTGGCTGGGGATGCCAACCCCACACGATTAAAACGCGTGGAAGAGAATTTGAAGCGGACCGGATTAAAAGCCGCTGTTCGCGTTCTTGACCCCCTGACAACAGAGCCTGACGCACAATATGATGCGGTGCTGCTGGATGCACCCTGTTCTTCAACGGGGACCATCCGTCGCCACCCCGACGTGCTGCGCCATAAAAACAAGGATGCGGTCCTCGAATTAGCGAAACTGCAATCTGAGCTGTTGGATGCTGCCACAAAATGGATCCGCCCCGGTGGCTGGCTCGTGTTCTCAACATGTTCCTTAGAACGGGAGGAAGGCGAAGACCAGGCCTATGACTTTTTGAAACGTCATAAAGATTGGGAAACCGTTGCTTTTCAAACAGATGAGATATGTGGATTGAATGAGGCTTTGCTAAAAGAAGGCTGGTTACGCGTTACACCTGATTTATGGGCTGAGGCCGGCGGGCTGGACGGCTTCTTTATTGCCCGTTTTAAACGCCTCTAGGAGTTGCCGAACAGGCCCCAAACTGATAGAGAGCAAACATGCAACAAGACATTCGTATCGCTCCAAGCATCCTATCCGCCGATTTCGCAAATTTAGGCGCGGAAGTCCGCGCTATTGATGAAGCTGGCGCGGATTATATCCATATTGATGTCATGGACGGTCATTTCGTCCCAAATCTCACCATTGGCCCCGGTGTCGTAAAGGCCTTAAAGCCGCACAGCGCCAAAACCTTTGATGTGCATCTGATGATTTCACCGGTCGACCCTTATTTAAAGGCCTTCCGGGATGCTGGTGCTGATATTTTAACGCTCCACCCGGAAGCCGGGCCGCATTTGCATCGCAGCCTACAGACCATTAAAGCTATGGGCGCAAAAGCTGGTGTATCCTTAAACCCAGCAACGCCCCTCTCCACCATTGAACATGTGATGGATTTGGTGGATTTGGTGCTCATCATGACGGTCAATCCGGGCTTTGGTGGGCAAAGTTTTATTGAGACCCAATTGCCTAAAATTGCTGAATTGCGCAAAATGATTGATGCAACAGGGCGACAAATCGATTTGGAAGTGGACGGGGGCATTGACAAAACCACCGCACCATTGGCAATTGAAGCAGGTGCAGATGTTTTAGTTGCTGGCACAGCGACTTTCCGCGGTGGACCGGACAAATATGCGGAAAATATCGCTGCACTTCGGGGAAATGGACTGTCCGGGGGGAATTAATCGGGGATGAGCGAAACCAACGCCCCAAACACCGATTTATTTGAGGAAGAGGGGCACGCTCCCACTTCTTCCGAACCACGGCCTACGGCTGTCAAAAAAGAACGCGCGTCTGAAACACCATCTATCCAGGTTGAAGGTCACGTCATTCGCACGCATGGCCCCAGTCTTTTGAGCCGCTTGAGCGATTTAATTAGCTCCAACATTCGCAGCCTTGGATATCGGACACTGTTTTATAGTTGGCGTTTGAAAGGTTCTTTTCCTCTCAAACTAACGACCATCCCCGAAGATCCCTGGCCTGGTGACAAAACCCGGGGCGATGCCTTTCTCGATGGTCATTATCGCTGGAATGGGTTTGAACGCCAAAGTGCGTCACCGCCGTTCCGGGCTGAAAATGCGCCTGAGGATTTTTTAGCTTACCTCCATAGTTTCTGCTGGCTGCGCGATGTGGTGGCTGCTGGGCGGCCCGAGGAAACTCAGCTTTTTGCCGAGGCTTGCGTGCGCCGCTGGATTGATGATTTTTCAACATTTCATCCCCTCGCCTGGCGCGCGGATATATTGGGTGAGCGCTTTATTCATTTCACTGCTTATGCGCCGATCATTCTTGCCAATAATGATTTGGTTTATCGTTCAAAAGTCCTAAACGCCCTTGCCCGCCAGGCGCGGCACTTGATGCGCAGTGCGGCGAAAGCGGGGGATGGCTTGCCGAAGATTAAAGCGGCAACGGGTCTTATCTATTCCGGCCTGCTGCTCCCAGGTGCTATCGCCCGCCAGGCCAAGGGTGAATCGCTATTAGGGCGTGAATTAAACCATTTCGTCTATGCCGATGGTGGCGTTGCAACGCGCTCACCAAAAGATGCACTGGACGTTCTGAAACTGATGATTGGCCTGCGCGCGCTCTATCGCAAGCTGGAACAGGAAGTGCCACCACCGGTTCAAATGGCGATTGACCGGCTGGTTCCCTCTTTAAAGGGTTTAATGCATCAAGACGGTGGCTTAAGTGCTTTTCACGGCGCAAGGCCAGGGAATGTAGATGGTATTGCTTTGGCGCTGAAGCTTGCCGAAAGCACGGCGCACCCAACGGATAATGGAGCAAAAAGCGGGTATCAGCGTCTTTCCTGCGGCAAATCCCTGATTATCATGGACGCAGGGCCGCCACCGGCCACACCTTATTCCGCAAAAGCGCATAGCAGTGTGCTAGCTTTTGAATTCAGCCATAAGAAACAGCGGATTCTTATCAATTGCGGCAGTGCCACGGGGGACAGTCCATTGGGGTTGGACCTTGCACGCATGACCAGGACCACGGCTGCGCACACGGCGCTTGTTATTTCCAACACCAATTCCGCGCAATTGCGCAAAGATGGCATGATTGGCCGGGCGGCATACAGCACAAACTATATTCGCCAAGAAGGGCCACAGGGCATCTGGCTTGAAGTCGCTCATGACGGTTATGAGCGCCGCTTTGGTATTCAGCAGAAACGTCGGTTGTTTTTAAGCGCAGACGGATTTGATCTACGCGGCGAAGATGCGCTGACCTTAGCAGATGGCCGCGCGCGGCTGTCACCTTTAAGCGCCCATGATGTGGACATTCGCTTCCATCTCCATCCCGATGTTGAGGCAACGCCAACCCAAGACGGCGAGGCGGCCATTTTACGCCTGCCCACAAAAGGCGGCTGGATGTTCCGCGCCCGCGGGGCGCAGCTTAAAATCGATGACAGTATTTATATCGATGAATATGGCGTCATGCAGCGGACCAAACAGCTGGTCCTATCCACGCCGATTGATGATTTACCCCTTTCCATCAACTGGTCTTTAAAGGCCATGACATCTTAAGAGTAAGAGCCACATGTCCACCTCTCAGCCTATCCGCCGCGCGCTTCTTTCTGTCTCTGATAAAACCGGTCTTATTGAATTCGCCAAAGCATTAGCAGAGGCCGGAGTTGAATTGATTTCCACAGGGGGCACTGCACGCGCTATTCGTGAAGCCGGCATTGATGTGAAAGATGTCTCCGACGTGACCGGCTTCCCTGAAATGATGGATGGACGGGTAAAAACCTTACACCCGACAATTCATGGCGGACTTTTGGGCCTGCGTGATGAACCCAGCCATGCCAAAGCCATGACGGACCATAATATCGCACCCATTGATTTGGTGGTGGTGAATTTATATCCCTTTGAAGCAACCGTAGCGCGGGGTGCAGATCAGGCCGAAACGATTGAAAATATCGATATCGGCGGCCCAGCGATGATACGCTCTGCGGCCAAAAATCATGGCTATGTCACCGTTATTGTAGACCCGGCAGACTATGATGCCGTTGTCGAAGCAGTACAAAAAGGCGGGACAGATTTACCCTTCCGCCAGCGTTGCGCAGCCAAAG
>JASFRS010000216.1:0-4023 GCA_050114795.1 Sphingomonadales bacterium
GCCACTACGGTCGGTGGCAAATGAGTCAACATCATTTAGCGATACACTCAACGCCGTCACATTAGAACCAGGGGAAACGCCCAAATTTCCACCATCAACAGAAACCTGAACAGCCTCAGCTGAGCCAGAATTGGACGTCAGGTTCGAAGCAACAGAAACATCCGATAAAGCAACACCATCATTTATTTCCCGCGTGCCGTCCTGAACTGACACACCTGTATAACTGATGCTCGCACCATTGACTTGCCTTGCCCCAACAACATTTGACCCACCTGATGACACCGAGGCGGAGGGTCCCGTTACAACATTGCTTGAGTTGGTCGAATTTCCAATAGTTGCAGACGTATCAATGCCAGGATTGCCAGTAGGCTGAGGAGACACAGGAAACATTGGGTCCCCTGTGTTTTCAATAACATCAGCCGTAATATTAAGCGTTCCACCAGCTTGGATTATTGCTGGAACCTCTTCTATCTCCGTCGTTGTCGTGGTTGATACCGTTTCAGTTTGAGGGAAGCAAACATTTACATACGGATAGCAATATCGAATGGTACGTTCATGCACAACCGTTGTAGTTGTCTCTAAGGTCAGGCCCAAATTCTGGAGGGTGCCTACATTTATGCCAATATCATTTCCTGCGGTAATAAAGCTTTTATCATTCGTCAAAATTTCCGAGTTTACGCTTAAATTACCGCCTGCAATAATTTCTGCTGCGCCAGAATTTTGAACTATGGTTTCAAGGTCAACAGTCGTCGTAATCGTATCTGGTGTGTTGGGATAATCACCAGTGGATGCGACCTCTTCCACCGTTTCAGTTGTCTCCGTAATGACCTGGAAGTCACGGATTCGATTGATAGTCGTATTCGCAGCAATATTGATACTCCCAAACGCCTCAATCCGTCCGGAGTCATTCAACAAAGTCCCAGCACCTGATCCTTGAGTTAAACCTCCGATCGACAAGTCACCAAGTGCCAGAATAAAGCCGAGGTCGTTATGGACGGTGTTTCCAACGCCTATATTGATATCGTTAACAGCAAAAAGCGTAGACCTGTTGACGAGGTTACCATTGGCACGGAGATCAAGGTTCCGACCCGCGCCAATAAGCGCATCATTATTAATATTCGGGGCCGCAATATATAAGTCACGGGAAGCCGTAATCCCCGCTGTATTATTGAAATCTTGGTTGAGGCTGAGGCTCAAGTCTAAACCAGAGGAGACATTTCCACTGTTTGTAAAGTTCGCATTAGAAACCAAAGTCAGCCCAGAACCGCCGGAAATCTGACCTGAGTTGATCAAACTGCCAGCAGTAGAACTTGCATAAATGGATCCATTCGAGGTGATCACACCGGCATTGTTCAAGCTTCCGCTACTTCTCAATGCAATATTTGCGGCATTTGGATTGTTTATGCCTTGAACAATAGCACTCGCCGGGCTGAACACTTCAAAGCGGCCATTTGAGGCATTCGCAATAGTCCCATTTAAGGACCTGGCATCAATTCGCTGCGAAGATAAAATATTGCCGCTGTTGCTCAAATTGCCGGTGCTTCGCAAGACGACTTCGGCGCCTGAAGATATTTCACCGGCATTTGAAATACGCTCAGCGATGATGGATGTTCCACCGTCGGATAAAACCGCACCGGATGACGTGACGACAAACCTCTGATCCGCATCGATATCAATCAACCCTGACGCAGCAACAGTTCCACGGATCGTGATATTGCCGGCACTCGGTGCAGTTCCGGACAAGGATGTAATATCTATATTGCTTTCTGATGCTATCAACCCGTCTAAGTCGAAACTCTCTGCCTCAAGCATGACCAGATTGGCGGCAATTGTGCCGCCATTCACCAAATTCGTCGCCCCAGTCAAAGACAGGCGCTCTCCTGAAACAATTAACCCTGTGTTTGAAACAGAACCATTAAGGCTCAGGTCCAAATCAGCCGCCGACGATATTTGGCCAGAGTTCACGAAAGAAGAATTAGAGTTGATATCTAAGGTGCCAGCTACCGCAATATTGCCACTACCGGTAACGCTTAGCGTCCCTCCAGCGTTTAATATGGCTGATGAAATTGTGCTAATGGCGCCGTCTACAGTCAAAGAACCTTGCAAAGCGTCGATATTAACATTGCCATTAGAGCTGATTGCACCAGATGCATTTATGGTCGCAGCCTCAACATTGATGCCGCCATTGGATGAGAGTATCCCAAGATTGTTGACCGCCGATTGAGATGTAATAGAAATCAACCCGCCAGATAAGATAGAGGACGTTTGATCGCCAATAATGTCTCGTTGGCTATTGAGGGTGATAGACTCATTAGATGAAATCAGGCCGGCATTTCTTATTTCATTTAGCGCGTTCACCAAGATAACTTGGCCGCTTAAGACTTGTGCATCCACCCCTAAGGAAATGCCACCATTCAAAGCGGTCAATGTGAGCTCATTTGTCGATGATAAAACACCATTTACGGACAATGCTCCGACATTCGCAGTAACTTGCGCCTGCCCGCCTGAAACACTTACACCACTTAGATTCAATTCTGCGCCCTGCAGCACCAAATCCCCTGCGGCGTCCAATGTTCCGCTTTGATTCAGACTAGCCGCCGATAAAAGTTCTAGACGGTCAGCTCCAAAAACCGCACCGCTATTCGACAGGCCGCCTTGCCCGGATAAGCTTATCGCTTGGTTCGATGCAATTTGACCTGCATTTGAAAGCAAGCCTTGAGCGTTAATAGTTATGGCACCTACGCTCGCAATGTCTCCAGCCGCCCCGACTGTGACATCTCCACTTAGTGCGGAAACCGAAACGCTTTCGCCCGAGTTTAAAACACCATTTACTTCGGCATCGCCTGAAAGCGCCGTAGCTGTAACACCACCGTCTGACAGCACAGTGCCCGCCAGCGCCAGAGAGGCACCCTCAACTTCAATTGAGGTGAGACTTTGCAGTAGGCCTGAGGAAGAAATGAAAGCGCCGGAATTTACCGTCAGAGCACCAGTAGAAGCGATGTCACCTGCATTTTCAATTCCTGAAATGGCATTGAGAAACAGATCTCCAGCCGTAATGACTGACCCATCCTGCATTACAATAAGGTTTCCTGCCGAGGAAAGCTGTAAACCTGCATCAGCGTAAATCTGACCTGATCCAATGGTTAAATTGCCAGTCGTCGTAGATAGTTCACTACCACCGCCGCTAAACAATGAGCCGTTTAGGGTAATGCTTTGTGCTAAGAGAGATAAATCGCTGGATGTCTCGATAGCACCCGACGAGACAATATCTTGAGCCTGAGTTCAACAACTCTCTCTGCGCTGTCAATTGTAGGCCGTCTAACGCGGTGATTAAGCCAGCATTCTCAATCAGCCCTGCAGAATTTATTTCAATTCCAGCATTTGAGCCTAGAATGGCATTAGCTGCCAAACGCACATCCCCAGCATCTGCAACTAGGGCGGTCGCGCCATCAGCCAACAGATTGCCGCTAATTTCCGCGGACCCTGTAAGTGCCTGAATGCTCAGTACATCATTAGTTGATATTGAGCCACCAATGTTAATCGCAGACCCGGTGATGCCGACTGAATTTCCAGACAACAGGGTTCCTGAATGCAGAATTGCGCCTGTTGCATCAATATTTGTTGTATTGCCAGACTGTAACTCACCGGAAATGGAAGCATCACCGATAATTTGCAGCCCAATATTATTTTCTGCCAACAAAAGTCCGGAAACAATCGCGCCCTGCCCACCTTGAAGCCAGATATTTCCAGTAGTGGCCAATGAGGCAGATGCATCAACGGTGACTCTACCGGCGCTATTTAATGCTATGCTATCTAAACTTGAAACATCACCAGTTACTGTTATCCCATTAGCAGCGTTTAAGAATGCACTTCCACCTACTGCAATGACACCGTTGACCTCGATGATATCCGCATTCAAGTTCGCCAACCCAGTGACCTGCGTATTCCCACTTAGGGTCAAATTTTGTTCTGCGACGAGCGAAAGGTTACCGGCTGTAAAAATTTCTGCTGTGCCAGAGAGTA
>JASFRS010000217.1:0-3985 GCA_050114795.1 Sphingomonadales bacterium
TTTTTGCTGGGCCTCTCCCTTGCAATTATCTCCGCCTTAGGTGTGTTGATGTGGATCGACCGCCGGAGGAATGGCGGCAAAAAATATAAAAGCCTCCACCATATTCTGACGGGTGTGACGGCGGGTGCGCCTTTAACCTATGGTGCGATATTCATTTTGGATAAAATCTATTTAGGGGCGGAAGCGTCAAGACTTGCCTGGACTGGCGTTTTGTTTTTCACCATATGGTTGGCAGCTATTGTCTATGTTTTTATCCGCAAAAATGATCGCGCGGCTTTCCGGGAAACGTTTATAGCATCCGCCGTTGTTTTGATGGCCGTTCCTCTTGTGAATGGAGGGGTGACAGGGGATTGGGTTTGGAATGCTTTTACAGCACCTCATGCTATGCCGGCATTCGTTGATAGTTTGTTTCTGTTGCTAGCCCTTGCAATTTTCATATGTGCCAAGCGTATTCGATAGTTCTCACAGCATATAAATAATCAGGGCTTGGACGACGTATATCTTTGATTGATGACATCATGCTTTTGCTGAATGGCTGCAGGCCATGTGCTTTTAATATAGGACAATACAGCAACGATTTCCTCATCGCTTAAAACGCCGTCATAAGCAGGCATGTCGCTTTGATAATCCGGGCCTGCGGTAAAGCCAGGGCCGAATTTCGTAATTTGAATAAGTAATTCGTCCGGGTGGTGCCAGGTATGGCCAGTCATATCATGCGGTGGTGCAGGTAAACGCCCGGATGGCAGGCGTCGGCGCCAATTTGGTTGGCCTTCAAGCTGTGCGCCATGGCAGGCAGCGCATTCCTGTGCATAGATATCTTTACCCCTTGTAACAATTTCCGGGTTGTTTGGGTTAAGATTTGTCAAAGTCTCATCGCTTTGATTCATTAGAAAAAAAACAACGCCAAAGCTTGCAAGAATCGCTAAAATAAAGAGTATCCAACGCGTCATTTCAAACATCCGTAATTTTGAAGCCGTATGTATCGTGAAATATCATGCGCCCAACACTTTTGCAGAAAACTTTCCGTGAGGTTGGAATGTAGAGGTGGCGCGGCCACTTCAATATTACCATGTATATTCAATAAATGTTTAAATGATAAAATGAGTTTCAATTTGAAGCCAAAATGCTTTGGAGTGTAAATTAAATTAATATATTCATCTTAAGAGGGAAATAAGATCAATTGTTTCTCAAAAAGGGGGAGTTTAAATGTCGAAAGCACTCATATCTTCAGCGATTATGAGTTGCGTATTAGTTGTTTCATCTTGTGCAAAAGAAGAAGAACCGGCTTCCGTTGAAACGGAAGCGGTACAGCCACTAATGGCGGAGACAACAGAACCGGCTTGCGCCATGAGTTCTCAGGGCTTAGCCAATTGGTTTGCAGATGGTGCGGTATCACAGAACGGCCTTGTTAAGCCGGCTGATAGCACAGCATTTCCACCCGTCCAGAATACAACCTGCGATTTCTATAAATGGGCGTCACAAATGTTTTTATGGCTGACGTCACCAACGGGTGGGTCTTATATATTTGACGGCGACTTCTTTTATGACGTCGTGGCAACGGATGGAGGATATGAGTTTATCTCAAATCTTTCAAATATTCCCAATCAATTTGCCCTACGAACTGTTAAATCCATTGATGCCGGTTCAACAGGGCAGGCGGGTGGCAGCGGCGTCCTGATTTCGCAGGGGGGATCGCTCACATATTATGGCATGCACACCAATGATGTTTATGCCAATTATCTGACTGGTCAAAAGGCCGGGGAATATGCGGATACCAATCTTGCAAGCACCTTTCCAACCTCTGCTGATGATGTGGCATTGGTTGAAAAAACAAGCGGTATATTATTTCCAGATGCTGTGGCAGCTGTGATGGAACTGAAAACCTCTTGGGTCGATGTTTCAACTGTGAAGAATCCGGAAAATTACATCACAATCCAGGCTATGGTGCCGTCTTATGATGAAAGCGATCCTGAGAAATGGACTTATGAAGGGGTGGCTGAGCAAAAGACGCTTGCCTTGGTCGGCATGCATATCGTTGGCGCAGTTGATGGTCATCCGGAACTTGTCTGGGCAAGTTTTGAACATCTGCGTAATGCGCCTGATCTTACATATTATTACACCGCTCCTGATGGCACCAGTTATCAGGTTCCCTATGACTCATCAGGGATCTGGAATTATATGCAAACAGGTGCCGCCGCCATTACAGATATCGTAGAAACCGCGAATGTGGATGACGACGGTAATATAGTCGCGGCTGCCTCACAAACAATCAGCGCAACTAATGTTGCCCGATTAAATCCGTGGGGGAGTGCGCCCAATACACAAGACTCTGGTGTCAATAACGGGCAGCTTCTCGAATTGAACCAGACCATAGTGTCTCAGCTTGCGAAAGTTGGTGACGTTCGGGCACATTATGTGCAAATCGGGGGCATTTGGAGCCAGTTGGGGCAAATCCCAACCAGCGGTACAGATGATTTCCTCCGGGGATCATTGTTACTCGCCAATACAACAATGGAAACCTTCCATCAATATCCTGACAATACAGGCTTTGTGTCGAACAATTGTTTCACCTGTCACAATAGCCAGTCAGGTACCAGTATTGGGGTAAGTCATATATTTGGTGCCTTACACCCCCTTGGCGGCGGAAACTAATATTCGGGGAGCTGCTCAGAGTTGGGCAGCTCCTCCGCCTTCTCGATTATCATTGCTATTTTACTGACTTTGTGGGAAAGGGAGCGCAATTCCACTGCGTGTAGATGATGTTTCGGGCATTAGCGGTGAGTGCTGAAAGTGCACTTAACAAGGGTGAGACAGACCCAAATAGATAAAGGCCGCTATTCTATACTGGCACCTCCGTAAATGAAACAAACACCCTAATACGGTGGAATTGAAAGAGTTTCCCATTGACTGAATTTAAAGATCTGGGCCTCGCCAAGCCGCTTTTGCGCGCCTTGGAACATGAAGGCTACACAACACCTACCCCCATCCAGGAACAGGCTATTCCTGTCATGGCGCAGGGCCGCGATATTCTGGGCATTGCGCAAACGGGAACGGGTAAAACCGCGGCTTTTGTTTTGCCGATTTTGGATGCGCTGCAGGAATTTAAGAAAGAAAATAAAGTCAAACCTAAGACAGCTTTTGGTTTGATTATCGCGCCGACCAGGGAGTTGGCTGCGCAGATTGTCGCGAGTGTCCGTAAATATGGCTATCACATGCGTCCCGAAGTGGCATTGATCGTTGGTGGGGTTCGCCCTTTCCCTCAGATCAAGCAAATGTCAAAAGGTGTCGACATTATCGTCGCAACACCCGGTCGCCTGCTGGACTATGTTGAGCGTGGGCAGGTGCTGCTTAATCGCACTGCTATCACGGTCTTGGATGAAGCTGACCAAATGATGGATATGGGCTTTATTCCCGCCATCCGTAAAATCATGCGGGCGCTGCCACGCGAAGGGCAGACCGTTTTGTTCTCCGCAACCATGCCGGCTCAAGTCGCCGCACTTGCCGATGATTTCCTTCAGGATGCTGTAGAGATCGAGGTTGCACCACAGTCGCAGCCCATTGAACGCATTGATCAGCAATTCATTGGCATAAATGGTGGTGCCAAAAGAGATATGCTGTTGAAACTGCTGAAAAATGAAGACGTTAAGCGTTCAATCATTTTCACCCGTACAAAGCGGGGTGCGGATAAGCTGGAACAGGTTCTTGAACAGGCTGGTTTCCGTATCTCCACAATTCATGGCGATAAGAACCAGCGTCAGCGGGATCGGGCATTACAATCCTTCCGGACCGGCAGAACTATGATCATGTTGGCAACCGACGTTGCCGCACGGGGTATTGACGTTGATGATGTCAGCCATGTTATTAACTTCGACCTGCCGACGGTTCCTGAGGCTTATGTCCACCGGATTGGTCGTACGGCCCGTGCTGGCAAAAGCGGTGTCGCCATTTCTTTCTATGAGCGGAAGGACTATCAGCTTGTAAAAGC
>JASFRS010000218.1:0-3971 GCA_050114795.1 Sphingomonadales bacterium
GGCTAAACGTTTAGCGCAGTCAAATGCTGTTGCTGCTTATTATCAACGACTGAAAGATGAAGGCCAAGAATTCATCGTCGTACTTGGGGACTTGAATGATACGCCCGATAGTGAGGAATTAGTGCCATTGTCGCAAACTGACCTCAAAGATGCATCGGAACATCCGTCGTTCACCGACTTTGAATTTGAGGTGAATAACAATCATCGAGGTATTGGCACCTATGGTTTAGGTAATGATACTGACAAAATCGATTATTTGTTGTTATCGCCCGCTTTGTTTGAGCGGATGGAAAATGGCGGTCTGTTCCGAAAAGGTGCATGGCCTGGGGTCAGGCCACAACGCTGGGAGATCTACCCGCAATTGGAAAAGAAAGTCCATGCGGCATCTGATCATCATGCGATTTTTGCGGATATAGATATCTAGGCCTTGTCTAGAAGCTGAAATGCTTTGTCGTTGCCTTTATTTTGAGGTGCCGTAGACTGGCCTCTCCTTGCAGTATCAATATATAAAAGCACTTGTTTCATATGGCGAAGGGTAGAAAACGGCTCGAGATTTCACACCAATTAGCCGAGTATATTCTTGAATATGGGCTTGGAGCATCAAATTTGCGTGCTTTGGCGGCGGCTGTGGGTACGAGTGACCGTATGCTGCTCTATTATTTCAAGGATAAAACCGATCTTATCGCTTCAGTGCTGGGTGTTCTTGCAGAGAGATTAAGTGCACTTCTCGATGATTACAGCGTATCGACGGTTCTGCATCGTGAGGAACTGTTTGTTCATGCATCAAGTGTTTTGCAATCAAATATATTCCATCCCTATATGAATTTGAGGCTGGAGCTTGCTGTTATGGCAGCACGCAGAGGGGCGGATAGCTTTTATAGCCATTCGGGTGAAGCCATGGTGCAAATCATTCTATCTTGGCTATCAAGACAACTTACAAGCCGGACGGCTATAGCGCGCGATAAGGACGCAGTGGAAATTCTGCAAATGCTTGATGGGCAGGCAGCCTTTTTTGCCATTGGCATGATAAGGACCGAATAGGCAGGTCTAAAAGTCATTCTATTCTGCGGCTTTCAATAAAGTAATGTAGTATATACTACAAATCTTTTATTGTTACGTAGTCATTGCTACATACCTGCTTCCAACTCGTGAATAGGGGGCGTTCATAACGCCCTAAACTGGCCATCATCTTCACAATCCCTTTGGCGGTGTTCACGGGGGCTGGGCTTTAACTCTGATTGACAGTGCGGCCGGGTATGCTGGTCAAACGACCTTACCCCCGAATACGGGTTTTGTGACCATTGAAACCAAAGGCAATTTCAGTCGATCCATCTGCCCCGATATGGGCCGCGTTCGTTGCGAGGCTAAAGTTGTTTCTGCAGGGCATCGGATAATTTCCTGCGAAGCCTGGTTTCGCGACAGCAATCGGAAACTCCTTGCCCATGGCACCTCGACTTTGATGGTCGTTTCAATGGGCCCTGATTAAGGCCTCCACAGGTCAAGCAGTGCATGAGCTATATCCCTCATATTGGGGCCATCAATATTACCCGCGATTGCAATAGAAACCTGATCGTTGATAGATACTAATAAATAGCTGCGGCCACCCGGCGCACCACCGCTGAGCTCCCAAGTACCCTGTTCTTCATTAAGAGCTGCTCCATAGACGACTTGCGAAGCTGAGAACCAGGGTCTGAAAGCGTCTTTCATCTTGTCTTTGGCGATAATGTTACCCTGGTAAAGAGCTGCACCTGCGCGCGCCAATTCCTTAGAACTGACAATAAGCCCTCCAGCCCCGAATTTACACTCACTGCTTAACGGTGGCATGGGAATGATATCTTCTGGTTTTAAGCCTTCGGGCATTTGCGGAAGAATGGCGGCCCTAATCAATGGTTGCGCTTTTGCGGCGGCTTTGGAATCCAGCTCATAATGTGCCCAGGGACCAAGTGTCTCATTCAAGGCAGCTTTAAAATTATCTGCGCCAGTAATGCGCAACAAGACTTCGCTTGCTAAAACAAAGGCGAAGCTGGAATAGCTCTCTTTAGTACCTGGCTGAACAATAAGCGGATCATCTGCAAAATAGGCAACGGCTGCGCTGGGGTTTTCACAGGTCTGGCTTGTGAAGCCTAGCCAATCCATCGGTGATGCATAATGTCTGATGCCACTTCTATGCGAGAGGATGTCTTTGAGGCGGATTTCATGGAAGATTATAGGTACATCAGGTGTAATTTCACCGACTTTGCCAGACAGTGAGACGATGCCCGAATCTATAAGTCGCGCAAAGGCAAGGCCCGTTAAAGCCTTTGATGTTGAATATATATTAAAGCGGGTATTTTCAGAGATAGGCCGCTTGTTTTCAACGTCTTCAAACCCATGGTTATAAGTCCAAACGATATCATCATCTCGATAGATGCTGATGCTTAAGGCGGGGTAATTATTGGCGAATTCTTCAACGAGATGCTCAGATTTTTGAGACCTCTCATAAAGGCTTTCAACCCCATCACATGCCGTTAAGGAAAAAATGGCGAGAGCAGCAAAAATATTGGAAATTTGATTCATCACAACATTGCCTTTAAATACATAATACTTTGCCAAAACCGTTCCATAGAGCGGCTGGAAAAACATGTATTAATGCATCAGCGGTTGCGATTTTTCATGAACGGTTCATCCGATTTGGCTTGTTGAGTTAAACATCATGACCTCTGCCTCATTTAAGCAAGAATATTATCATTCCACCCTCGTCTTGATTTTAGCCGGAAGTCTGATTTTGGGCAGCCTTGGCCCATTTGGGCAAATTGCCAAGCTCGCTTTATTTGAGCGCATTGGTCTTTGGATGGTCTATTTCATTCTTGGAATGCCTCTGTTGTGGTTTTTCTATCAAAGTTGTCGAGTATATTTTGACATAAATCGTATAAGCCAACGGGTTATCACCTGCGCACTGTCCGCTCTTATCGCAAGTGCCCCGATTCTGCTTATTGTTGAGATCATTGGTTACTCACAAGGGCGTATCTTCCCGCCTGATATGCAGGCCCTCATGCGGGCGCTGGCAGAGGTCTTTGTTATAGGTTTTCCAATTGCGTTGATTTTGGACTTCATCGACCGAGGGCAATTTCCAAAGGATAGGGAGAAAAAGGGCCAGTCAGTGGTCCTTACTCCAGGCCTAGATATATTTTCGCAAATCTACGCCATTAAAGCAGAAGGTCATTATGCACGTATCTATGGGCCTGAGGGAGAGCGGTTGCTAGACCAGTCATTCAACGAAATGCTGGAATTGGTGAGCGACGAAGATGGGGCGCAGGTCCATCGCTCCTGGTGGGTTGCGAAGGCCTGCGTCCAGGACGTTAGGCGCAAGGGTTCCGCGATGGAGTTTGTATTGACCAATGGAATTCACGCTCCCATCGCTCGCCGCCGTCTGGCGGAATTAAGGGGCAAAGGCTGGCAGATTTAATCAACGTCAGCCTTCTTTGTTAACGTCAATAATCGAGGTTCCACCGGTGAAGATTGGATGATAGATGTATTGGTCATTGCATAAGGAATAAGCTCGTCCAATAAAGCTTCTAATTCCGATTGTCGCCGTAAATAGGCGCGGGCGATAAAACAATCCTCCCCCGTGATGCGGTCGCATTGCACAATTTCTGGCCGTGACTTGATGATTTCAGCAACGCGCTTTAATTCACCTGGAACAGCACGGATACGTATCCAGGCGGCAACAGGATATCCAAGCGCTTCATAATCCACCTTCGCGCTATATCCTGTGATTATCCCGGCCTCTTCCAAGCGCTTCACGCGCTCTGTCACGGTCGGGGGTGATAGCTTCAATGCTCGTGCCAAATCCGCCATTGATATTCGCGCATTTTCGGCCAGTGCTTTGATGATTTTCAAATCTGTGTAGTCTGTATTCATGGTTTCGATTCCAAAGAATTTTCGAAATATATTTATATATAAAAAGGTGTTTTTCGTTATTTCACTTCTAT
>JASFRS010000219.1:0-3961 GCA_050114795.1 Sphingomonadales bacterium
ACGAGCGCTCCCATAATTGCATGTTCGCTGGTGCCAGACTTTCCGGCGCAGAAGTTAAAATCTTTCGGCATAATGATGTCGCACACGCCCATATGCTGCTGCGGGAAAGCACTAGCCCGCGGAAACTCATCATGACGGAAACTGTGTTTTCAATGGATGGTGACACAGCCCCACTGCTCACACTTCACGAATTGGCTGAAGAATATGGGGCTTGGTTTATGACCGATGATGCTCATGGTCTGGGTGTTATCACAGAGAGTAATCCCGCTTTGATTCAAATGGGAACCTTTTCAAAAGCAGGTGGCAGCTATGGTGGCTATATTTGCGGACCTCGCCCTCTTATCGATTTGCTGATCAATCGTGGGCGCGGCTTCATATTCACAACAGGCCTACCCCCAGGGATCGTCGCAGCATCGCTTAAGTCCCTAAACATCATCAAGAACGAGCCACAACGCCAAGAAAGGCTGAGACGTAATGTGGAGTATTTCTGCATGGAACTTGGCCTGACCGTTTCTCCAAGCGCTATCGTTCCCCTTATTCTTGGAACTGAAGAGCGCGCCCTACAAGCTTCAGAACAGCTTTTCGAAAAAGGTTTTATCGTTACCGCCATTCGCCCACCCACAGTAGCGCCGGGCACCGCGCGCTTAAGATTTTCCTTTTCCTCGGAACACGAATTTGAAGATGTGCAGGCGTTAGTAAATGCCGTACGTCCGATTGTCTCAAAAAAGAAGGTTGAAGCCGCATGACAATAGCAACCGCGATCATGGCCACAGGCACTGAAATTGGCAAAACCCATTTAGCCTGCGAACTTCTTCGCCACGCAGTCGCCCAAGGCCTGACGACCCAAGCTATCAAACCTGTAATGAGTGGCTTCGATGAAAGTGAGCTTGGCAAAAGTGACGCTGGTCGCTTGGCGCTGGCGTGCGGTTTCGAACCAAATATCAAGGTTGTCGAGGATATTTGCCTTCACCGCTTCACCCCCGAACTGGCCCCAAATGTCGCTGCAAGACAGGTTGGTGTCACGCTTGATTATGAGGATATTCTGGAATTTTGTTCAGAGCGTTTGAATACAAATGCTGATTTCAAACTCCTTGAAGGCGCAGGTGGGCTGCTCTCCCCCTTAACGGATCATCATTTAAACGCAGATCTTGTTGCAGATTTGAAATTACCAACATTATTGGTGACCGCCAGTTACTTGGGTAGCATTAGCCACACCCTAAGTACATTGGAATCCGCAACAAAGAGGAATATCCAAATTTCTGCTATTGTCATTTCCAAACCAGGGCCCAATTTCGGGGACGAGATAACCTTCGCCAAGGAATTACAGCACTGGTGTGACTCACCAATAATCCAAATGGACGATACCAGCACCCTGATGCAAACCCTATTTAAAGCCTGACCAGTTCGATCACCTCCCCTTGACTCACTAGGACAATTGACCTAATGCACAAATAGGACAAACGTCCTAGGTGCATTTTGCTGCATTTTTTGGCGATTAGGAGTCTAATACCGTTTTAAACGGGCACTGACTTCGATTTTTGGGATAAAGACAAATGAAAAATTTGAAACGCATTACGGCTGGGGCTTTAGGGTTATTGGCCCTGCTAAGCTCAAGCGGTTTATCGATTTCTCATGCGCAAGCTGGCTCGGAAACCGCGGGAAAAAGCGCGTGGGGAGAAGATGATGAAATTGGCTCATTGAACATGATGACCGATACATCGCGGCTTGCTATCTTGCAAAAAGTCATAAGTGGGAAAACTTATGACCTTGCAGTTGATCTTTTTATCGGAATGCCAAATTGCTGCAGCGACCCCTTTGGCGACCCAAGCTATCAGATATGGATGACACATGCGCCCTCGCGCGATGGAACAGATCAGTTAGTTGCCCATTCCAGTGACGCGATATTAATGTCCACCCACACTGGCACTCATATTGATGCCCTCAGCCATTTTGGCTTACATGGCAAAATATGGAATCAAGCTGATGCAACAGACAATGTAACAGTTTCCGGGTGGTCTAAGTCCAGCATAGCCTCCTATCCACCAATCACCGCCCGCGGCATTTTGATCGACGTGGCAAAAGCTAAGGGTCTTCAGCATCTTCCCAATTCTTATGCGATCTCTATCGACGATCTGAAAACGGCTCTTGAGGCCCAAAACACAAACATCCAACCTGGAGATGTCGTCTTAATACGCACAGGGATGATGACGCTCTGGCCCGACAGTTCAAAATTGAAGCTTTTTACGCAACCGGGTCTAAGCCTTGAAGCAGCAAGATGGCTCGTAGAAGAGAAACAAGTGATGCTTTTGGGTGCTGATAATTTCGGGCTGGAAAGCTTCCCGTCGCACAGACAGGATAATTTTGCGCCTGTACACACCTATCTCCTCGCAGAAAAAGGCGTGTCCTTTATTGAGCTTCTGTGGCTGGAGGACTTAGCGAAGGACGAGTTATATGAGTTCATGTTCATGTCTTCACCTTTAAAACTTCGTGGAGCGACAGGTTCTCCGATACGTCCACTTGCATTTCCTATCAAGCAATAATCATTAGTGTTCCTGGGGCCGCAGAACGCGGCCTCTTCCCTTCCATACTACCCACCCTTATGCGCTTTGACCTAATCCTGCCATCTGTCGATTGATAGATTGAGGTTGTTCAAAGGTTTCAAGCGCATAGCGTTATATGCCGCGACAAAGAGCGATTGCACTTTGAATTCCAACGTATCCCGCGCTGAGCGGCCTTTACTCAAAAACAAGCTGTTCAGCGCGCCATCGTCGCTTACTGTGGACATGGTACAGGCGGGTTATATTCCTGCTGCGATAGGCGACCTCTTATCAGCATAGCAATAGTCTCATCAGCCCCCACAAGCTCCCTTAGCGGTGCTTTCTTGCATTCAGGTTTCGTTGTATATACCTTCACAACGTCAGATTTTGATCAAAGAACAATGAAGCCCATATCTATGAATGAACAAACCAAATCACCCGAATATTTAGCAAATCTAATTCTTGGACTGGCATCTTTGGCCATAGGCGTTCTGGGTATATCCACGCATGGCGAAATTGGCATTTCGGCCATATTCATTTCCATTTCTGTATTGCTTTTGCCACCCATTCGAGAAACTACTCACAAATTCACCCAAATAAAATTATCATTGGGCGCCAGAGCAATCATAATCGTTATACTTTTAAGCCTGCTTCCCGCCTTCGATCTGGGAGAGGATGAAGATGCATCGCTGGAACAAGCGTCCGAAAAAACCTTATCTAATGGCGAATAAGCTTATCTAAGGGTTCACATTTGGCTTTCCGGCTCAAAATCAATCTCTGTCCCGGGTTCATTCCATTTTACGACAAATTTGGAGCATGAATATGAACGACCACAAGCAAAAAATAGAACCAATTGTGAGTTGGACACTGGGACTTTGGTTCCTCTTCATAGGCGTCATTGGACTTGGCTTTCAAACAAACACCCTAGATTCCGTGTTACATGTCGTCATTGCAATGTTGCTCCTTCCACCGATCAGGCAGACCGTTTACCAATATCATCCAAAGCGGCTCCCTGGCCTCGCCAGAGCCATCATCATTATCCTGTTAGTAGCTTTTTCACCAAACTGGCAAGCCACATTTACAGAAGCTCAATCCCTGGAAAAATCGGCAGAAGACGCGCCCGAACCAATACCCTAGTTTTATCAGAAATCTGGACAAGAGAATTAAAGAATGACCGTGGAATAGCAGCTGAATCCGCAGTTTCCTAGCTGACCAGCCATAGCTCACCGATTACGCTTCACCTATATTTTCGGTGTTGGCTTACTGTTTGATTTCTAGATGTGTGATGATGCGGGGTGACACTGTATATGGGTTTCTGCCTCTATGGCCCTGATTTTGCTAAGCTTGGCGACGACCTACTCTTCCAACGCTTAAGCGGTAGTACCATCGGCGCTGTTTGGTTTCACGGCCGAGTTCGGGATGGG
>JASFRS010000220.1:0-3939 GCA_050114795.1 Sphingomonadales bacterium
GCACCCTCGCTGAACAAATCGCCAAAGAAGGTGATACGGTTGAAATCGGTGCACTGATTGGGAAAATTGCTGCGGGTGAAGCTGCTGCTGCTCCCGCGCCCGCTCAAAAAGCTGAAGCTCCGGCACCGGCACTGACGGCTGAACCGCAGGACAATATGCCTATGGCACCCGCTGCCCGACGCATCATTACTGACTATGACTTAGATGCCAGCCAAATCAAAGGCACAGGCAAAGACGGCCGCATCACGAAAGGCGATGTTTTAGCCGCGATTGAGGCAGGCACAGCACGCAAAGCCAAAACCGCTGCGGGTCCCACCGCTCAGGCGGCCGCGGTTTCAGATGAACCGCGCGAAGAGCGCGTGCGCATGACCCGTCTGCGCCAACGCATTGCAGAGCGTTTGAAAGAAGCGCAGAACACGGCTGCGATGCTTACTACGTTCAACGAAGTGGACATGTCAGCAGTCATTGAATATCGCGCCAAATATAAAGACATGTTTGAAAAGAAACATGGCATCAAGCTGGGCTTCATGTCCTTCTTTGTAAAAGCGGTCGTTCATGCACTGAAAGAAGTGCCTAGCGTGAACGCAGCCATTGAAGGCGATGAAATCGTCTATAAAAACTTCTACGACATTGGCATCGCAGTGTCCGCGCCAGGCGGCCTCGTCGTGCCTGTTGTGCGCAATGCGGATAAGCTAAGCTTTGCTGAAACTGAGCTGGCCATTGCAGATTATGGCCGCCGCGCACGCGATGGGAAATTGGAACTGTCTGAAATGCAGGGTGGCACCTTTACTGTCACCAATGGCGGCATTTTCGGTTCCCTCATGTCCACACCGATTTTGAACCCACCGCAATCCGGTATTCTTGGCATGCATAAAATCCAGGAACGCCCGATGGCGGTCAAAGGTCAGGTGGAAATCCGCCCGATGATGTATCTGGCGCACAGCTATGACCACCGTTTGATTGATGGTCGTGAAGCGGTGACCTTCCTGGTCCGGGTCAAAGACATGATTGAAGACCCAAGCCGTTTGTTGATTGACTTATAATTTTACCTGAGGGGAGTGGGGACCATGGCCACGACTTATGATTTGGTTGTGATTGGTGCAGGACCAGGCGGCTATGTCGCAGCTATCCGCGCCGCGCAAAATGGTTTGAAAGTAGCCTGTGTCGAAGGACGCGGTAAGTTGGGTGGTACCTGCTTGAATGTCGGCTGTATTCCGTCCAAAGCTTTGCTCCACGCCTCAGAAAAATATGAAGAAGCTAAAGCCGGGCATCTTGGCCATTGGGGCATTGATTTCTCCGGCGTAAAACTCAACCTCGACACCATGTTGGGCGAGAAAGACAAGGCCGTTGATGAATTAACCGGTGGCATTGAGTTTCTCTTTAAAAAGAACAAAGTTGATTGGGTCAAAGGCTGGGGCAGCATCGCGGCCAAAGACAAAGTCGATGTGAAAGGCGAGGATGGCAAAACCACATCGCTTTCCACAAAAAACATCCTGATTGCCACTGGCTCTGAAGTCTCACCGCTGCCCGGCATTGAGATTGACGGCAAAATCATAGTCAGCTCTACCGAAGCCCTGTCCTTACCCAAAGTTCCCAAATCCATGGTCGTCATCGGCGGCGGTGTGATTGGGCTGGAATTAGGTTCCGTCTGGCGTCGCCTGGGTGCAGACGTTACCGTTGTTGAATATCTCGATCAGATTTTGCCGGGCATGGACGGTGAAGTGCGTAAGAACTTCGCCCGCATCCTGAAAAAACAGGGCATGACGATTAAGACGTCAACCAAAGTCACAGAAGTCAAAACCACCAAAACAGGTGCAACTTTGACAATGGAACCGGCTAAAGGCGGGGATAGCTCTCAAATCAAAGCCGATGTGGTTCTGCTATGCGTTGGTCGTCGCCCTTATACCGAAGGCCTGGGGCTGGATAAAGTTGGCGTGGCAATGGACGATAAAGGCCGTATCAAAATCGACAGCGATTTCTCAACCAATGTCCCTGGTATCTGGGCCATTGGTGACTGCGTGCCCGGACCCATGCTGGCCCATAAAGCCGAAGACGAAGGCTTGGCCTGTGCGGATACCATTGCGGGTCTCACCGGCTATGTGAACCATGATGTCATTCCATCCGTGGTCTACACCATGCCGGAAGTTGCCAGCGTTGGTAAAACAGAAGAAGAATTGAAAGAAGCAGGCGTTGATGTCGCTGTGGGCAAATTCCCCTTCACCGCCAATTCTCGCGCCAAAGCCAATCGCGACACCGATGGTTTTGTAAAAATCCTGACCGACAAAAAGACGGATAAAGTCTTAGGCGTTCATATCATTTCAAGCTTGGCCGGTACCCTGATTGCCGAAGCAGCGTTAGCCATGGAATTTGGCGCCAGCGCAGAAGACATCGCTCTGACCTGCCACGCCCATCCAACCCATGCGGAAGCGGTGAAAGAAGCAGCCTTAGCTGCCTATGCCAAGCCCATTCATATGTAATCGCTGATTTATCAGCCCAGACAAACCAACAGCCTCGCCCACCTTGGGTTGAGGCTGTTTCTCATTCCAGTTGTATATTTCTTGACTATACAATAAAATATTGAAGAAATGTTCCTATTATGGTATTCAATTTTCCAATAATGGAATTAAGGAGTGCCATTTGGCCATGAGGCACCAATCCCCCAACCCTGATTTTCAAACAAAACGCCTTCCTCTTTTTGGCCCACCCATTTTTGGTCGTCAGCCTGATGATCGACCCGCTGGCGCGATGCGCCGCAATATTGCTCGGGTTGGCCAACAAACCTTTGATTTGACAACCGCAGTTGGTCGCCAAGGGGTGGTTGATGCAGTATGCAAAGTTTTTCATCGCAATTCTTGCGTAATGGTTCGGCACTATGCATTTGGTCGTGGCGTCGGTCGGAGTCTTCGAAGCTTTGGAATTGAGAACACTTTTCGATCTCACCAAAGCGTAAGAAACGCAATAACCTTTTTTGAAGACGCAATGATTGCGCGCTCAAATTTGCGTGCCGCTGCTGCTTGCCGGACGCCTGGAAATCAATCTGAACCAAGGCGAGTTTCGGTCATTGAAAGAAGAGTGATTCCAATAAGAGTTGATAATGGTTTTAGGTCTCCTCTGTTTGTTCTGGGAGATGGACGACTTGTAGCGCGAGCAAATCTAAATGTTCAGGCGAACTGCCAAGAGCAGACTTTTGATGTCAGGGGTCAGTTGACATTTAATTATAACGATAGATTCAGAGATCCCGCTGATATATTCGATATTATTCCGGGCGAGGTGGAGATCCCTGGAGCGCGTGTATACGCGTTATTTGACAGTTGGGAGGTCCCAATCAGAGTTCAAAGCAGAAGAATTACATTTTAAGTAGGTTTGAACGTGGTGATGGTGCGAAATGATTTAGCTTTTGAGATCAGCCAAAAATTTTGGACAGACTTTGCGAAACTATTGCTTGTGTTGGCCGTGTTCCTGTCATTTCCGGATTTAGCACAACGCTTCCTATTCTTTGGGTATACGCGCTTTGACCGTCCTTATGACTGGGATTATTATACGGCTTATCAGTCGCTTTCTCTTATTGGTAGGATTTGGAATCATATATCCATCTTCCTTTTCCTCTATGGCCTCGCTTTGTTTTCGGCTTGGCATCTACCCACAACTATTCTCTTTCTTACTGGATTAGGCCTTGCAGATTTGTATCCGCTCATTCTTAAAAGTGACTATTTCGCGATTGTAAGTAGGGATCTGGCTAACAGTACGGACTGGACCGATATCTTTCATTGGACAGCTATGACAAAACTCTATCCACCTTGGTTGGCGATGGTGATTTGCTTGGCTCTTTTTATTGATTGGTTGAGGGTCGTTATAAAACGCCACGATACTTTTAGATAACCCCTCACCCTAACCCTCTCCCACAAGGGGAGAGGGAATCCAGTTTACGTCTTACACACA
>JASFRS010000221.1:0-3927 GCA_050114795.1 Sphingomonadales bacterium
GAGGTCAGTGCGCGTTACGGTGTGGCTCCGGAATTCATTGCCGCGATTTGGGGTATGGAGACAAGCTATGGTCGTTATACAGGTGGGTTTAGCGTTATTCAGGCGCTTGCGACTTTGGCTTTTGATCCCAGGCGTTCCGGGTATTTTCGCAAGGAGCTTATTACAGCTCTGAAAATCATAGATGCGGGACATATTAGTGTGAGTGCCATGCAGGGCAGCTGGGCGGGTGCGATGGGCCAAAGCCAGTTTATGCCCTCAAGTTTTCTGAACTTTGCACAGGATTTTGATGGCGACGGGAGGAACGATATCTGGACCAATCGCGGGGATGTTTTTGCTTCCATTGCTTATTATTTATCAAAAAATGGCTGGGCGAATGATAAGACCTGGGGGCGGCCTGTCATTATCCCTGATAAATTCGAATCTGTTTTAGGTGGCCTGGAGGGGGATAAACCTCGAGGATGTAAGAGGGCAATGAGCCAACACAGCCCGCAATTGGATCTATCACGTTGGCAGGAATTGGGTGTTCGCCGTCTAAATGGTCAGGATTTGCCAACGCGCGAGATTGGGGCCTCTTTGGTTCAACCTGATGGAGTGGGAACGCGCGCTTATATTGCTTATGACAATTATCGCGCAATTCTCGCTTATAATTGCTCAAACTATTATGCCATCGCCGTTGGAACATTGGCGGATGCATTGAGACGGGGGCGTAAATGACAGAGCGTATAGTAACGCTTCTTGTTTTAGCGCTATTCACCTTAAGCGCGTGTGGTTCGCCGGCACCACGTAATTCGCGCAGTCAAAATGTGCCATTACCATCCGCCTCTAGTGGGAAAGTCAAAGTTGGTAAACCTTATCGGATTGCAGGGGTTTGGTATTATCCCAAAGATGACGTGGCTTATGACCAAATAGGTATAGCGTCCTGGTACGGCCCTGGCTTTCATGGCAAGCCGACAGCGTCTGGGGAAAGATTCGACCAAAATGCCCTCACGGCCGCGCATACGACACTTCCCATGCCCAGCTATATCGAAGTGACGAATTTGGATAATGGGCGCAAGGTCGTATTGAAGGTTAATGACCGAGGGCCTTTTGCGCGTGGGCGGATTCTTGATGTGTCGCGCCGTGGAGCGCAATTATTAGGATTTCACAGCCAAGGTACAGCGCGTGTACGTGTGCGCCGGACAGACCGCCATGGGAATCCGTTGATGATTGCGCGTGAAGAACCGACTTATGTGGCTGCGCCAAGTGCGCCGATTAACGCAACATCTCCGGTATTCGTTCAGGTTGGATCCTTTTTAAATTATGATAATGCACATCGCCTTCAGGGGAAATTGGGAGATTTAGGGCGAATAAGCCTTGAAGCTGCCATGGTTGGAGGGCAAACAACGTATCGCGTGCGCATTGGGCCATTTTCCAGAGCGGAAGATGCAGGGCGGGTTTTAGCGGACCTGCAGGGGAGGGGCTTTCCTAATGCGCGTATTGTGTCCCAGAAAAATTCATGACCATTCATGAGGCAAAAATGACTGTGTTTTCAAAAGCAATTTTGATCGCGACGATGGTTTTAGGCTTTAGCGCATCAGCGCAAGCTCAGGCCATCAATACACCGGCGAAACAAGCGGTGTTAATGGATTTAAGCTCGGGAGCTATTCTCTTTGAGCGGGCAGCGGATGAAGCGATGCCGCCTAGTTCCATGTCTAAAATGATGACTATTTATATTGCTTTTGACGAGATCGCCAAAGGTAAGTTGAGCCTGGATGATAAGGCGGTGGTGTCCCGTGAGGCATGGCGGCGTTGGGCGGGGTCTGAAGCGTCTTTGATGTTCTTGAGCGCTGGTGAAGAGGTCACAATTGGTGATTTGCTGCACGGTATAATTATTTCATCTGGCAATGACGCTTGTACAGTCTTAGCCGAGCATCTCGCTGGAACCGAAGATGGTTTTGCGATTTGGATGAACGAGAAAGCCAAAGAAATAGGGCTGACAGGTTCAAACTTTACCAATGCGTCCGGCTGGCCTGACCCTGACCAGTATGTCACCGCCCATGACCTGGCTGTTCTTGCAAAGCGGACAATCGAAGATTTTCCTGATCTTTATAAAATTTACGGTGAGAAAAGTTTTACCCATGGTATGTCGTTGGATGGGCGTCCCATCCGCCAATCTAATAGAAACCCGATTATTGCCGGTGATACGACAGAGCCCCGTGCGCCCGTTCGTGGTGCAGACGGTTTGAAGACAGGACATACATCCGCTGCGGGCTATGGTTTTGTTGGCTCGGCGGAGCGTGATGGGCGTCGCCTGGTTGTTGTGCTAAATGGCCTCGGCAGTAAAAGAGAGCGCGCAAATGAAGCCGCCAAGTTCTTAGAATGGGGCTTTCGGACATTTGACACCTATGCTTTGTTTAAAGCTGGAGAAGTGGTTGAAAATGCTGATGTCTGGCTAGGCACTGCTGGTAAAATTCCTCTCGTGATTGAAGATGATGTCACATTGTCACTTAGTCGTCAGGGCCGGGCTAATTTAAAAGCGGTTGTCAGCTATGACGGACCGATTGCTGCACCCATATCTAAGGGAGAGGAGCTTGCCACGCTAACGATTACAGCGACGGGAATTGAGCCAATTTCCATGCCTCTGATCGCGGCTGAAGATGTATCCAAAATTGGCGGTACGGCGAAAATTAAAGCAGCGCTTGAGTATTTAATTTGGGGTGCATCCTCTGCTCAACCGCTTAGCGAATAACCTTATAAAAGAATTGGAAAAAGCGTGACCACACGCGGACGTTTTATCACTTTTGAAGGCGGAGAAGGTGTGGGTAAAACCACGCAGATCCGTGCATTGGCCACCTATCTGGAAGAAAAAAATATTCCAACTGTTCTTACCCGGGAGCCGGGGGGAACTGAGGGCGGTGAGATTATCCGCAATATTGTTTTAGAAGGGGCAACAGATCGTTGGGACCCAATGACGGAACTGTTGCTGATCTATGCGGCGCGGCGGGATCATGTCATGCGTGTCGTGCGCCCCGCCCTTCAGAAGGGGCAATGGGTTCTATGTGATCGCTTTGCGGATTCTAGCATTGTCTATCAGGGCGTGGTGCGTGGCTTGGGTTCAGAAACCGTGCGCCGGCTTCATCGGCTCAGCCTAGGTAATTTCTGGCCGGATTTGACGATCTTACTGGATATGGATGCTTATGAAGGTTTAAGCCGTGCGGACCGTCGTGATGCAGATGCGTCTTTCAGGTTTGAACGGATGGGCGAGGAATTCCATAAAAAGGTTCGCCAAGCGTTTTTGAATCTCGCCGATGATGACAAAAGCCGTTTTGCCGTTGTGAATGCGGCTGCATCTGAGGAAGATGTTAGTGCAAATATTTTTGCAAGCGTTGATGCGCGATTGTTGAGCAAGAAGTCATGAATGAAGAAGGGGGGATCAGTTTTGAGCCTCTGCTCGGCTATGATGAGGCAGAGCGGCTTTTTCTTGATGCCTTAAACAGTGATCGCCTTCACCATGCTTGGCTGCTAACCGGACCTAAAGGTATTGGCAAGGCGACTTTTGCTTATCGTCTAAGCGCGCTTCTTTTAAGTGATTCAACGAACGGCGATATTGATGAACTGCATCCGGCAATTCGATTGCTGAGGAATGAAGCACATCCCGATCTGCGCATTTTAAAGCGCGGGATTGATCCCAAGACTGGTAAATTAAAATCAGAAATTTCCGTTGCTGATATCCGAGTATTGCAGGGATTTTTAGGCTCGACTGCAGCGCAGGGTGGCTGGCGCATTATTATCATTGATGCAGCGGATGATCTGAATAGAAATGCAGCTAATGCGCTGTTAAAAATTTTGGAAGAGCCGCCTAAAAAGGTTGCGTTTTTCCTAATATCCCATGCGCCAGGGCGGTTGTTGCCAACTATCCGATCCCGCTGCCGACACCTTGCACTACAC
>JASFRS010000222.1:0-3851 GCA_050114795.1 Sphingomonadales bacterium
TGGGAAGACGTCAGTGCAATTGCGCAGTTTGATTTTTCCTACACGGACTCCAGAGACACGCTGTTCCGTCCGACGAGTCCTTTCAATGTTCATCTCGACAGTTTCACACTTCTCAATGCCAAAATTGGTGTTGAAGGGGAGCGCTGGCAGGCTAATCTCTTTGTTCGGAACTTGACGGATAAGAGAGCTGAGGTGGATGCCATCAACTCATCTCAAGATCCGTTATCGTACAATACGGTTCGCCCGCGGACCTTTGGGATTAATGTATCGACTAAATTCTGATTGGATAAAAAAATGACTGAGCCTGAAATCGCCGGAAAGAAACCGATATTGGTGCAGTTAAAGGCCGGACGACCGGTTCTTTGGTGCAGTTGTGGTCGGTCGAAAAAACAACCTTATTGCGATGGCAGCCATAAGGGCAGCGATTTCAGGCCCGTTAAATATGTGCCAGCGCAGGACGAAGAAGTCCTGCTCTGCGCATGTAAAAGAACGAAGAGTCAGCCTATTTGTGATGGCTCTCATAACAATCTTGGCGGAGATTATGCAGTCTCGGAAACTGAGGCTGAGCCGGAAGTCACAATTTCAAATTGGGAAGAGAGATTTCCAGGCTTTTCAGCCGCAGCTCTTGATAATGGATGCTATGTCGCCCGCGTGGGGCAAGAGGCTTTTGAGCACTATGATCAATTGGGTTTGGCTCCCGTTATTATCAAATCTACGGGGGCTAAGCATTTAAGCTATTACAGTGGCCTCTTATGGCCTGGTGCATCATCAGTCCTGCGCTTTAACGGAGCTGACGTGGCTCTTTTTGCCGTTGACGGGGATATCGAAATCTCCATCGGTGGCCATAGTTTCCCAGCCAACGCGGAAAGCGGCGTTGCTATCAAACCCGATGAGGCTTTTCAGCTTATAAATTCAGGTGATGGGCCAGTGCGTATCGAATTCGCCGTCTGCCCAGAGGCCGAAGCGATTGAAGTCTTAAGCGAAATGCCAGTCCAGTTCGATGCCAGCGCGCCTAATCGCGTGATTGGCGTGGACCCGGAAAAACGGGAAGCAATGGCTGACCGTTTTTATCAGGTCCTTGTGGATAAAAAATTAGCAGGGTCTGCCGTGACCCAATTCATCGGTGAAATTCCTAAATCTCGTGCCAAACATCACCGCCATCTTTATGAGGAAGCGATATTGGTCATACGCGGTGAAGGTTTTATGTGGACCGATGAAACCAAGACACCGGTGAAAGCCGGTGATGTGATTTTTCTTCCTAAGAAACAGCACCATAGCCTTGAGTGCACTAGTGACGGTGGCATGCGGCTTATGGGTGTCTTCTTTCCCTCAGGCTCACCAGCGGTGAATTATTAATGGCTTTAAAAATGCATGAGAAATGGTCGTCCCGTTGGGGCTTTATGTTCGCTGCCATGGGCGCAGCAGTTGGTCTTGGTAATTTATGGCGCTTCCCTTTTATCGCCGGTGAAAATGGCGGCGGAGCTTTCGTTCTTGTTTATGTCGTCTTCGTCTTTTTATTATGCATCCCCATCATGGTGGGGGAGCTTCTTTTAGGACGTTTGGGCGGTGAAAGTGCTGTTAGCACCATGCGCATGTTGATTGCGCGCCACAAAACATCCCGCCTGTGGAACAGCATTGGCTGGTTGTCTATTCTCATCCCCTTTGTGGGGCTTAGTTACTATGCGATTGTTGCCGGCTGGTCTTTTTTCTATGGCGCGCAAGCGGCATTGGGGGCGTTTGAAGGGTTGGACGGCTCAAGCTCTGCAAGTTTGTTTGGCTCATTAATCAACCGACCCTGGCTGATGGTGGGGCTGCATAGCCTGTTTATTGTACTTAATATTTTTATCATTGGCCGCGGTGTAAAGGCGGGTATTGAAGCTGCTTCCAAAATTTTGATGCCCGCATTGTTTGTGCTTTTAATTCTTCTCGTCCTCTATGGCGCAGTAGCAGGGGACTTTGCGCGGGCTTATGAATTCCTGTTGGTGCCGGATTTTTCCAAATTCTCAGCACATACACTGATGGCCGCGATGGGGCAGGCATTTTTCTCGGTTGCCATTGGGGTGGGCGCGATGATTACCTACGGCGCGTATCTGCAGGAAGGGACAAATTTAACCAAATCGGCGGCTTTGATTTGCTCTGCTGATACAATTGTGGCGATGCTTGCAGGCTTTGCGATTTTTCCGATTGTCTTCGCAAATGGTCTCGCACCAACAGGTGGCCCACCGTTGATTTTTATCACTTTGCCTATCGGTTTTGGTGGTATTGCAGGCGGGCAGTTTTTGGGCGTGGTATTCTTTGTCCTGCTTTTTTTCGCCGCCTTTACATCGTCTCTGGGTATGCTTGAACCTGTCGTATGTTGGTTGGAGGAGCATATTAGTGGTTCCAGGCTGAAACTTGCCGCAATTGCGGGTGGTGCGGCCTGGCTAGTGGGACTTCTTCCGTTGCTGTCCTTCAATGAATTGGGCGGTGTGCGGCCCTTATCTTGGGTTGGAGCATTGGCGGATAAAAGCATCTTCGATAGTTTTGATTTCATTATTTCAACCTTGTTACTTCCTATCAACGGCCTTCTCATTGCGCTTTTTGCGGGATGGATTATTGTTCGTGAGGAAAGTCAGGCGCATTTGGGGCTAGCACCCACTTTGTATCGCTATTGGCATCTGGCATTGCGGATTTTTGCGCCGCTGGCAGTGCTTGCAATCTTATGGAATGGATTAGTGTCATGAGTAGTTTTGACGTAGAGCGCTGGCGCGCAGAATTCCCAATTTTCGAGAAAAAGACCTTCATTAACAGCTGTTCCTACGGCGCCTTGTCCAAATCTGTGCGTGCGGCCATGACACAATATCTGGATGACCGTGATGAACGCGGAGCTGATTGGGATACATGGGTTGGCAAAAATGAAGAGTTAAGGGGATCTTATGCGCGGTTATTGGGTGCGAAGACTGAAGAGATTGCAGTCACTGCTTCAGCCTCAGCGGGTATAAACGCCATTGCCAGCGCCTTTGATTTTTCCGGTAAAAGACGCAAAATCATTATAACCGACTTTGAATTCCCGACGGCGGCGCAGATATGGCATGCCCAGGCATTGCGCGGAGCAGAGATTATCCATGCTAAAACAGACGGTAGCGGTTCATATGTTCCTCTGGAGCATCTTGAAAAGCTGATTGATGAGGAGACGGCGCTCGTTTGTGCATCCTATGTTTGTTATCGCAATGGCTCTCGTCAGGACATTGCAGCGATTGCTAAAATGGCTCATGAAAAGGGCGCATTGATGATGGTCGACGCTTTTCAAGCACTGGGTAGTTTTCCTATCAATGTAAAAGAGCTGGATGTCGATTTTCTCGTTGGCGGCGTGCTGAAATATCTTATCGGTACGGCAGGCGTGGCCATGGCCTATGTCCGCGAGGAACTGGTGCAGCAATTAACCCCGACGCATACAGGTTGGTTTGCCCAGGCAGATATCAATGCAATGGCGATTGAGGCTAATACGCCGTCACCCACCGCCAGCCGTTTTGAAGCGGGAACGCCGCCGGTTCCAAACTTATATGGCGCCTTGGCGGGATTGGAGATCATTCATGAGGTTGGGACGCAGGCCATTCGTTCGCATGTGCTTAAACTTCATGAGGCCCTAATTGCGGGTTTTGATGAAATGGGAGCGCAACTCGTAACCCCGCGGGATGCTGAGAATAGAGGCGCAATGTTGGCCGTAAAATCTTCAGATGATCACGGCCTTGTTGCGCAATTAGCAGCCGACAATATCATCGTATCTTGTCGAGATGGAAACCTTCGCTTGTCCCCGCATTTTTATAATGACTTGAGTGACGTAGAGGCAGTTGTGAAGGCTTTGCACAAGT
>JASFRS010000223.1:0-3815 GCA_050114795.1 Sphingomonadales bacterium
TGTCCCAGGTTCCATAGATCGCTCCGAGATCGTTCCAAGTGAGGGTCGACTCGCGATAAAAATGGCCAAAGCAGGTGAAGGAGTCGCGAAATATGGCATAGGACTGGTTGACGTAGTTGAAAACCAAAACCCTATTGGGAAACGTGGGATCAAGATCAGCGTCCGGATAAGCCCAATATACCATTTCAGGACCGAAGTCTCGGATGCCGTAGACTCTTTCTGTCCCGTTGTTAGCGTTTTGTATCTCCTGAACGAAGTCGGGTATCTGAGGGTCAATCCTGGCCACACCAGAGCCATCGCAGGCGTGTATCCCGCGGTTACCCACTCCAACTGCCTGTTTATCAAAACCCACTATCCCAAACGTAGATTCCGCTCCGAGCTCCGAATCAATCTGCTGCCACCGAAATGGAAGAATATTGTCTCGGGTATAGACAAGTTCCCACGTGGAACGCTCAAAATATACGATGAGGCGGTCCTTGAGCAGGGCGGCCGTGACGATGATCTCCTTCGTTGGAGCGTCAATGTAGCCCCCTACGCCAGGGACGTCGTCAAGCCAGCTAGTGGCATTGTTGGTCGGGTCTCCGTTCTGGGAAAACCTACAGCGCTGAGGAAAGGTCTGCGCTCCCCCGTCTGTCTCTAGGGTGCTGAGAGCTACTAGGCGGTCCTTAAAGCCAATGATTATTCTGCATCCATCTAAAAACCTAGTGCCAGCCCCAGAATCAAGTTGGGGTCTCTGGTTGGTCCAGGCGGTCGCCCCCGAAGGCAAGTACTTTAGCCCATCGTTGGCCGCGTTGCGGGCCTTGAAGTTGGTGGCATAAAGGTTGGTGTCGTAAGGATTTGCTCCTCTGTAATTGGTCGTCCAGACGAACTGGGAGTTGGTTCCTGTCCACAGGTCGGCCGCAGCTGTTCCGACGACTTCCCAGGCCTGAGCCACGCGACGATAAGAAAACTGAGTGTCGAACCCAATGATGTCTTCGTTATTTGTTCCTGTGTTTTCTCTCGTCGCCAGTCCCATCACGGGCTCGGACGGGTAAAAATACACGGCCGTTGTAGCGGCTGCGCCGGCTACGACGTAGGCGCCCGTAGTCGTATTGTAGGTAATTCCTCCAGCTCCGGACGTGAGGGTCGCAGCGGGAGTTCCGGTAGCGTTAACCGTGTAGGTATCAGTGCCAATGGAAAACATCTGGCCCACTTTATAGATTGCGCCGGGAACGTTCCCAGCCGCTGCTCCTGCTCCGTCCGTGTTTCCTAGGTTGATCCTGAATCTGGACTCAAGCGGAGTGGCCCCTACAAGGTTCTCACCCCATCTCTTTTTGACCCTTCCCCTCCATACGTATGCGTCCTCTAAAGTCTCGAACGCTGCCTCGGGGAGAAGAAAAGGCTCAACGTCTCTTTGTTCTCCTAGCTCGTACGGGGCAATTAGGTAGCTTTTTAGACTCACTTAACTACCTATGGCTAACCAACTGAAGCTCTCGTTGGGGTTTGAGCTGGTGCAAAGGAAGCTTGCAGCGACATAGGACGACGACGAAAAGATGGTGGTGGCCCCAGCTGATAAAGAGGTGATCTGCACGTTATAGGTCGCGGTTGAAAAAGGGGAAGGATAGGTAACAGTAAGAGTAGTCCCCGCCGTTGTGGCCGTTCCCCATTTGAGGGTGAGACCTCCTGGAATAATTAGCTCTCCGGAAGAGGCAGCGGTGAAAGCACCGGTCATTTGCCTCTCTGTTCCGTTGTTTTCTTCTCTGAAAAAAAGCTGAGTCACTCCAGTGACTGCCTTGGTATACAGAGCACCTTCGTTAGAGGCCGTAGTAGGAGCCGAACTCTGGTCAGGCATCTGCAGAAACTTATGTTTTCCCGCATCAGCGTCGTTAAACTGAACGTGGTTTACCGCAACGACAGTGTCAATCTGTCCAAAGTTGTTTCTGAAGTCTGTGGCGCTGTCCGATGGGTTGTCTGTGCCGAGTGGAATGCCTGCCTGGTAGCTCATCTAGAACCTATTGGGGTAGTAATTTCCGAAACCCTGGGAGTTGGCGTCGGAGTAAATGGTTGCAGTACGCTGGTTCCGCATCTGTCCAATCGTCCTGCGGCCGACTAATAGCTCCTGGTGCTTCATCTCCTGCATTATCGCTGCGACCCCTTCGGGATCTTGGGAATCTTCGAAGATTTTCTTTGATGCTCCGTATGCCAAATACTGCCACCACTGCTTGAGGGCTGGATTGTCTGCTCCATTTAGAAGGGCTGTGGGAAGCTTGTAGGCCTGAGTCTCTACGGTGTACTCCTTATCAGGAGCTGGCCTCAGAGTTATCTTGTTGTCGTAAAACAGGACAGAAACGGGCCGCCCTGCGACGTAGGGCACTGACGAGATCGTTATTTCATTGCCAGCGGGTATCGCATTCGAAAAGGTAATGGTCCCGGCACCAGTCACGTAATTGATGCTTCCAACGACTGCCGTCGTCGTATTGGTGAGAGCCCAGGTGCCAGTCGTCCGGTTCGTCGGAATGTCTTGCACGGCAACGGTGGCTCCAGTGTTATCGATTGCTCCGATGAACACCTGACGCTGGTAGACAGGTACGTTGGACAGAGTGAAAGCATAGGGACCTGGCGTTCCGTTTCCCGTTACGGTCGTCGTGATCTGGTTTACCTTATTCCAGATACGGAAAAATCCTGTCTGATCTTGATGGTAGTCCACCTCGTAGCCGGCTATGTAAAAGGGAGGGGATATATTGTAGTAGACATTAAGGGCCGAGTCGGTTGCTCCTCCCGCCACCTCCACCTGAATATTGGTGAGATCGTACTCGTCCACGTTGCGTTCGCATACGAAGGAAAAGTTGGTCTGAAGGGAGAACAGCCGGAGATCCTCCGGCATATCATAGAGATAAAAGGTGTTGACGTAGTCATCTATCTGAGCATCCGTGATGGACTGGTCGGAGGGGCGCCCCGTGAGGCGCCTTACCTTAAGTCGGATGTCAGAAAGAGTGGTCATTCATCCTCCGGAGTCTCGTCCATGAAGTCCAAGCTCTGAAATGTGAAGCGTCGGACCTTACGTCCTACGTCAATCCTGGGCTTTCCTTCAGCGTCCAATACGTGTTGGTGGATGTCGTAGGAGCAATTGTTGTTGATATGCTTCGCTACCATGAGAGGAATTGAGTAAATCTTTCCGTCCACGAACGTGTATTTTTCGACCTGATCTCCAGGAAAGGCCTTGAATGAGAAGGTAACGGACCCTCCAGGGGGTTCCTGGCAACGGAAAACTCCCTTAACAATGCGGTGGCCCTCTTCTTTCATCTTCTTTATGTCGTCGCTGCTCAGCTTCTTTCTTGCTGATTTGGGGACGATCAGGTTCTGGTTCATGTGGTCTCCTCGGTTAAAAATGGGGAGGGTCTATGCCCTCCCCACCATCTTACATTACGACGTAGCGTTGCTAAAGGCCTTTCCCGCGCGCCAGTAAATGACGTCAGAAGAAGAGCCTGCAGGACCGTCGGCTCCTGCGCCTAGCTCCATACCGATAAAGGACACGTTGTCTGTCGCGTCGCTCACCGAGTTAGAACCGTCAATTCCGACCGGCACCACTTGCGCAAAGTTCAATGGAGCAGACGAGGCTGCCGGCCAAGCGAACGCGGTGAACGCCGAAGAGTCGATGTCCACAGTAATGGTGTTGGTTGTGGTATTGACCGCTGTGATCTTACCGGTGAGGTTGTCGAGCTGAGTCATCCCAAAATCGGAAGGAACGATAAAGCGGACTACCTCGTCGACTGAAAACCCGTGAGTCACAGACATCTGGACTTCCGTGGTCGTACCAGTAGAAGGCACTGCTGTTA
>JASFRS010000224.1:0-3787 GCA_050114795.1 Sphingomonadales bacterium
ATAATCAGAGATTTATAACAAGAGACTTAAAAGGAAGATGGTGGGCGGTGACAGTCTCGAACTGCCGACCCTCTCGGTGTAAACGAGATGCTCTACCAACTGAGCTAACCGCCCCATCCAAAGGCTTGGTCTATAAAACTGGTGGGCGGTACTGGGCTCGAACCAGTGACTTCTACGATGTGAACGTAGCGCTCTACCAGCTGAGCTAACCGCCCAATGGGCAAGCGTAATAGGGCCCCAGGTTCCAATTGTCCAGTTCCTTTTTTAGAAAAAGGCGAAAACTTTCCTCAAAAAGAAAAACGGCGAGCCAGAAACTGGCCCGCCGCCTTTTGGAATAAAAGCGCTCAATTAGTTGACAGCGTCTTTCAAGCCTTTGCCCGCTTTAAATTTAGGCTGCTTGGAAGCTTTCAACTGAATCACTTCACCGGTACGCGGATTGCGGCCGGTACCTGCTTTACGCTCGCTTACGGAGAAGGTGCCGAAGCCAACCAAACGGACATCATCGCCGCCTTTCAGTGTATCTGTAATCGCTTCGAAAACAGCATCGACTGCTGAGGCAGCATTGGCTTTTGTTAAGCCCGTTGAGTCAGAAACTTTGGCAACCAATTCATTTTTATTCACGCGAGTTCCCCCTGATGTTTGGGTTTAATAACTAGGGTCTCAAAGACGGGTGTGAGTTTAGGTGAGGATTTTTTGATCTGTCAAAAGGAAAACCGCAAAAATGGCAGAAAATAGCGCTTTTGAGGCAAAAATACCCGGAGAGCGCAAAAATAAATGCTGTAAATACACAAAAATAAGGGATTTTCAGTGGTTTGCTCAAATTTCCTCTCTTCAAAAAAGGAAATCATGCTTTGATTCACTGCAAATAAGAAACCCCTGAATCAAGTGATTCAGGGGTGTTATCGACTCAATGACGAAGTAAAGTTTCGTCCGGTTTACTGTCCTCTTCGGGAACAGTTTTAATTTTCTCCTCGCTCTCGTCCCAGTCAATGGGAACCAAAGTGCGGGATAAAGCATGTTTCAAAACATCATCAACATTGCTTACAGGGATAATATCTAGCCCCTTTTTCACATTGTCAGGAATCTCTGTGAGGTCCTTCTCATTATCTTGTGGAATAACCACTGTCTTGATTCCACCGCGAAGTGCGGCGAGCAATTTTTCCTTCAAGCCGCCAATAGGTAGAACACGTCCCCGCAAGGTCACCTCGCCGGTCATCGCGACGTCGCGTCGAACGGGGATACCAGTAAAAGCGGATACGATAGATGTAACCATAGCAATACCCGCCGATGGGCCATCTTTCGGTGTCGCGCCTTCAGGTACGTGAATATGTAAGTCACGCTTTTCAAACAATGGCGGCTTAATGCCAAAGGCAATCGCACGGGATTTGGTGTATGACAATGCGGCTTGTACCGATTCTTGCATCACATCGCCAAGCTTACCCGTGGATTTAATATTACCTTTGCCGGGTGCGGTAACAGCTTCGATGTTCAAAAGCTCACCACCAAATTCTGTCCAGGCTAGGCCTGTGACCAAACCAACCAGATCATCTTGCTCAATTTCGCCAAAGCGGAACCGACGAACACCTAGATAATTTTCTAAGGTGCGCGTTGTGACTTGAACTTTTTTAGCAGAACCTTCAACGATCCGTTTCAGGCTCTTACGAGCCAGACGCGCAAGTTCGCGTTCTAAATTCCGAACACCTGCTTCGCGCGTATAATAACGAATAAGGTCACGAATTGCAGAGTCGGAAACACTCCACTCTTCTTCCTTCAGGCCGTGTTCTCTGCGTTGCTTCGGCAGCAAATGGCGCTTCGCAATTTCAACTTTTTCATCTTCCGTGTAACCGGAGAGATGAATGATTTCCATACGGTCCAGAAGCGGCTGCGGCATGCGCAAAGAGTTCGCCGTTGTAACAAACATTACGTCCGACAAATCATAATCGACTTCTAAATAATGGTCATTGAATTTGCTATTTTGTTCAGGATCTAAAACCTCAAGTAAGGCGGATGCAGGGTCGCCGCGGAAGTCCTGTCCCATTTTGTCAATTTCATCCAATAAAAATAGCGGATTCGATGACTCGGCTTTTTTCATGTTCTGAATGACTTTACCGGGCATAGATCCGATATAAGTCCGGCGATGACCACGAATTTCAGCCTCATCGCGCACCCCACCTAAGCTGAAGCGCACAAATTTCCGGCCAGTCGCTTCTGCAATGGAGCGACCAAGAGATGTCTTACCAACACCGGGCGGGCCAACGAGACAAAGGATTGGGCCTTTGACTTTATTGGTGCGGTGTTGAACGGCGAGATATTCAATAATCCGCTCTTTGACCTTTTCTAGGCCATAATGGTCACGATCAAGAACCTTTTGAGCCAGCTTAATGTCTTTTTTGACCGTTGATTTTTTGCCCCATGGAATAGACAACATCCAATCAAGATAATTGCGGATAACTGTCGCTTCCGCAGACATTGGGCTCATAGCACGGAGCTTCTTCACCTCATTCAGGCATTTCTCACGCGCTTCTTTGCTCAGTTTGGTTTTTTTAATCTTTTCTTCGATCTCGGCAATTTCGTCCTTGCCGTCTTCCCCCTCGCCCAGCTCCTTCTGAATGGCCTTCATTTGCTCATTCAAATAATATTCGCGCTGCGTCTTTTCCATTTGCCGTTTCACACGGCTGCGGATTTTCTTTTCAACCTGTAGAACACTAATTTCTCCTTCCATGAAGGAAAACACACGTTCCAGCCTTTTGGTAACATCCAACTCGGTCAAAAGTTCCTGTTTATCAGCAATTTTCAAAGCAAGATGAGATGCAATCGTATCCGCCAGTTTTGATGGATCTTCAATTTGATTAGCCGTGACTAAAACTTCCGGAGGGATTTTTTTGTTCAGTCTTACATATTGATCAAATTGGCTGACGACAGAACGCAGCAAAGCCTGGCTTTCTTCAGAGCTTGCGGCGACATCATCTTCGAAATGCACTTGCGCTTCAAAATATTCATCTTCTTGAAGAAATTTCTCAATAGAAGCACGGCGCTTACCTTCAACAAGGACTTTAACGGTCCCATCAGGCAATTTCAAAAGCTGGAGCACCGTTGCGAGTGTTCCCAACTCATAAATATCTTGCACGCCAGGATCATCTTCGGCTGCATTGCGCTGAGCGACGAGCAAAATTTGCTTATCCGCCTTCATTGCGTTTTCAAGCGCACGTACCGATTTCTCCCGTCCGACAAATAGGGGCACGATCATATGGGGGAAAACCACAATATCGCGCAGCGGAAGTACCGGGAAATTTTGATCCATCTTTGTTTCCATTTTCAATTGACCTAATAAGGTCAGCTTCTCTTAAACACCATGAATGGGACACTTCATATGCCCCATTCCCTTTTACACACATGGCATTGGGTGTGAAAAAATCAAGATATCAGGCAGATGTACCTGTATCCTTCTGACGTTCGCCATAGATATAAAGAGGTTTAGCCTTTCCTTCGGCCACTTCCCCATTAATAACGACTTCTTCCACACCATCCAATCCTGGTAGATCAAACATGGTATCTAAGAGAATATCTTCAAGAATTGAACGCAGGCCACGGGCCCCTGTTTTTCGGTCAATAGCTTTGGCCGCAATGGTTTCAAGAGCTTCTTCCGTAAAGGTCAATGAAGCGTCTTCCATTTCAAACAGGCGTTCATATTGCTTGACCAAAGCATTTTTCGGCTTGGTTAGAATTTCAATAAGCGCGCTCGCGTCCAGATCATCCAATGTGGCAATAACCGGCAAGCGCCCAATGA
>JASFRS010000225.1:0-3749 GCA_050114795.1 Sphingomonadales bacterium
CCCCGATATCGTAGGCCGTGAGAAAATTTTGTTGGTTCATATGGCGAAGGTGCCATTGGCCGGCGATGTTAATGCGCGTGTCATTGCCCGCGGGACACCAGGTTTTTCAGGTGCGGATTTGGCCAATTTAGTCAATGAAGCTGCGCTTCTTGCTGCCCGTAAAGGTAAGCGCCTTGTCTCCATGGCTGACTTTGAGTCTGCAAAAGACAAAGTCATGATGGGTGCGGAACGCCGCTCAATGGTCATGACAGAAGATGAGAAAAAACTGACCGCTTATCATGAAGCTGGCCACGCCCTTGTTGGCCTTTATGTTCCTGGTAATGATCCACTGCATAAAGTCACAATCATTCCGCGCGGACGTGCTTTGGGTGTGACGTTCAACCTTCCTGAACGTGATCGCTACTCCATGAAAAAAATGGAGATGGAGGCACGCCTTGCCATGATGTTTGGTGGCCGCGTTGCCGAGCAGATTATCTTTGGCGAGGAAAATGTCACGACAGGTGCTTCAAATGACATCATGCAGGCGACGAAATTGGCGCGCTCCATGGTGACAGAATATGGCATGTCGGACAAATTAGGTCCGCAGCGTTATGACGAAAACCAGGACGAAGTGTTCCTGGGCCACAGTGTAGCACGGACACAAAATGTGTCTGAAGCAACGGCACAATTGATTGATCAGGAAGTCCGCCGGATTATTGATGAAGGCGAGGCCAAAGCGCGTCAGATTCTGACAGACCATATGGACGATTTACATGCCTTGGCAAATGGTTTGTTAGAATATGAAACCCTTTCCGGTGACGAAGTTCAGACATTACTGAGAGGCGAAAATATTTCTCGCCCGGATACACCGTCCGAACCGCCACGTCCGTCTGGAACCACTGCGGTACCGACTGCTGGAAAAAAACGCGAACCAAAAGCCTCTTTGGGTGGTGATGCGGAACCGCAGCCAGAAGGCTGAGCCTTAAAAGGATATGTGGGGCTAAACAATGGCGGAGATGATCGCATCAGGAGCGGCGGTTTATGCAATGCCTGTAGGTCTAACTGACCTATGCCTCAATGATAAAGACGCCACCTTGCCTTTGGCAGGTGGCGTTTGCCATTTCAGCGCCTATCGTATTATTGCCAGTCAATATGGCGAGCGGGTCTTCGAGAAGATTGTGCCGCTTGAAACGATTGAAACATTTCTCTCGGGCCTAAGCGATGAACATCAACAACGCTTGCAGGCGCAGATCGTAAATTCTACATCTCTGCGCGCGCCCTGGCATTTGTCCCGTGAACGATTGGTTGGGTTTAATGCGCCGAAGTTGATGGGTATTCTCAATGTGACGCCTGACAGTTTTTCAGACGGTGGCAAGCACCTTGATATATCCAAAGCGATTGCCCATGGGGAAGTGATGGCCGGGAATGGTGCGTATATCATTGACATTGGGGGTGAATCCACCAGACCCGGCGCGAAAGTTGTTTGGGAAGGTGACGAAATTGAAAGGGTCGTACCTGTCATTGAAGCGCTGGCAGGGCAGGGGCATATTATTTCTGTGGATACGCGCAAAGCTGCTGTCATGCGTGCCGCTTTGGACGCTGGGGCAGCGATTGTGAATGATGTCTCGGCCTTAGGTTATGATGAAGAGGCGACAGATGTTGTTGCTGAAAGCAATTGCCCTGTTGTTTTGATGCACGCACAGGGTGATCCGGCGACTATGCAGAATAACCCCAGCTATGATGACGCTCTTTTGGACATATTCGATTGGCTGGAAAGCAAAATTGAAAAATGTGAGCAGGCGGGCATAGCTCGTGATCGTATCATGATTGACCCGGGTATAGGCTTTGGCAAAAGCGTTCGCCATAATCTCGAACTTACCAACGGGCTAAGCTTATTTCATGCACTAGGTTGTCCCGTTCTTTTTGGGGCATCGCGCAAGCGTTTTATCGGTGCTTTGGCTGGGGTGGAAGAGGCTGAAGAAAGGCTGCCTGGATCTTTGGCGGCTGCGCAAATGGCGCTTGATCGAGGGGCGCAAGTAATCAGAGTTCACGACGTCGCTGAAAGTCGTCAACTTCTGAATATCTGGCAAGGCGCACGAGATGCGTCCCAAATGCCGCCAAATTTATAAGGCATTTGATAAATAATTTAATATAAACTCTGCTGTCTGTGCGAGGTGAGGGACAGAACATGCGTAAATATTTTGGAACCGATGGTATTCGGGGGCAGACTAACAGCTTTCCTATGACGGCTGAAGTGGCGATGAAAGTCGGCATGGCAGCAGGGCGCCGTTTTTTGCGCGGGGACCATAAGCATAGGGTCCTGATTGGTAAGGATACGCGCTTATCTGGCTATATGGTTGAGTCTGCGATGGTTGCTGGCTTCACATCCGTAGGCATGGATGTGGTTCAGGTCGGCCCAATGCCCACTCCAGCGATTGCAATGTTGACGAAGTCTCTGCGCGCGGATTTGGGCGTTATGATTTCGGCGTCCCACAACAAATTCAAAGATAATGGGATAAAATTATTTGGTCCTGATGGTTTCAAGCTTTCGGATGAAGTCGAACTTGAGATTGAAGGGCGGATGGAGCGTGATCTAAACGAAGTTCTGGCGGACCCTGGCCATTTGGGGCGTGCCCGGCGGCTTGAAGATGCGCGTGGCCGTTATATCGAATTCGCGAAAAGCACTTTTCCAAGTGACTTGCGCCTTGATGGCTTGAAGATCGTCGTCGATTGTGCTCATGGCGCCGCTTATAATGTTGCGCCTAGCGTATTCTGGGAGTTAGGCGCGGAAGTCATTCCCTTGGGTGTTTCGCCAAATGGCACCAACATCAATGATGGTGTGGGATCAACCGCGACAGAAGCAATGCGCGCCAAAGTCGTTGAAGAAGGTGCAGATTTCGGCATTGCCCTTGATGGCGATGCAGACCGTCTCTTATTTGCTGATGAACATGGTCAATTGATTGATGGCGATCAGCTAATGGCGCTGATCACGACGTCATGGGCGCAGGCTCAGCGCCTGCGTGGTGGCGGGTTAGTCACAACTGTCATGTCTAATCTAGGGTTGGAGCGATATTTAAACGCCCTCGACCTGAGCATGGTCAGAACTAAGGTTGGCGATCGTTATGTCGTTGAACATATGCGTGCCCACGACTGCAATGTGGGTGGGGAACAATCTGGCCATATTATCTTAAGCGATTTCACGACAACCGGTGATGGTATCATAGCTGCCCTTCAGGTTTTGGCCGTGATTGTGCGTTCGGGCCGTCCGGCATCGCAAGCTTGCCGGTTGTTTGAGCCATTGCCGCAGCTTTTGAAAAATGCGCGTTTCCAAGTCGCCGACCCGCTGGCACGTCCTGAAATTTGTCAGGCGATTACAGCGGGAGAACAAAGACTTGGAAATAATGGCCGCTTGCTCATTCGGAAATCAGGCACAGAACCTCTCATCCGTGTCATGGCGGAAGGTGAGGATGAGAGTCTTATCACGCAAATCGTCGATGAAATTGTTGGGCTTGTGGAGCACGCTGCTTAATTTGGGTTTTCATCCCCACGCAGCACTTCGCTGGTATGCAGACTATTGTCTTTGTCTGCAACGAGCCCTTTGGGCAGCGATTTAAGCTGCTGCTTGGTGGAAGGTCCGACGGCGCCCAAGTCAACGGGTGACACGTCTTTGCTGCTAAACCAGCTGCAACCGCCGAGGCTTAGTGGTAAAATTAATAATGCTGCGGCTGCCATCCGCAATTGCTTTTGTTGCATTGACCCAAGTCCCTTTC
>JASFRS010000226.1:0-3679 GCA_050114795.1 Sphingomonadales bacterium
GCTTGCATGATCTGTTTGAAGATTTTTGCACGGCTTTCAATCAGGCCGACACGGTGATTGTTGCGCCTGTCTATACCGCCGGTGAAGCACCTATTGAAGGCGCTGACAGAGATCATCTGGTTGAGGGCCTGAAATCCCACGGCCATCGCAGAGCTTTGGCGCTGAAAGGACCGGAAGATTTGGCCCGGCTGGTGCGTGAAGAGGCGCAAAGTGGAGATATGGTCATATGCTTAGGTGCAGGTGACATCACACAATGGGCCCATGCTTTGCCGGACGCCTTGAAAGAATTGGGAGGGGGCGCATGATGGCCGCACATAAACCTCCCGTCGATTGGCGCGAACAACTGCCGGACGTTGAAGGGCGTTATGAATTTGACGCGCCCCTCGCGCCTTTGACCTGGTTCCGTGTGGGCGGCCCGGCTGATGTGCTTTATCGCCCGGCTAACGTGCTCGACCTTTGCCGTTTCTTGCGTGAATGCCCTGAAGGCGTGCCTAAATTATTCATCGGGATTGGATCTAATCTTTTAATTAGAGATGGCGGCTTTCGTGGCATTGTTATTCGCCTGGGCAAACCCTTCGCGACTATTCGTGCGGCTGGGGATCGTCTTATTGTCGGTGGTGGTGCGCTTGATATCACTGTTGCCAATGCGGCGCGCGATCATAGTCTGGGTGGGATGGAATTTCTCCGTGGTATTCCTGGTTCTATCGGCGGAGCAGTGGCGATGAATGCCGGTGCCTATGGTCGCGATATGAGCGATATCCTTGAAAGCGTTACTTTAGTGATGCCGGATGGCAGTTATAAGGTTTTGGCCGCTTTTGAATTGAGAATGTCTTATCGCACCGCGCATTTGCCTGCGGGTGCCGTTATTGTCGAAGCCACTTTGAAGGGTGAGGCTGCTGACAAAGACGAAATTCAAGCCGAAATGGATCGTATTGTGCAGGAACGGGAAGACAGCCAGCCGCTGCGCACGAGAACGGGCGGGTCGACCTTTAAAAATCCCGAGGGCGCAAAAGCTTGGGAATTAATTGATAAGGCTAATTGTCGTGGCCTGACGCGAGGTGGTGCGCAAGTCTCTCCCAAACATTGCAATTTCCTGCTGAACCATGGTGAAGCGACTGCGAAGGACATCGAATATCTGGGCGAGGAAGTGCGTCAGGCCGTTTTTGAGAAAACCGGTGTCATGTTGGATTGGGAAATCCGACGGGTTGGGGAAAGGGAGGTGTCTCAATGAGCCGCTTCCATCATGTCGCAGTCCTCATGGGCGGATGGTCCTCGGAACGGGAAGTCTCGTTAACCTCTGGAAAAGCGTGTGCGAAGGCGCTGGAAAGCCGGGGCTATAAAGTGTCTCTCATCGATGCTGGGCGCGATATTTCCCGGCAATTGGAAGAGCTTAAGCCTGACGCTGTATTTAACGCCCTGCATGGCCGCTGGGGAGAAGATGGCTGCGTTCAAGGTGTGCTTGAGGTTTTAGGCATTCCCTATACTCACAGTGGCGTCTTGGCGTCAGCGCTTGCCATGGATAAGCCATTGGCAAAAACGGTTATGGCAGCCCAGGATATCCCATTGCCCAAGGGTATGCTGGTGCGTTCAAATGACGTGTTTAAGGCGGATCCTTTACCGCGTCCCTATGTGCTTAAGGCGCCAAATGAAGGGTCATCCGTGGGTGTTGCGATTGTGACGGAAAGTGCGAATTATTCGAACCCCATTCATCCTTCAACGCCTGGACCCTGGGCGGATTATGATGAGTTGCTGGCTGAGGAATTCATTCCCGGCCGCGAATTGTCCGTCGCCGTATTAGACGGGGAAGCTTTGGGTGTTCTTGAGCTGAGACCCAAGCAGGGCTTCTATGATTATGACGCCAAATACACTGAAGGGCTGACAGAGCATTTTATGCCTGCTCCCATTCACGAGGGTGTCTATGCGCAAGCCATGGAAATGTCGGCCAAAGCCCATACAGCTTTGGGCTGTCGCGGAGTGAGCCGTGCCGACCTACGTTATGACGATAGCAATGGAGAACCGGGGCGCTTAGTGATGCTGGAAGTCAATACGCAACCCGGCATGACACCCTTATCTATTGTACCCGAAATAGCGGCCCACAAGGGCATCAGCTTTGAAGACCTGGTTGAACGCATTTTAAATACAGCGGAGGTGGCGGGGTGAGCACAAAACGCCGAAAGCCGACATCTGTGAAAAAGGGCATTAGTAGAGCCTTTGCAAAGCGGATTGCTTTTGCACTGGGCATTACTGCGGCCTTTGCAACAGTTGCTGTCGGCGTGGCGGCTTTGGGCGGGCCTGCGCAAGTGGCATCGCGGATGGGCTTGGCCGTTAATGAGCTGGTCTTGTCCGCTGGTTTTTCAGTAGGCGGCATTGAAATAAGTGGCACACATTTCACTTCAAATGATGCAGTGCGAGAACGCGCGCAGGTGGAGGTGGACTGGAATATTTTTGCCCAAGACTTAAGCGCAATGAGAGCGCGTATTGAAGACCTGGCTTGGGTGGAAAGTGCGGCGGTTTCCCGTCAATTGCCGAATGTGCTTAGTATTGAAGTCATAGAACATCAGCCTTTCGCCCTTTGGCAGAAGGACCACAAACTTCATTTAATAAGCAGAAGTGGACAAGTCATTATCGAAGCTTCGGCGAGTGAATTCCCGCATCTGCCCCTGGTGGTTGGTGACGGCGCGCCTCAGGCTGCGGAACCGCTTTTGGCCTTCATGGCGTCAGCTCCTGAACTGGCAGACCGCGTTGATGCCGCCATCCGTGTGGGTGAGCGGCGCTGGGATTTAAAATTCGATAATGAAGTGGTCTTAAATCTGCCCGAAGACAGCCCGGCGCAAGCCTGGCGACGCTTTGCAGAATTGCAGAAAAATACAGGAATTTTGGAGCAAGGCTACACACGACTTGACTTGCGACTCCCGGATATGCTCGTGGTACGGCAACCGGGCGGCGCACCAACATTGAAAAGCAAAGAAAAGGGACAAGCCACTTAGTGGCTTAAGGAAGAACGGAGTTAGATTTATATGGCCAATACACCTCTATCCAACATCGCAATTTTAGATGTCGGCACAACAAAATTGTGCTGCATTCTTGCGCATGTGGATGACGCAGGTGAAATCCATGTGGATGGTATTGGCCATCATGTCGCAGAAGGCGTGAAAAATGGCGTCGTCACGGATATGGGTCTGGCGGAAAACGCTATTCGCTCGGTTGTTCAAAGTGCTGAAGATATGGCGGGTCGTACGATTGATGACATCATCATTGTGACAACGGCGGGCGACATCTCTTCAAGTATTTTCAGCGTTGAAGTCGCGGTCTCTGGTCATGAGGTTGAGGCGGCAGATATCAAGCGTGTCTTAAAATTAGCGCGCAAACAAATGGCGGATGAGCCAAGAACCATATTACATGCACTGCCCGCTTGTTACAGCGTTGACAATGCTATGGGCGTGCGTTCGCCGGAAGGCATGTTTGGAGAGCGTTTAGGCGTTGATTTCCATATGGTCACGGCGGATCCATCTCCTCTTCAGAATCTGGCGACCTGTGTCCAACGTTGCCATCTCAACGTAACGTCGCTGATTGCAGCGCCATATGCGGCAGGTCATGCCGTGCTCCATGATGAGGAAAAGGAATTGGGTGTCGCCTGTGTGGATATGGGCGGTGGCTCCACCTCTATTTCACTATTTTG
>JASFRS010000227.1:0-3679 GCA_050114795.1 Sphingomonadales bacterium
GTCGGATATGGCGATTGACTTGGGTACAGCCAATACCTTGGTTTATGTGAAAGGGCGGGGCATTGTTTTGAATGAACCGTCGGTTGTCGCCTTTCGTATGAAACAAGGCCGCCGTGAGGTACAAGCTGTCGGTGACGCTGCTAAGCTGATGCTGGGCCGTACACCTGGTGATATTGAGGCTATCCGGCCTTTACGTGACGGCGTAATTGCTGACTTTGAAGTGGCGCAGGAAATGATCCGCCACTTCATTCATAAAGTCCATAACCGCCGTGGCTTCGCTCGCCCGCGTATTGTGATTTGCGTGCCCTCCGGTTCAACGGCTGTGGAACGCAAAGCCATTCAAGAAGCGGCTGAAGAAGCAGGTGCATCAAAAGTCGATCTGATCGAAGAACCCATGGCCGCAGCCATCGGTGCAGGTCTGCCTGTGACTGAGCCGACTGGTTCCATGATTGTTGATATCGGTGGTGGTACGACAGAGGTTGCTGTTCTATCACTGGGTGGCATTGTTTATGCGACATCCGTGCGTGTTGGCGGCGATAAAATGGATGAAGCCATCATCGCTTATATCCGTCGTAACTTTAATCTGCTGATCGGTGAAACCACCGCCGAACGGATCAAGAAAGAAATTGGCACTGCCCATGCGCCGGAAGATGGCGCTGGCAAGGTGATTAAAGTCCGGGGTCGTGATTTGATGAATGGCGTCCCGCGGGAGCTGGATATCAATCAGGCTCAAATCGCTGATGCACTGTCTGAACCCATGTCTGCTATATTAGAAGGGGTGAAGGCTGCACTTGAGCATACTGCACCCGAATTGGCTGCGGATATTGTGGACAAAGGTATTATATTAACCGGTGGTGGTGCATTATTGGGCGATTTGGACCGTGTACTGCGTGAGTCAACGGGTTTGCCGGTTCTGGCCGCTGAAGACCCATTAACCTGCGTCGCGCTTGGGACCGGGAAAGCCCTTGAAGACCCTGGGTTGCGCCTTGTTTTGACGCAAGCTTATTAATTTGGGGATGGGTTCCGCTAATCAAGGAGAATAGCCGTTGAGTTCGGCAAAGCGCATAAGGCGGCGGCGACCTGCAGCCATTGCTCGCACCAGTGCGCAGATTCTAGCGATTATTCTCCTATTAAGCGCTGCCACACTTGCTATTTTAAGCCGGAATCACCCTGAAGCGGTAAAACAAGTCCGTCAGGTCACGGATGAAATATTATCCCCATTGTTGCGCCTTGTGGCGGCTCCTGTTGGATTCTTTTCTGATCTGGGGGATGATGCTGCCAGCTATTTTAATGTGCGAGAACGCAATCTAGAGCTTGAATCTCAACTTAAGGAATATGACAGGCTGGAACGCAGTGTTGAACGTCTCGCTGCTGAAAACGCCACGCTGAGGGCGCGTCTACACGTTACAGCTTGGCCTGCGGAAATCGTTGCGACTGCGCGGGTCGTGGGTTCAGGTGGTGGCCCTTTCGTTCGAAGTGTTTTGATTGATGCGGGTAAGCGCGCGGGTGTGCAACCTGAAACCGCGGTGGTCGATAAATCTGGTGTGGTTGGACGCGTGATTGGTAGCGGTCAGATCTCCGCCCGTGTCTTATTATTGACTGATTTGAACAGTCGTATTCCCATTCGCGTACAGCGCACTGGGGATACCGGTATTCTAGTCGGAAATAATCGTGAGCGTCCTGAAATTCAATTCCTGCCACTAGGTGCAGACATTTCCGTCGGGGACCGTATTGTTACATCTGGCCATGGAGGTGTCTTCCCGCCGGACCTGCCTGTGGGCGTTGTTCAATTTGCTAATAATGATGTGGTTGGCGTCGCGCCTTATGCTGAACTTGGGCGTTTAGGGTTTCTAACCATTTTGAAAATGCCTGATTTTGACGGTGATGCAATGGAGGGGGAACCCGCGACTGCGCTGTCGGAAGCGGAGGGGCAGTGATGGCAACTCTGAGAGATGCTCATGAAAGTGGCCTTGGCATACGCTTGATTTATCCGCCGCTTGCGACACTGATCGCCATGATCTTATTCCATTTGCCGACCCCATATTATGTTTTAACGACTTTAGCGCCAGCGCTGCCCTTCGCCTTTACTTATTATTGGTCCGTGCAGAGACCAAGTGCTGCATCTTTGCCGGCGGTGTTTATTGTTGCTTTGTTTAATGATCTTTGGGCGGAATCGATTATCGGGTTAACGGCGTTTCTGGCATTGTTAATGCGTATGGCAATTGTGCCCAATCAAGAGGTTTTCCGTGTTGCGCCTTTTCCTTTACGCTGGATTGCTTTTGCAGTGGTGCTTTGTGCTGTGATGGCCTTAAAGTGGGTCATGATAAGTGCGATGCATTGGCAGGTCATGCCATTTGCTAATCTGGTCTTCCAATTCATCGTAACAATTGCTGTTTATCCTCTTATCAACAGCTTTTATGCCATAATGGACCGCACTATTATAATGCGGAACATGTAAAGGGATAGTCTGCCACTCATGCTTGAAACTGAAGGCGATAGATACAGACTGTTTACAAGGCGTGCGGCTCTTTTGGGCGGTGTGCAAGGCCTTCTATTATCAGGTCTTGTCGGGCGTATGTATTATCTGTCTATCGTTCAGGGGCAGCAATATAAGGTGCTAGCCGATGAAAACCGGCTGAGTTTGCGTTTTATAGCACCTCTACGCGGGCGTATCTTGGACCGCTTCGGGAAAGAACTTGCTACAAATCGTCAGGATTTGCGCGTTGCTATCATTCCCGAACATGTAGGCGATGTTGAGGCCGCGCTTAGGGCTTTGGCGAATGTCATCGAATTAAGCGAAAGCCAAATTCATTTGGCGAAACGCATAGCAAGTCGTCAGCGCAGCTTTTTGCCGGTTTTGGTTAAAGACAATATGAGCTGGGATGAGTTTTCCAGAGTGAATGTGAAAAGCCCCAGCCTGCCAGGCGTTCAACCTTTGGCGGGAACAAGCCGTTTTTATCCGGATAAAACTGCATTTGCTCATGTTGTTGGTCATGTCGGCTCAGTTTCCGATAAGGATAAGGGAGATGACCCTGCCTTGCAGCTTCCTGGCTTCAAGGTCGGCAAACTGGGGATCGAACGCACTTTTGATGCGGAATTGCGTGGCGCGGTCGGAACACGACGGGTCGAGGTCAATGCACGTGGGCGTATTGTTCGTGATGTAGCGCGGCAGGAAAGCCAGCCGGGACATGATGTCAAGCTTACCCTGGATGCTGAATTACAACGCATAGCGGCTGCGCGCTTGGGCGAAGAAAGTGCTTCCACTATCGTCATGGATTTGACCCAAGGTGATATTATGGCGCTGGTTTCTACACCAGCTTTCGACCCTAATGAGTTTTCAACGGGGATTAGTCATGAAAACTGGAAAGCCTTAACTGGAGATCCCAGACTCCCACTCACCAATAAAGCGATTGGTGGTCAATACCCCCCTGGTTCCACTTTTAAAATGATTGTTGCCCTTGCTGCTTTGAAAGCTGGTGTGGTGACGCCGCAGGAAACGATCTTCTGCAATGGAAAACATCCCTATGGAGGGAATGTATTCCATTGTTGGAAGCCGGGCGGCCATGGTCATGTGGATTTGGAAGGCTCAATACGTCATAGCTGTGACATTTATTATTATAATATGGCTGAAAGATTGGGTGTTCAGGCTATCGCGGATATGGCGCGCCAATTTGGCCTT
>JASFRS010000228.1:0-3679 GCA_050114795.1 Sphingomonadales bacterium
GCCGTCCTCATACAGAAATTCGATGGTGCCTGCGCCGAGATATCCGAATTTCTTGATTGCATTGGTAATGACTTCACCCATTTCATCCCGTTCTTTAGCCGTCAAAGTCGGGGAGGGTGCTTCTTCCAACACTTTCTGGTGCCGGCGCTGTAATGAACAGTCTCGCTCGCCAAGGTGAATCACATTGCCATGGCTATCTGCCATGATTTGGAACTCAATATGACGCGGTTTTTTAAGGAATTTCTCCATATAAACCGTGTCGTCACCAAATGCGGCTTTCGCTTCTGAGCGCGCAGCGGAAATGGAAGCGGATAAGTCTTCAGGCTTTTCAACGATTTTCATCCCACGGCCACCGCCGCCTGAAGCTGCCTTAATCAGAACCGGATAGCCGATGCCTTCAGCAATCTTTTCTGCGTCATCTTCCGGACCGACACCCCCATCGGAACCGGGAACGACTGGAACACCTAATTCGATCATTGTGGCTTTAGCAGCGACTTTATCGCCCATAAGGCGAATATGGTCTGCCGTGGGGCCGATGAAATTAATACCGTGCTCCGTAACAATATCAGCGAATTGCGCATTTTCCGATAAAAAGCCATAGCCTGGGTGAATCGCATCAGCATTGGAAATTTCAGCGGCTGAAATAATGGCTGGGATATTCAAATAGCTTTCAGTGGAAGAGGCGGGGCCAATACATACACTTTCATCGGCCAGGCGCACATGCATGGCATCTGCATCTGCTTCTGAATGAACGGCGACTGTTTTAATACCCATTTCATGACAGGCCCGATGGACCCTAAGGGCAATCTCACCACGGTTGGCGATCAGGATTTTTTCAAACATGAACCGGCCCTATCTTTAAGCAATGATGACCAGCGGTTCGCCATATTCAACGGGCTGCTCATTTTGAACGAGAATCTCTTTCACCACACCAGCATTGGGTGCCGTAATTGGGTTCATGACCTTCATAGCTTCAACAATTAGAAGCGTCTGGCCTTCTTTGACTTGGTCGCCCACAGAAATAAAGGCGGCTGCCCCTGGTTCTGGTGAAGTATAAACTGTACCAACCATTGGGGACTTAACAGTACCTGGATGCGCTTCCGCGGGCACCGCTGGTGCTTCCGCCGCTGGTGCAGGTGCGGCGGCTGGAGCTGGTGCGGGCGCAGGGGTAGCAACTGGGGCCATTATAGTGCCTGAACGTGCCACGCGGATTTTTCTATCGCCATCAGCGACTTCAATTTCCGTCAAATCAGTTTCATTCAACAGTTCCGCAAGTTCGCGGACCAGATCGGATTCAATTTGCATTTTGGACATGTTCAGACCTCAAAAATGAACTACTGCCGTTTCCGGCTGATTTGGTCAAATAGCTAAATTAGCGCTTGTCTAGGGCGCACTGTCGCCGTCGTCAACATGGCTTTTGCCAAGTTTCGCAATTAGCCCATGAAGGGCTGCAAAATAACCGGATGCACCCAGGCCGCATATAACGCCTACCGCAACGGCTGAAATATAAGATTTATGGCGGAATTCTTCACGTGCATGGATATTGGATAGATGCACCTCAATCGTTGGTAAACCAGTACCTACGATAGCATCTCTAAGTGCAATTGAAGTGTGTGAATAACCACCGGGGTTGAAAATTAGGCCGTCCGCCCATTTGGCAGCATCGTGAATATAATCAATCAATGCACCTTCGCTATTGGATTGCGCGTGTTTGAGCTCCGCGCCCATGCGACTTGCTTCCGAATCCAAGGCCTTAGCGATATCGTTGATAGTCAAATGACCGTAGATTTCTGGCTCCCGGGACCCTAACAGATTAAGATTAGGACCATTTAGCACCAGAATCTTTAAATTTGAGCTGTCTACCATGCTTTTCCGACACCCCTGAATAATGTGATGGCCGCTATATCACTTTTGGGCCTTTTCCCCAAATCTCAGCCCTGTATAAAGGCTTCATGAGAAAAGACAAAGCCCCTAAACGAAAGGCATGAATGTGAGTGTGCAGATCAGCATTGAAATTAATGGCGAAACAAAAGCCATAGATGCGGATACAAGCATTTCAAAATTGCTTGAAACACTTGGCATTACTGGAACTAAAGTGGCGGTTGAGCGCAATCTGGAGATTGTGCCTAAGTCCGCTTATGACGAGACGGCCATTCAAGATGGGGATAAACTGGAAATTGTGCATTTTGTCGGAGGAGGGGAGCAGGCGATGCCCTATGACGCAACAAAAGACGTGTTCCATGTAGCGGGCAAAGACTATTCATCACGCCTGATCGTCGGTACTGGCAAATATAAAGATTTTGCACAAACGGCTGAAGCTATTGAAGCGTCGGGTGCGGAAATTGTGACTGTTGCTGTGCGCCGCGTGAATATCATGGATCCAGGACAACCCATTTTGATGGATTATGTCGATCCTAAAAAATATACATATTTGCCAAACACTGCCGGGTGTTTCTCAGCCCAGGATGCTTTACGCACCTTACGCCTGGCAAGGGAAGCAGGCGGTTGGAATCTGGTAAAATTGGAAGTGCTTGGCGATCAGAAAACGCTATATCCCAATATGCCTGAAACCTTTGAGGCGTTAGACGTTCTGGTTAAAGAGGGGTTTGACGTGATGGTTTATTGCAATGATGACCCCATTGCTGCCAAACGCCTGGAAGATATGGGGGCGGTGGCAATCATGCCGCTGGGTGCGCCAATCGGGTCCGGTTTAGGCATTCAAAATCCCGTGCAAACGCGAATTATTGTAGAACAGGCGAAAGTCCCGGTTCTTGTGGATGCGGGTGTAGGCACGGCTTCAGATGCTGCCTTTGCTATGGAACTGGGCTGTGATGGCGTGTTGATGAATACTGCTATTGCTGAGGCAAAAGACCCAATCAAAATGGCTCATGCCATGAAATTAGCTGTGGAAGCTGGGCGTGCAGCCTATCAAGCGGGACGGATGCCTAAGAAACTTTATGCGGATCCGTCCTCTCCGCTTGCAGGTCTTATTTAAGAAGAGAGAGGGCGGGATTAATTCCCGCCGCCTGCTAACTCAGCGTTGTCATTAGAAGCCACACGTTGTTCGTTCAGCATAGCTTTAAGTGTGTCATAGGGGGCAAGCCCCTGAAGAATGGAGTCACCCACGATGTAAGTCGGCGTCCCTGTTAGGCCAAGCGTGCGCGCAATTGCCATATTCCGTTGTAATGCGCCCGACAAACGCAATTCATCCATATCCTTCTCAAGTTTATCCATATCAAGCTTGAGAGACTTGGCGATGCTTTCCAGGCGGTCTTGATTTAAAACCGTGGGGTTGGTGAAGACAGCGTTATGAAATTCAAGATATTTGCCCTGACGATGGGCTGCCATGGCCATTAATGCGGCATCTTTAGAGATAGATTCACCGGGTTTGTCTTTAATTGGAAATTGACGAAAGACCACACGTAAATCCTTATCTTCTTCGATCAGGCGTTTGATATTTGTCCAACCACGACGGCAATAAGGGCAGCGATAATCGAAAAATTCAACGAGTGTTGCACTGCCTTCCGGATTGCCAACAACAACCGCACCCAGGCCGTCATAGAGGCCTTCACCGATCATTGCGAGGCGGCGTTGTTCTTCTTTTTGTTGTAGGACTTCAATGGCTTCTGGGATGATTTCGGGGTTTTCAAGAATGTAGTTCCGGATCATTTTTTCGATT
>JASFRS010000229.1:0-3671 GCA_050114795.1 Sphingomonadales bacterium
AAGGCCGCATGGCCGTCGCGCACTTTTGCGCGGAAGCCTAAGCGGGCGGATGCCCGCGCCGGCGATTGAGGTCAAAAAAATAAAGCGGAACCCATAATGGGGATAGAAAAGTGTGTGAATGACTTGCTTCACGCACAGCCCTATCATGAGATGAACCCAGATATCTCAATCTTAGCACATCATGTGCAGTTATTAGGTGCCACCTATCGACGCCTGATTTCCATACACTGACCCCTATGCCTGGATATCCCCATCTGTGGGTGGGTCAAGACAGGCTCACAGATGGGGCTAGGGGTTAGAGGTTTTCGATAGACAACATGTCATGCCCACCGACCCATGTGGTGGCCATGTGAGTGCGTAGGGCATCAGCCATTTCACTTTGTTCTGCGCGGTCATAAGCCTCCGCTAAGCCATAAATGGTCCAGCCGTTATTGGGGGCTTCAACCAGGGCTGCTTGGAACGCCTCAATGGCTTTCGCAGGCTCGTCGTTCATTAGATAGGCTGCCCCTAATGACTGACGCACCGGATAATACCAAAAAGGCGGTTCTGTATAGAACAGATTTTCTTGAATTTGAGCGGCAGTTTCCCACAGTGTAATGGCGCGCTCCATATCTCCCTTTTCCTGAGCCAGGCGGGCGCGCAGGCTGTTTTCAGCGATGCTTAAAATGTCTGTGGCTGGAACATTGCCTGCAATCATGTCGCTAAAATCCGCTTCGGTCAGTAATGTGTTTAGCGCATCGGCCTCTGTGCGCGCACTGTCGTAATCACCTTGGCGAATAAAAGCCTCCCCGCGGGCATAATGCCAGATAGCTTTGATGAAGGGGAGGCTGTCCCCCGGATCAGGCTGGGACAGCATCATTTCTGGTTCTGCCAATTTTGCATAGGCAAAATAGGGTGCGACTTTAATGGGTTGGACCCAGGGCTGGGCACTGGCGAATTCGATTGGCAGAACTTCATCCAATTTTTTCGCATGTGCCAGGGCTGCATCCACATCCCCCGCCATAACGGCGGACACCAGTACGAAATGCACATTATGGGGATAATAGCCCAAAGGATAGAGCCCTTTGGCATCAACCAAAGCTAGATAATCTTCATCAGCTTTGACGGCATGAATATTGGTTTTCAAAGAATCCACATAACGGCCAATCCGGTAATAAGTGTGGGACGGCATGTGCACGAGATGCCCTGCACCAGGCATAAGCGCTGCTAATCTGTCCGCATGGCGTTCCGCCTTATGCGGTGTGGATGATGCTTCGGTCAAATGGATATAAAGATGAATGGCCCCTGGGTGAGTAGGATTACGTTCTAGAATCTCTTCAACCTTCAAAATAGCATCAGCCACTTTGGGACGCGGTGTATAGCCATTCTCTTCCCAATAATCCCAAGGTGTCGTATCCATTGCTGCTTCGACATAAAGTGCGCCGATATAGTCATCATCGGGATATTTTTTAGCCACAGCTTTCATGGCGTCGGCAAAGGCCTGATCGAGTGCCGAGCGGTCATCCCCTGGGTCTGCGGCATAGCGCGTTGCTAGCGCTTGTATCAGGTCGGCTTCTTTCTCATTGGCGTTTTCAATTAGAGCCAAAGCTTTTTGGCTTGCTGCATAGGCGGGTGCATTGGCAGACGGGTCCATTGGGGCGTTGATGTTAGGGCCTAAAGCCCAGGCTTCACCCCAATAACACATGGCGCATAGGGGGTCGACTTTTTGCGCCGCACGAAAGGCGCGGATGGCTTCTAAATGATTGAAATTATAGCTGAGTTTAAAACCCTGATCAAAAAGTGTCTGTGCTAAGGCATTATCCGTGCTCACAGCGTATGACCAATCGCCTAAGCCTTCAAATAAGGGAATATCAGTGGCCTGCGTTTCTGAAAGTGATGCAAGAAAAGCCCCCAGGCTTGCGACCTGGACACCTTTTGCCATTTGTACACCTTTGCCGTCGCTGCCACATATTGTGGAGGTGAGTAGCGCTGGATTCATCAAATCAATTAAGGCTTGAGATGGTGGGTTTCTATCATCTCCGGCCATAACAGTGGAGGCGCTTAAGCTCAATGCTAAAGCGCCGAGGCTAATGTGCGACTTAAACTTCATTTCAGGCTCCCCCGATTGCACGTATCCAATCGCGAGGACCCCCACTACCCTATAGATCGACAGCGCTTATGACATGCGCTGTTCTTCTATCCATGTATTAATGATGTCTTCTAACACAGAAAGTGGAATGGCGCCATTTTCCAGCACTGCATCGTGGAATTTGCGCAGGTCAAAATTCTCGCCCAGCGCACGTTCTGCACGTTCCCGCAGCTCCCTGATTTTCAATTCACCCATTTTGTAGCCCAAAGCTTGGCCGGGCCAGGTAATGTAGCGGTTCACTTCCGCCTCGATATTATGCATGGACAGTGCTGTATTTTCCGCCATGAAATCAATGGCCTGCTGCTTGGTCCAGCCTTTCGCATGCATGCCCGTATCGACAACCAAACGACAGGCACGCCACATTTCATAAGACAGACGGCCAAAATCAGTCTCAGGCGTTTGGTAAAAGCCGACTTCCAGCCCCAAACGTTCCGCATAAAGTGCCCAGCCTTCGACAAAGGCGGTAATTCCACCGAATCGGCGGAAATTGGGGAGGTCTAATTCCTGCTGAAGCGCGATTTGGAAATGATGCCCCGGCACAGCTTCGTGAAGCGTGAGGGCTTCCATTTCAAATAAGGGCCGCTGGTCTAATTTGGATGTGTTCACACGATAAACGCCAGCGCGGCTACCATCCCCTGCGGGTGGTTCATAATAAGCCGTGGTCGTGCCTTCTGCGATTTCGGCAGGAACCGGCTTCACTGTATAGGGCATGGCAGGAAGGCGGGTGAACAGTTTTGGCAATTCCCCATCAATCTTCTTGGCGATATAGGCGGAACGTTCAAGAAGAGCATCTGCAGTCTTTGCATAAAAGGCCGGATTTGTGCGCAAATAGTCCTGATAGGCCTTGAAATCGCCGTCGAACTCAGCGCGCTTGATGACCTCTTCCATTTCGGCTCGGATGCGGGCGACCTCGCTCAGACCAATGCGGTGAATTTGTTCCGCTGTCATATCCGTCGTGGTTTCCGCACGGATGCGGTGGGCGTAATATTCAGCACCTTCGGGCATGGATGAAGCTCCAACCTCTGCGCGACAATTCGGAGCATAATCTGTTTCATAATATTCCGCCCAGGCTTTGAACGCAGGAATAACGTCCGATGTGACACTTGCCTTGGCTTGAGCTTTAAGTTCGGCCCAATCGGCCTCATTGATGGTTGAGGGGCGGTCTGCAAAGGGTTTCATGAAGACGTTGTCATTCACATCATCAACAATATATGCAGTGATAGTTTTAGAGAAGTTCTCAAGCGGTGCACAGGGCTGTACATAGCCATGTTCAATGCCCCATTTGGTGGTGGCAATGCCTTCAGCATTATACCGAGGTATGTCTTTAAGGCGCTGCAAATAGCTCACATAGTCTGCTTTATTAAAGAAGGGCAGGCTGTCGCTTAACCCGGCAAGTTCCGAATGCCAGCCAGAATAGGTGGTGAATAATATGGAGCGTTGCCCAAAACCACCTGCCTCAATTTCAATTTCCAGGTCTCGTTCAAATAGGCGGGCATTGAGCTGGTCAGTTTTGCTCAAGCCAGAGTGATCGATTGCACGCAGC
>JASFRS010000230.1:0-3608 GCA_050114795.1 Sphingomonadales bacterium
GTAATCCATGTAATGCATGATCCCAAACGTTGGCGTCGATTGGCTTGGCGCGATCTTGTCAATTCTTCGAAGGCACGTTCTCTCGAAAGCGGGCTGATCCAGATTGCTGGCGAAATTCTTCAGCGGCTCGCGCGAGGCGGAATTCTCAGTAGGGAGGATGCTTTCGAGTATTTGGCGAACAATCGGGAAGGCTGGGAAATTTCCGTCGATGAAGAAGGCGACGAGCCCCTGGAGTACCTTATTGAAAAGTTGGACAACTCGATCCTCGGGCTCGTCGAGGCCCTGGATGCGGATTCCGCCGACCTTCCGGGACTGATTGACGAGGCTTTGACCGGATCGTTTTGGGCGCGCCAGATTGTTCGTCTTGCTGAAGGTGCGCGTGAGACCCAGCTTGATCTCCTTAAAGCGCGTTCTGAATTCATATGGACTCAGACGACTGCACAACAGCGTCGTGGGCATTTTGCCATGGGTGTTGGTCTCAAGGCCGGGCTCACGCTTGATGGGATAGCAGATGAGCTTGCTGTCGCTCTTGATCGTGCTGATGAGGCTTCTTTGCCGGGCGACATCGATGTTCTGCGGGAGGCGCTTACCACGCTCGCAGAGCGGCTTCTCACTATCAGGCCGTTTGCTCCAGACGATCCGCTTCCTGACAACTGGCGAGATGTTCTTTCGTCATGGCTTTCTGGAACTTCCGTCCGAGAAATTGGCCCTGAAAATATGCGCTTCATTGAAGACGCATTCACCTACCGCCTTGTCTGGGCGCTTGAAGCGCTCCGAATGCGCCGTGTAGCTCTAGGGTGGCAGCCAGAGATTATCGCGGGTGGAGCTGCTGCCTGTCTTGAAACGGGTTTGCCGCAATTTCTCATGGCCATGCTCGTGAGGGCAGGTTTGCCATCTAGAGCCGCAGCCATGGCAGCAGTAAACGATCAGAATCCGATTTTTGTCGATGGTCCTGGAATGATCGAGTGGTTGGAGACCAATGAGATCGCGGCTTTGAGTGACACCAATGACTGGCCGACGGCGGAGACATCGGAAATCTGGCGGGAATTCCGCACTCAGATGCTCGCTCGCGTATCTCAGAAGTGGTCATCAAGAGAGTGGCGGCGCAATGTCGATCCTGACTCGCGAACTCGAGCCCCAGATATTGATCAACTCTACAGAGTTGAAATTGATGAGCATGACAACTCTGTCTGGATCTGTACGCCAGACTTTGAACGGCTCATGAAATTACGCCGCACGATGATCGATCGCATGCCTAGCGTTCTAACTGCGAGGTTCGAAGAAGGCAGCAATCAAGCCATTATTCGTCGTTTGGGACGATCCAGGCCCATCTGGTCGCAGGCTGAATAATTAAATCTTTTCTTCGGGTATTTGGGGCGCGTCCGGCATAGCCGGACCGGGCTCTACTCGCGCCTGCGGCGCTCGTCGGCCTTCTGCTTAGCGAGGATCACGCAGGTCTTGGCCACTCGGTAACCGCCCCTGGCACGTTTAGGCGGCTGCGCCGCGACAGGATTGGATATTTAAGGGAAGAATCGTAACCAGTGAGGAGTAGCCGCTGTAAGAAAAATGAAGTTATTAGAAATTCTAAACCAACCTTAGGAGGGCCGTTAATTATCGCGGGCTGTATTTTTCCTCTTCCTCCCCCTAGGCAACCCTGTCACATTCTCATCACCCTTAACCTCCTCAAAAAATACGGCTGTCTTTACGGACAGTGCCTCCGCCAGCCTATCCGATATTTCTACGGATGGATTGCGGATGCCGCATTCTAGGCCACCCATGTAAGTGCGGTCTATGCCTGCTTCCAAGGCCAGCGCTTCTTGAGAGAGGCGGCGTTCCAGCCTGACCATTCTGATATTTTTCGCGATAAGTTACCTTGATTCCATGCGGCGCATAGGAGGTTTTTACGTAATATAATCATCATTAGAAAAATTATTGTGATGGTGTTGCGTACGCGTGGATTTGGCTTTCTGGCCCAGTCTCGGAGCATCAGAAAAAAGCGCGGAGGAATGATGCTATTGGCATTGTTGCCATTGGTCTCCCGGTTTCATCGATTACTGGGGGAGATGTTTCGGAGGAAGTGGCGCACCTTAAGGGTGAGCGAGACGCTATGGAACGTGCAGCATCACGGAAGGGGTGCTAAATTACAAGGCGGCCCTCAACCAAAGCCTTTGGAGAAGGCCGCCTTTAGGTGATTTCAGTAGGAGTGTTCAGTAGAAAAACGGTAGGCGAGGAGTAGATTTTGAGTGGAAATTGACTAGTACTCCGGTTCAATTGTCGTTCTGCGCTTCTAGCAATCGCCTCCAGTTCTCTGCGGCTTCGCGGGAAATAAGTGTGCGACGACCTGCTTTGAATATTTTCAAGCGGCCCGCCTTGATTTTCAAATAGGTGTAGCTTCGCGATATATTATATGCGCGACAAAAACTGCGGATGTCATAGGCTTGGGTATCGAACATAAGTAAACCTCCTAAAATGCATGGAGATACATTAGAGATTTGCACATGCTGCTGTCTAAGGCCTGAAATCGCGTATTTCAGACCAAGCCTATTTGAACCTAAGGGGGAGAGTGTGAGCTGGATATATCGACAAGGAACTTTTGATGCTTTCTAATGGCGTTGGCGGCAATTGCGTCTTTAGGGGTTTATACACGGTATTCCAACCACGCTTGCTGTAACGTTCGGCTAAAGTCTCTGGGGTAGGGCAGGGGATACCTGCATCTTCCATTCGCCCAGCAGCCATGATCGCAGCATCATTGATTGATATACCGAGTAGTGTCAGTCCCCCGATTTCCTGCATGAGCCGGCTTTCTTGGTGGATTGTCCTCATTTCTTTGGAAATTGGGGTCTGTCCCTTGCCGCGCTTTGCGCCAAGCAACGCAGCGAGGTCTTCTCTCGTGCCCGACTGAAGATAGGCGCCAAATGCGTCGGTAAGCCAATTCAAAACCCACTTTGGCGGATACAGACCGAGGTGATGGAAAATAACGAATGTCTCTATTGCGGGGAGAAGGTTGCTTCCGCCTATTTGGTAGTCACCATTGTGAAGATGTTCGGCGGACTGGCTAAATAATATAGCCCTTGCCTGTTGGGTCTCGATAGAAGCAGTGTTCGTCACATTGTTGAGGATATTGAGGCCATCGATGAGTGTATCAGCTATAGTCCCAACTTCTTCGTCGTCTTTTATGCCTAAAAGATCAATGACTTCGCGGTCAGTGATATAGGCGGGAGTTTCGCCATCTTCAGACTGGTGCTTAACCGCCAGAATACGCTCTGCATTTTTCTTTTGTCTCGCCGTCATGCCCCTATTACCCTGACATTCCCCTGATCTATCCCGAATTTGGGTAAGTGTTTACGCAATGTATCCGCGACATAGCTGTCTTGCAGGTGAGCATAATGCTTTTCGGTTATGCGCGTATCGCTGTGCCCCAGTAATTCTGCAATAACTTTAATAGGAACCCCCTGCATAGCAAGCAATGCGCCATATGTGTTGCGTAAATCGTGGAATGATATGGCTGGACTGATTTTTGCTCTTACGCATGCGTCCTTCATGCGGCGGACTTGATGAGATGGCCCCCAAGCGGTTCCATCCGAACGGCGGAACATAGGTTCATTTCC
>JASFRS010000231.1:0-3604 GCA_050114795.1 Sphingomonadales bacterium
AGCCATGAAGGACAGGATGAGATCGCTTAGTGGCCAGGCGATAAGCAGGACGAAGCCACCCAGGGCAACGGCCAGAACCAGCGCACGCATTAACGTGCGATAAAGCCGCCCCCTCATGCGTGCCCCACAATCCTGCGCGACCATGCCTGTGGTTCCCATGCGTAGGAAACCAAGCGACCACAGCAGCAAAGCCATGATGATTGCTGCCAGTGCCAAACCCGCTAAATCCAGCGGATTATCCAAATGCCCCACGGCCCAACTGTCTACCATACCCACAGACGCTGCCGAAATATTCGACGCCATAGCAGGCCCGGCAATCCGCCATATTTTTCTGTCGGGTGAGATGGTCATGGGGACAGGTTTAAGCGAAAGCAGCGTCCCCGCCTAGTTATTAATGAATCCCGCGCTACGCCACGTGCGATTTATTTTTTGACCCCTTAAGCGCCGGGCGCGGAGGGTTGGGGTGAGTTGTTTAAGTGTCGACATCAAAAACAACGCATCCTGGTAAATCACCTGGAACGGCAGCCCCAAATGGATGGCGGGGGCAGTTTAAATCTTGACTAGTAAAAGTGCATATTCATATTTGAAAGATGTTGTGGATCAATAAATCGGATTTTCCGGATAAAGTGACAGAGCCTGTTACGGCGAAAATGAGCTTCTTTCGAACAATTGAAGTTTTTTTATATTTATTATCAATTTTACGCTCTCCGTTGCCCTGCTTTTCGGAGAAGAGTTAGGGCTTGCTACACCGGAGCTGAACATTGGAGCATCCATTTTCTTTTGGGTCTTATTGCTGTTCTCGATCTTTTCCCTGATTTTCTCGCTGCGGGCGTTGATTGCGCATCACGGCCGTTTATTCACCATTTATCCGGATGGGATTAAACTCCATAACACTTGGAGAAGAAATGCACCTGGCCCCAGGCTTCATTGGTCTGAAGTCAAAACGGCCCTTTTACTTAGCCAGCGCGTTGTCTGGGACCAGCTTCCACTTCAACTTACGGTTTGGCGCTATGACCGGTGGCTGCCTCATCTTATTTTTTGTTTTGGCTTGCCTCAGCCAGAATATTGGCAGGATTTGATCCGGGAAACGAAACAGGCCTATCTGGAAGCACAAAAGGACGCCCCTTAACCCTCCATCGCTTTCAAATAAATGCTGTTGCGCGGCTTGGCGAACAAGCGCTGGACCATGAGTTCAAAGGCCTCAAGCGGCATGGTGTCGTAATCGGGGTCAAAGGCATTTTGGTCATGGCGTTCGCAAAAGCGGGCCGTGCGTTCAAAATGCGGGTGGTCTTTGTATTGGTCGCGTAGGTTTCGGTCCATGCCTAAATGGTGGAAGAAATAATAACCTTGGAAAATCCCGTGATGCTGGACCATCCAGTGATTGGCTTCTGACACAAAAGGCTTCAAAATCGCAGCGGCAATATCCGGGTGGTTGTAACTGCCCAGCGTATCGCCGATATCATGGAGAAGCGCGCAGACCACATATTCCTCATCCTCTCCATCGCGGTGGGCAAGAGTGGCGCTTTGCAGGCTGTGGTGCAGGCGATCGATGGGGAAGCCCCCAAAATCTCCATCAAGCAGCTTTAAATGAGCGAGAACGCGGTCGGCCAGACCCTTGTTAAATTCCTTGGCGTGGCCCGCAATCAAGGCCCAGTCTTCTTTTGTGCCTTCGGTCATGGATTTAAACGTCGCCTTCTCGCTCATGTTCTTCACCTTAGGCTTTTTGAACGACGATACCGGCGCGGGGGAAATGCACCACCACGTCGCCGACACGCTCATCTTTGCGGGCAATCGAAATGCCATTGGCGCGCAGGGAGACGACACTGCCAGGCACAGGTGTTGCTCCTGGGTCTTCGGTCAAGACAACCACATTGTCCCCAACTTTCAATCCGCGCGCGTCATTGGCGTCTTCCAGCGTCTGAGCCGTTGGTGTGGTGCCTTGTGCCACGTCCAAGGCCTCCTGCGCGGTCATTTCATTGCGTTCCCCATGGCCGATGCTGCGCACACGTTCCATCCAGGCGGTCAGGTGAGGTAATTCACCATAGATTTTAGCCACTTCCGGATTGCCTGTAGAGCCTGCAAACCAAAGCGGAATGCTGGCAATGATATCTGCATAGCATGGCGCATCGCCGAAGAAATAATCCCGACCATCCAGCAAGGTTTTCTCCACCCAATGCGCCCCCGCGCGCCATTGGTCCTGTAGGTGTGGGGCAAAGGCTTTCATTTTGTCCACATCCATTCCAAATAATGCTTTGCGATCCTCCCAAAACTCTTTGGGTAAAGCGTCGGAAACCGGTGCGAGGGCTAAAGTTGCTGCGGGGCGGAACATGTAACCGCTGGACCATTGGATAATCATTTGTGTCATGCCGTTTGCGGCGTCAGGAATAAGCTCTGGCCCATCCAGGCGGCTTTCCAATTCCTCTACAATCCGGCTAGTATCACAGAACACATCTGCGCCGATTTGCAGCACCGGAGTTTTGCGATAACCCCCCGTCAGTGGTGCCAATTCCGGCTTTGGGCCCATCATTGGGATTTCAACGGATTTCCATTCCGCTCCTTTTAACCCCAAAGCCAGGCGAACGGCCTCAGCATAGGGAGAACGATCATAATGGTGTAAAATCAAATCAGTCATTGGGGGGCACTTTCTATTTAAACTGTTCAATCACTGCGGAGAGCTGGGTGTTGAAAGCTTCAGGCTGCTCCAAATAAAGATAATGGCCTACATTCTCCATCAGTACAGCATCAAAATCTGCATATCGGCGGTTCGCTTTAATCGTAGTTTCAGGAATGGCAGGCGGTAGAGGTGCAGCGTTGATACAACGAATAGGCACATTTGCCTCCGCAGCCAATTGGCCTAAGTCCAAGTCAATAAACCCCTTCATAATAGCAATGATGGATTCTTTATGAGCCGCAAGTGCCTGCTTCAAAACATAGGCTTTCACATTTGGGTCACTGTTTTTGGGGAACATGGCGTTTGCCATGTTTGTCATCATGCCAGCATAATCGGCTTTCATGGCCGCTATGAAGGGCTCCATAGTTTTTGCAGGGGTCATTTGTTCAAGATTATGAAGCGTGTCCACACAGGCAATAGCTTTAACACGCCCTTGCAAATGTTTTGCCGCGGCAAGAGCGACTGGGCCACCCATGCTGTGGCCAATAAGAATGGCATTCTTAACTTTCTGTGCGTCCAGCACGGCTTTCACATCAAGACCGAAATTATCGATGCTCCAATGCGCGCGATTTGTGCCTGATGTCCCGTGGCCTGGAAGGTCGATGGCGATAACTTTATAGTCGGTTTCAAAATAAGGCAGTTGCTCTTTCCAAAAATCGCGATTGCAGGCCCAACAATGAATAAAGACCAGAGCGATATCGCCCTGGCCTCTTGTTTCATAGGTGATGAGATTGCCGTCAAAGCTGGTGGCGACAGAAGTCGTTCGTTTGATATTTACTTCGCTATTTCCACAGCCACTGATAACTAAAGCCAAAGCAACTGCAATTGCCTTGAATCTCATCTTCACCCCCCGGTTTTAAAGTCCTAATCAGCCCTTGCCATAAAGCGCTTCCAATTCATCAAAATAGACTTCTTTAATGACGTGGCGCCGAA
>JASFRS010000232.1:0-3572 GCA_050114795.1 Sphingomonadales bacterium
AACCGGTGCGAATGTGCATGAGGTGGCGCGGGGTATTGGTCTGGATGGCCGTATTGGGTCCAAATTTCTACATGCAGGGCCGGGGTATGGCGGCAGTTGTTTTCCCAAGGATACGCTGGCCTTGTTACGGACTGGAGAAATTCATAATACACCTTTGCGCATTGTAAGTGCGACTGTTGAAGTGAATGACCAACGGAAACAGGCAATGGCTGGCCGTATTATTGATGCCTGTGGTGGCGATGTCTCCGGTAAAACTATTGCCATTCTTGGGCTGACGTTCAAGCCGAATACAGACGATATGCGAGAGTCTCCCAGCTTGGATATTATTCCTGCATTGCAAAAAGCTGGCGCAAAAATTCGCGCTTATGATCCTGAGGGTATGGATGAGGCTAAGCCTCTTCTTCCCGAGATTACCTATTGTAATGATGCCTATGAGACGCTGGAGGGGGCTGATGCGCTCGCCATTTTGACGGAATGGAACCAGTTTCGTGCGCTGGATTTAAGCCGGATTAAAACGATGCTGAAAGCACCTATATTTGTTGACCTGCGTAATATTTATCGCCCGGCTGAAATGCAGGAATTGGGCTTTTCTTATCATTCTATTGGGCGTCCGGCCGACCATTGAATAAGGATAAATAATAATGGGTCATAAATTCCATAACAGTGTTTTGCGAGAATATGATGTTCGTGGCATTGTCGGCGAGACTTTGTCTGTAAAAGACGCTTATGCTTTAGGGCAGGCTTTTGGCACGAAATTGCGCAGCACTGGTGGAAAGACGGTTGTTGTTGGGCGGGACGGGCGTGCTAGCTCACCTGAATTTGCAGAGCGCTTAATTGAAGGATTAATCTCGACTGGGGTTGATGTTTTTGATGTTGGTCTTGGCCCTACACCCATGACCTATTTCTCCGTTTATGAACTTGGGGCCGACGGTGGCATCATGGTGACGGGCTCTCATAATCCGTCAAATTATAATGGCTTTAAAATGATGCTGGGCCGCAAGGCGTTTTTCGGAGACCAGATACAAGAATTAGGTCGTATTGCTGCTGCGGGTGAGTTCGCCACTGACGCTGGTAGTGTCAAGTCAGTTGATGTGCAAAGTCGTTATGTGGCGCGATTGCTGCGGGACTATGAAGGCAAGCCCTTGAGCGTGGCCTGGGATCCCGGCAATGGGGCTGCCGGACGTGCACTTGAGGAACTTGTGCAGCACCTACCTGGTCGTCATGAAGTGATTAATGGGGAAATAGACGGAAGCTTTCCTAATCACCACCCTGACCCGACGGTTGAGAAAAACCTTGAGCAATTAAAGCAACTGGTGCGGGAAAAGGGCCTAGACCTGGGTATTGCCTTTGATGGGGATGGCGACCGTATTGGCGCTGTCGACGCTCAAGGGCGCGTCGTCTGGGGCGACCAGTTGCTGGCGATATTGTCCAGAGACGTTTTGGCAGATCAGCCAGGTTCAACGATCATCGCCGATGTGAAAGCCAGTCAGGCTCTGTTTGATGAGATTGGCAGGCTTGGGGGCGACCCGGTCATGTGGAAAACGGGCCATTCTCTGATTAAGTCTAAAATGGCTGAATGTGGCGCGCCACTCGCTGGGGAAATGAGTGGGCATATATTCTTTTCCCATCGCTTCTATGGGTTCGATGATGCGCTTTACGCGGCTATTCGCCTGTTGAATGCTGTGTCTAATCATGGCGGCTCTCTTGCTGCGCTGCGAGATGAATTGCCAGACATGATTAATACACCAGAGCTGCGTTTTGATTGCCCAGATGAGAAAAAATTTGGTGTGGTTGCCGATGTCGTTGCGCGCTTACGCGAGAAAGGTGCCGATTTTTCCGACATTGACGGAGCGCGTGTGAACACCGAAGATGGCTGGTGGCTCCTGCGTGCATCTAATACGCAGGCTGTTTTGGTTGCCCGGGCTGAAGGACATGATGAGGCGGCGTTAGAACGCTTAAAAGCGCAGTTAGTCGAGGTTCTGGCGCAAAGCGGCATATCGGCCCCTGAGGGTTTGTAAATCCAATTGTGAAGTTTTTGTGCACTGCACAAAAATCCATTGACTCTCACTCCAATAAGTGTATTTTTTTGCTTATGTTGCATTGCAGCATGTATGCTCATTTTTTGCGTGACGAAATGAGCGTGATTTTACTCCCATTGCAGAAATGTGGGGAGCAATTGGAGAATTGAGACAATGACGACCAAAGCGAAAGCTAAAACCGCGAATACCGCTGAGAGCGCTGTGGAAGCAGGCAAAGAGCAGTTTGAAAAAGCTGTGAAAGCCGGCACAAAAGCCGCCAGCAAAAATTTCGAGCAAAGCTTTGAATTTGCTCGTAAGCAGATGGACGAAGCCGTCAAGCATTTTGACGATTTCTCCGCTGTGTCTAAGGCGAATGTAGAGGCTTTTATCGCATCCACGAATAAAGCTGTGGAAGGCATTGAAGCTTTGAATGCTGAATTCGTTGCCCTGTCCAAGAAAAATCTGGAAGGCACGGTTGAAGCATCCAAAACATTGGCTGGCGCGAAAAACATCCGCGATTTTGTCGAAGCGCAAAATGCTTTGGCTAAAACCAGCTATGAAACTTTTGTTGCTGACAGCAGCCGCGTTTCCGAACTGGCGATGTCCATGGCTAAAGACGTGTTTGCACCTGTAAACTCTCAAGCATCTAAGGCTTTTGAGAACTTCTGGCGCCCGCTGAACGGCTAAAATATCTGAAATACAGGGCGAGGGTTCCCTCGCCCTGTAAGTTTCACCCACCCGACCGAGATGATATGCAACCGACCCCGAGCAAGGGGCCGTCTATCATGCTTCGGTCTTGGTTGCCTGAGTGTAGAGGGCGTAAAGTCTGAGAGCGTCCTCTTTCATCAATCTGATGAGAAAGCCCACACTCTTTAACCGCCGCTGCTCAAAGCCTAAAAAACCGCCGTCCATCAACTCGCACAGATGGTCAGCGTTTTCATGGAGACGCTCAATAAACGGCTCCATAGGACTAAGCTCTGTCGCAGCGCGTTCGCCCTGCACAGCCTCTGTTTTATATGTCATGAGAAATTCCCTATCCCGTGGATATACAGGAAGGGCTTCGCATAATTGGGTATCTTATGATAAACGCATGTTTATCCATTTGAACCTCCTTGTAAGGTTTTGAATGGTAGGTCCGGTTGGGAGGTCGTAACTCCTGGCCGGGCCGCTTAAAGTACTTCTCTACCTGTAGCGTCAAGTTTCGAAGTGCCCCGATTCTAACAAGTGTTAGTTGTGGGTGCAAGTAGAGATACAGATTACCTTCAACTCAACCTCTGGACCTCTTCTTCCGACAACTCTCTTTCCGAATACACACCCTTTTTGCCAGGAACACTGTGCAGCAGGCCTTTTTGGATAAGTCGGTAGATACGGGCATTCAGCGTCGCGCGCTTAAAGATTTCCTTAGTTTCCTGATATAGACTGACAAGTAATCGGTCCAACGTGGCAACGCCTCCCAACTCACTTACCAATGATAGAATTGTGTAATCTATCTTGTCTGATTCTGACAAACTTAACTCGGTCAGTAGCTCTTCCGGAAGCCCTTCAACCTCTTTC
>JASFRS010000233.1:0-3548 GCA_050114795.1 Sphingomonadales bacterium
CCCAAGTCAACGGGTGACACGTCTTTGCTGCTAAACCAGCTGCAACCGCCGAGGCTTAGTGGTAAAATTAATAATGCTGCGGCTGCCATCCGCAATTGCTTTTGTTGCATTGACCCAAGTCCCTTTCATTTTCGCGCGCCACCTTGCCTTAAACTGCTGGCGCAGGCAAGGCTATGCTTGACCTATTTAACAAAGTGATTATGTCAAAAGAAGGATCAGATGGTTGGATGATCGCTTGTTCTTTGGAATGAGAGGAAAGTCCGGGCTTCATGCGAATATGGTGCCGGGTAACGCCCGGCGGGGGTGACCCCAGGGAAAGTGCCACAGAAAGCAAACCGCCTGACCTTGCGTCAGGTAAGGGTGAAAGGGTGCGGTAAGAGCGCACCGCGTGCCTGGTAACAGGAACGGCATGGTAAACCCCACCAGAAGCAAGACCAAATAGGGATGACCGGTTGAATATTCAGCCAAAGCCATTCGCAGCTTGTCATCCGGGTTGGTTGCTTGAGATTGGTGGTGACATCAATCCTAGAGGAATGATCATCAACTTCATGTTTTCATGAAGTTACAGAACCCGGCTTACAGGCCATCTGATCCTTTTCCCAACGCATTAATAGTGATTCGTTTTTTGCCTAACACGGGCATGTAATTTTTCTCGCCATGGGTGATCTTTGCATGTCTAGTGAAATTTCTTTATGTCGCTGTGACCATTTCATCCCACTGAAATTCTGAAAATTTTTATTTGGAACAAAATAAAAACTAAAGGCATTTTTTTGGTGAACAAGTGCTCGAATCTGATCAATTTTAGCGGATTTCTTCATCCCATAGCTGAGGCATGCTGGGGTGGTTTAACCCATATTTAAGTCTCTTTAAGGCATGTAATGGTATGAAATGGGTTAAATACCCATTGATTGGTATGGAAAAGTCAAGTTACATACAAAGGTCCGGGGAGGGGAATGTCCCGGACCTAGGGGAGTGAAACTTGACGGCATCTGTTGCCAAGCGTGATGGGTGCTAAAATCGGGGCATAGCTTGATGCTGATCTACAGCTCAACAACGTCACATAAACTGGATGCGAAGGGGCGCGTCTCCGTACCCGCTTCTTATCGCAATCTGGCTGAACAAGTGACCGATGCTCGGGCCTTCTTCATAACTTTCTCTCTCAATCGCAAATGTCTTGTTGGATATGACGTGGGCGAGGTTTCCCGTATTCGTGAAAAGTTCGAGCAAGCTAATGATGTCGCCCCCGGGCATCAGGAGCTTGATGATGATCAGGAATTGTTCTTCGGCCTTGGTGCTTACCTTGAGTTTGATAAAAATGGCCGAATTAACTTGCCCCTCGAGCTTCGCGAGCTGGCTGAAATAGACGATGAATGCGTCTTTGTTGGTCGTGGTAGTCATTTTGAGATCCGTGCTCCTCAAATGCACAAGCGGATCAGAGATGCTGCTATTGCCAGAAAATTGGCTGGAAAGGGGGCGTGATGAGTAAAGCTCCCCATATTTCCGTTCTTTTGGCTGAGACAGTTGAGGCCCTCCGCCCCCGAGATGGAGCAACTCTTGTCGATGGCACATTCGGCGCCGGTGGCTATAGCCGCGCGTTTTTAAAGGCAGCCGAATGTACGGTCTGGGCTATTGACCGTGACCCTCGCGCGGTTGCAATTGCCCGCGATCTGGAAGATGAAAGCCAAGGGCGTTTTCACTTTGTCCAAGGCCGCTTTTCTGAAATGGATGACCTGCTTGCACGCCAGGACGTCCACCAAGTGAGCGGCGTTGCCTTGGACATTGGCGTTTCTTCTATGCAGCTTGATGAAGCTCGAAGGGGATTCTCCTTTCAACAAGATGGCCCGTTGGACATGCGCATGTCAGGCGAAGGTGAAACCGCCGCTGACGTTGTGAATACTTATGACCAGGATGAGCTTGCAGACATAATTTACATCTATGGCGAGGAAACCAAATCCCGCCGCATCGCCAAAGCCATAGTGAGTGCTCGCGCTGAAGCGCCAATTGAACGCACTCTTCAATTGGCTGAAATCGTGCGCCGCGCTGTAGGTGGTGGAAAATCACCGACACATCCTGCAACCAAGACTTTTCAGGCTCTGCGTATTCATGTGAATGACGAATTGGGGGAGCTGCAACGCGGTCTTGCGGCTGCAGAACGTCTGCTTGAACCTGAGGGACGCTTAGCTGTTGTAACTTTCCATTCCCTGGAAGACCGTATCGTCAAACGTTTCTTTGATGAGCGGTCTGGTCGGGCGGCCAAATCCAATCCATCCCGCCATATGCCAGTGGTGGCGCAGCAAGGCCCAAAGCCCAGCTTCACTCAGACGATGCGTAAGGCAACCAAGCCTGGAGCTGAAGAGGTGGCGGCGAACCCCCGCGCGCGTTCTGCGAAACTGCGCTGGGCCATTCGCACACAGGCGCCGGCCTGGGTAACAGAGGAGGCGGCCTGATGCGTTTTACCCGTCTTGCTTTGGTTGTTCTGGCGATGATTGCAGCAACAATGTCCTATGGCGTGGGACTTTATACGCAAAGCAGAGAGTCAGAAGTTAAAAAGCTGATTGCCCAGATCGAGGATGACCGTCAAGCGCTTCATGTTTTGGAAGCGGAACTGGCTTATTTAAGCCGCCCGCAACGACTTCAGGAATTAGCATCGCAGCATCTGAATCTGCGCCCGATTTTTCCGGATCAGATTTATGACAATATTTATCTCCTGCCGCCGGCTGGAGGTTTTGCTCATGCTGCAGAGGTGAAAACACCTGAGAGTGAAGAGGGGCATCCGTTATGAAGCGCGCGACGCTCCGCATAGAAGGGCAGCGCAAAGTTGCCTTGGAAATCGGACGGGAGCGCCTGGCGCTCCTTTTGCTCGTTTTTAGCTTTGCTTTCATCGGGCTCACCTTCCGCTTGTTTCAGCTTACCATATTGGAGGCAAATGGAAGACACGATGAAGTGGCGTTGGACGTTGCAGCGCCCGCGCAGTTGCGCGCTGATATCATTGATCGCAACGGTGTCTTGCTTGCAACGAGTGTCCCCTCCGTAACCTTAAACGTGCGGCCGCGGAAGTTATTGGACCCTGCAGGCACTGCTGAAAAAGTAGCAGCCATTTTGCCCGAACTTAGCCCAAGCTTCATTGCGGATCGTATGTCGCCACGTCGCCGTCTTGCCCAAATCAAACAGCACCTAACGCCTAAGCAGCATTATCTCTTAAATGCTATTGGTGACCCTGGGCTAGAGTTCGTGCATGATTATAAACGCCTTTATCCCAATGGTGCCTTGGCGAGCCATGCAATTGGCTTTACCGATGCGGATGGCAAAGGACGCATGGGCGTTGAGGGGTATTTAAATGATAAGCTAGAAGCGCTTGGCGAAACCCAGGGTGCATTGAGGTTGACCATCGATACTCGCGTCCAGCATGCGATGGAAGATGAGCTCTGGCGCGCTATCAATAAACATGATGCGCTCGGGGGCGCGGGTGTGATGCTGGATATCTACACCGGTGAAATCCTGGCCATGGCTTCCTTACCAGATTTTGACCCCAATGCTGTCGCGCGCTC
>JASFRS010000234.1:0-3468 GCA_050114795.1 Sphingomonadales bacterium
CCGCACCACCCGCTTCAGCCAATACCTTCGTAATAGCTGCCGTCAACGTCGTCTTACCATGGTCAACATGGCCAACCGTCCCAATGTTGCAATGCGGCTTCGTCCGCTCAAACTTCGCTTTCGCCATGGTTTTAATTCCTCTCCTTTAACGCCCCTTAGGGCATATCGCGCGCGAAAATATAATTGACGCCCTCATAATAGGCAGAACGCCCCCGGTCAAGCACTTGATTTGGGAATATCTGGATTACTGGAAATCAATCGGCTTTTAATGCAGGGCCAATGATTTCCACCCGGTTCGTCACCACCCATCCATCAAATTTTTCTGGAATCTCATCCAGTTGATCAAGGTAATCAACGGCCCGAAGATGACGCCCTGCAGGCACGACTGTACGGATCACCCGGAGAAAAAACGCTCTATTATTCTGCAGAGCTGCTTTTACGCCCAGCACTCACCAAGGCAAAGGCCACAAGAAGCAGAATGAAGGCAAGTACAGAATTATTTTCCGCTTTCAAAGCATAAATCGCCATCACAGCGGCCCAAGCAGAGCCTGCAAATGTCAAGAGCCGTTGATTGTTCATCCAGTCGGGGCGTTTCAAATTCATTGCCATAACCTCTATGTCACTTCAATCTGGGGAATTGTATATGAGCACTCTGATATACGCAAATCAGAGAAATATGGGCTTATAAGATAACGTAACATAACGCTTAAAGAAAATGGAGCGGGTGATGGGAATCGAACCCACGTAACTAGCTTGGAAGGCTAGGGCTCTACCATTGAGCTACACCCGCGTTCATCACTTACATAATACTAAATTATTAAGTGATGGTGGAGGGGGCAGGATTCGAACCTGCGTAGACATACGTCGGCAGATTTACAGTCTGCTGCCTTTAACCACTCGGCCACCCCTCCGGATGTCCTTCTCTGTTATAAACAGAGCGTGGGGTTGTTAAGTTGAAATGGGCACCCAAGTCAACGGTGAATATGACTTTGTTATGAAAATTATTGCCCAGGCGTTCAAAACCGCCTACTCCCTCCTCTGTTCAACCAAGCAAAAGGCCTAGAAAAATGGCAAGAGGACGCGGGCACGGGAAAAACGCCCCTCAAAAATCAAAACGTGGTGAGAAATCAAGACGCGGGCCTACACCCGGCGCTCATAAGGTCATTTTATTCGGCAAACATGCTGTGCGCGCAGCCCTTGATAACCCGCGCCGTCGATTCATTCGACTTCTGGCTACACAAAATACTTTGGCTGAGCTTGGCCCTCTACCCGAAGACATCAAGGTCGGGCGCAATGTGGAAATCATGGATGCGCGTGACCTCGCCAACTACATACCCCATGATGCCGTACATCAGGGTGTCGTTTTGGAATGTCACCCGCTTGACGATGTGCATTTGTTGGACATATGCGAAGGCGGCGGCGATAAGAGTGTTGTGCTGGTCCTGGACCAGGTCACAGACCCACATAATGTGGGTGCTATTCTCCGCTCCGCCGCAGCCTTTGGCGCGGATGCGATCGTTACACAAGACCGGAACAGCGCACCTGAATCTGGCACACTTGCCAAATCCTCTTCGGGTGGATTGGAAGTTGTTCCCTGGGCACAGGTGGTCAATCTCGCCCGTGCGCTCGACACCTTGGCGGAGGCCGGATATTGGCGCATAGGCCTAGATGGCAACGCCGATATAGAACTGGCCGAAGCTCTGCCTACAGGAAAAATCTGTTTAGTCTTGGGGGCGGAAGGGCGTGGGTTACGTCCCAACACAGCGCAACATTGTGATGCCGTCGCAAAATTGCCCATGACAGGCAAAGTGGAAAGCCTGAACGTTTCCAACGCCGCCGCGGTCAGCCTTTATGTCGCAATGCAGCGGAACAGCTAAGGTCTTGACGCAAAGAGGCTGACTTGCAACTCTCCTGCTCTATCTCAAATGCAGGAGAGAGTAATGAAAGCCTCCAGGCTGCTATTGCTTACCGCCGTCGCCTTCAGTACCAACACCGCCCAGGCTGCAACGCCTGAGGTTGAGACAAAGATTCATTCTCTGGTTCAAGACGTTTCCGCAGACCGGTTAAAAGCGGACGTCACCAAGCTTGTGGGCTTTGGCACACGTCACACTTTATCCGAAACCGAAAGCGACACACGCGGTATTGGTGCTGCGCGGCGTTGGATTAAATCCGAATTTGAACGCATTTCTAAAGAGTGCGGCGACTGCCTTGAGGTCATCACAGTTTCAGACATAATATCAGGTGAGAAGCGCATTCCAGACCCCGTTGAAGTCGTCAATGTTATCGCCATTCAGCGTGGCACATTGGACCCCAACCGCATGGTGCTTATGGCCGGTGATATTGATAGCCGCGTCAGCGATGTCATGGACAGCACAAGCGACAGCCCTGGCGCCAATGATAATGCGTCCGGAGTGGCCGGCGTTATAGAAGCCGCACGCGTTCTCTCCAAACATGAATTTGCCGGGACCATCGTCTATGCAGCCCTATCTGGCGAAGAACAGGGCCTTTTTGGTGGTGCCATATTGGCTGATTATGCCAAAGAACAGGGTTGGGATATTAAGGCCGTCTTAAACAATGACATGATCGGCAATATCAGCGGCATTAACGGCGTCATCGACAACAGCGTCGCCCGCGTCTTTTCCGAAGGCACAAGAGCCGTTGAAACTGAGCAGGAAGCCCGCATTCGCCGCTTTACAGGGGGCGAAGTGGATAGCCCCAGCCGCAATATAGCGCGCTATATTGACCGTTTGGCAGACGCCTATATCCCCAATCTGGATGTGATGATGATTTACCGCCTGGACCGCTTTGGCCGAGGTGGCCATCACCGTCCTTTTAATGAGCGCGGCATCCCAGGCGTTCGCATCATGGAAACGAATGAACATTATGACCGGCAGCACCAAGATCTGCGTGTGGAAAACGGCATTGAATATGGTGATGTATTGGAAGGTGTTGATTTTGATTATGCCGTAAAATTGACAGCCTTAAACGTCGTGACAATGGCCAATATTGCCATGGCCCCACCTATCCCTTCAGATGTAAAAATCGAAGGCGCAGTGCAGCCTGATACGACCTTAAACTGGGCGCTTCCCACTGGAAAAGCAGCCGAAAATCTGGCCGGCTATCGCATTTACTGGCGCTATACAGATCAACCGCAATGGCAATTCAGCCGGTGGGTTGGACTAACCGACAGCTACACGTTGGAAAATATCGTCATTGATAATTATTTCTTTGGCGTCGCAGCCGTATCGAAAGACGGTGTGGAAAGCCCGATCGTCTTCCCTGGCCCCGCAGGTGCATTTTAACCCCGTCCTAGCCCGCCCCCGCCACCTGCCCGGGTAACGAGGACGGTATATCCAGGACAGGGGTAGTGTATTTGGATCAACGCGCGATAAAGCAATGCCAAATGCTCCACGTGGCAATGAAGCTGGGCATGCACTGAACGATACGCCTTGCTTTGCAGGGATAAGA
>JASFRS010000235.1:0-3461 GCA_050114795.1 Sphingomonadales bacterium
CCTAATCACCGATTAGCCACCCTCACCCGTTCACCGCCCGCAAAAACACCTGACCAAAATCATCCAGCTTCTTCGGCCCCACACCACTCACCATGGCCATATCATCCAGCGTTTCAGGCTTTAACAGGCACATATCAATCAGCGTGGAATCCGAGAATATGATATAAGCGGGAACGCCGCGCTCCTGCGCCAGTTCCCGGCGGATCGACTTCAAATGACTTAGCAATTCCTGGTCAACGCCGTCTTGCACCGCTTGTTCCAGGCGTTGTTGTCGGGCGCGTTTTTTGGAGGGTTTATCCGCCACCAATTCGCGCATGAAGATGGGCTGTTTATCACGCAATTGCTGCGCGCCCTTCGCGGTTAAGCGCAGGCCGCCATAGCCTTCGATATCAATGCTTAAATAACCACTGGCCAGGATTTGCCGGGCCAAAGTCTGCCATTGGGTTTTCGACAATTTCGCCCCTGCGCCAAAAACCCCCAGCGTGTCATGGTTTTTCTCTTTGACCTTTTGGTTGGACGACCCACGCATGACATCAATGATATGGGCAATGCCAAACATCTGGCCCGTGGCCTGTATGGTCTCCAGCAGCAACTGCGCATGCTGCGTACCATCCACCAGCTTTGGCGGGTCCAGGCAGATATCGCAGTTCCCGCAAGGCTCAGCATTTTCGCCAAAATACGTCAGCAAAGTCGCCCGGCGGCAGGTCACGGCCTCACAATAAGCGAGCAGCGCATCAAGGCGTTTATGTTCCCGGCGCTTATGGTCGATATCGCCGTCTTCCTGCTCAATAAATTGGCGGCGCATGCGGATGTCATCAAAGCCGTAGAGCATTTCAACCTCTGCGGCCTGCCCATCCCGGCCTGCGCGACCGATTTCCTGATAATAAGCCTCCATCGAGGCGGGCATATTCAGATGATAGACATAGCGGATATCGGGCTTATCAATGCCCATGCCAAAGGCGATAGTGGCGACCATCACCACCTCTTTTTCCGCCATAAAGGCTTCCTGATTATCCTTGCGCACATCAGCGCTCAGACCCGCATGATAGGGCAAAGCGTTAAAGCCTTCAGTCTTTAGAAACGCAGCGACTTCCTCAGTCAAGCGGCGGGAGAGGCAGTAAATAATCCCCGACATATCCCGCCGGTTCTCCAGAAAGTTTAGAAGCTGCCGCCGCCATTCCTTTTTGGGAGCCACATTCAAGCGCAGATTAGGTCGGTCAAAACCGCGCACTATGATATTGCCCCGCCCGTCAAACAGCTTCTCCGCGATGTCCCGGCGCGTGACTTCATCAGCTGTCGCGGTAAAGGCCGCAAAGTGCGTATCCGGGAAGAGTTTTTTCAAATGGGAGAGCTGTTCATATTCCGGGCGGAAGCTTGCGCCCCATTTCGAGATACAGTGAGCCTCATCCACCACGAACAAGCCGGGGTTGAGCTTTTTCAATGCCGCTATCATGCGGTCGGTCATCAAACGCTCTGGCGAGAGGTACAGAAGCTTCGCATCACCAGCAGCAAAGGCTCGCCATTCCTCCACATTCACCGACCGGTCTTTGCCGGAATGAATAGATGCGGCACCAACACCATTCGCACGCAAGGCCGCCACCTGGTCATCCATAAGGGCAACCAGAGGGGATACAACAATAGTGGGCCGCTCCAACAACAGCGCGGGCACCTGATAACACAGTGATTTGCCCGCACCTGTTGGCATAACCGCCAGGACATTCTGGCGGTCTAAAATTTTCTCCACCACGCCCTGCTGGCCGGGGCGAAAGGCGTCAAAACCAAAAGCGGATTTTAAAATACTGTGCGGATCGGGGGTCATTTGGGGCCTTTTTCTTATGACCCCAAAGTGAAGATTTTCACCCCTGATTGCAAGAGTTTAGACGGCCACAGAATGACGCGCGTTTTGCGCTTTCAAATAACTGTCAAAAGCCGCCGCAATCACCCGCAGATAGGGCCCGCCCCGCTCGCAGATATGAAGCATGCCGCCTTCTAAACGAATGAGGCCGTCTTCCATCAGTTCCTGCAATGCGGGCAATGCATCGCGCCACCAACCTTTAGGGCCGTGCGCATCCAAAACCACATCCTGACCGCACATGATATGTTCAATCACCCGCGCTCGGATAAGGTCGTCGCCCTCAAAGACTTTGGTTTTCGCGATGGGTAGGCGACCTTCATCAATAGCGCGCTCCCACCCACGAACGTCGGTTATGTTTTGATAATAGCCCTGGGGTGTGCGACCAATGCTGGTGATGCCTAAGCCCAAAAGTGTTTCGGCAGCGTCAGTCGTGTAACCTTGGAAATTGCGCCTCAATGTGCCGTCTTTGGCGGCGCGGGCAAGGCTGTCTTCAGGGCGTGCAAAATGATCCAGGCCGATGGTCACATATCCCGCCTTTGTCAGAGCTTCGGCGGCGGCTTGTGCCTGCGCGGCGCGCTGTTCGCCATTGGGCAGGGTTGCTTCATCAATCATGCGCTGGTTCTTTGCAAACCAAGGCACATGGGCATAACCGAACAGCGCAATCCTGTCCGGGGCCATGCGCACGACATGTTCAACAGTTTGCTCCAGGCTTTCCACCGTTTGAAATGGCAGGCCGTAAATCAGGTCGAAATTAATGCAGCCCACCCCGGCGCTGCGCAATTTATTGGTGGCCGCCTCCACCATCTCGACCGGTTGAATACGATTAATGGCTTTTTGAACACGCGCGTCAAATTCCTGCACACCAAAGCTGGCACGGGTAAAGCCCAACACCCCAATCTCAGCAATCATCTCATCGCTTAAGACCCGCGGGTCACATTCGATGGCCCGCTCAGCATTTGGTTCAAAATCGAATGCATCCTCAAAGGCGGCAGTTAATTCGTTCAAATCTTGAGGTGATAAAACGGTCGGCGTGCCACCGCCCCAATGCATATGGCTAAGCTTTAATCTTGATGGCAATGCATCTCTCAAAAGCGCCAATTCACGCAGAAGATAATCCTTATAGCGCGCGATCGGCTCATAGCGCTTGGAGAGCTTCATATTACAGCCACAGTACCAGCACATCTCCCGGCAATAGGCCATATGCGCATATAAAGAGACGGGAATTTCGGGATCGATAACGCTAAAATCAGGTAGAATACCCGCAGGCCCAAAATGCGGAGCCGTTGGATAGCTTGTATATCGCGGCACCGGCCGCACGCCATATTTTGTTAATAAATCCATTTTATTACCCATCGCCGGTCAAGCAAATATGACGTGAAGATTAATACCCCCTCGCCTAGCCACATTGATTAAGGTCAAGTCCAACACCTAGCTATTACGTATTTTTTTGTAGCTTCAAGAAATGAACAAACGTATTAAAAGCTGTAATTTCAAATAATATTTACAGCACATATAAAGATAAATGGTCGACACCTCCCATGTCCGAAAACAAAACACTTGTCGTTGATTTAGACGGTACATTGATCAGAACCGACCTGCTTTATGA
>JASFRS010000236.1:0-3421 GCA_050114795.1 Sphingomonadales bacterium
TCAAACCAACTTCCCAAAGCGGCAATATTGCAAGCGCCCAAATCAGTGCGAGACCGCTGTAAGCTGTTTGTTGAATCCAGCCATGCTGGCTTCGGTACCAGAGGTTAAAGTTTGCAATAATATTGGTCAATATGCTTGCGGTTAGAGCCAGCCCCAGGATTATATTCAGATATACAAAGGTTGTAGGGTAGCTAAGCACGCTGTCCGAACCTTGGGTGCCGATGATGATGAGATTGACTACAGTCACAATGGTATAAGCGGGCCACAGGCCAGCGGAGATCAATGTCTGGCGCCGCGCCCAATGAGGTTGGCTCAGGCTAGCCCGACCAGTTAATCGGCGCCATATAAACCTGGCTAAAACCACATTTGCAAGCAGCAAACCTACTACCCACGAAGTTATGAGCAACGGTGGGCTATGCAACGTGGAGAGGCGTTCGAAAGTTGTTGTGTTGAAATTTTTGACAAAGCCATGAATCTTTCCGTCTGTACCTCTCAAAAATTCAAGCCTGTCACCACTTTTGTAATCCTTGAACAGGCCATTGACCGCAGTGAAATTTTGTGACTTCCCAAGGAGGTCTTTGAGGTGGACGTCTTTATCCCCGAAGCTTAGCTTATATGTTCCATTCAGCGCTAGTAACGCCATTTGAAAGCCGCGATATGGTCGTCGTGTCGTGCGGTAATACCCCCCGGTTTCTTGGTCAAGCGAGAGAGGCGTATTGAGTTGGTTAGAGTCGCTATCCGGGAAATAACGCATGGCTATTTGATAGGGCAGCGTCTTGACTAATTTGCTGCCTGTTTCACTGTTAACGGATATAAAAACCCCAAGTTGGTGATCACGGTCAATGATAAAGCGGGACTGAAAGGCGAGGGCGGACCCGTCATGGCCAAATGCTTTTAAAGTCCCAAAATCATAAGTGAAAAACCCTTGTGATATACCGCTTGAAAGTGCTTCCCAGCGCGCTCTGCTCAGAATTTTTGCCCCGCCATCTTCAAAAGATAAAAGAGCGCGCATGAACAAGGCAAAATCAGTAGCACTTGCGGATAGAGAGGCGGCGGGTGCTATCTGATTTATGTGGATGAATGGCCTTTCCTTCCAGGCACCGTCCTTGAACTCCATGCCTTTTGCAAAACGTCTCATGTCCATAGGTGGAAGGCTTGTTGAGCGGTTGTCACTAAACGGTTCGCGAAAGGTGAAATTTTCCAGGCCAAGTGGTTTGAATATGGCCTCTTCCACATAAGCTTCAAAGGGCAGGCCGGATTTTTCAGCGATGATTGCGCCGGCAAGGGCTGCGCCATAATTGGAATAGCTGCTTATCTGCCCAGCCGACCGAACCCGCTTTGGTTGGTATTTTATGAGGTATTCCTGCAGCGTGGGGACGTCTTCCCCCGATTTGATAAATAAATGTCCCAGCGCTAGGTCTTCAAATCCCGGCTGATGTTGAACCAAATGTCTGATTAGAATTGGATTTCCAAAACCATCGTCCGGAATCTGCAAATCCACAGGTAAATGTTGGTTGATTGGATCATCAAGGCTCAAAAGGCCTTGGTCGACTAGCTGGTATAAGGCAATCCAAGTGATGGTTTTCGAAATGGAAGCCAGGCGAAACATGTGTTCATTTGGGTCAACCGGTATTTCTGGGGACAGACTTGCGTTGCCAAAGCCTTTGGTGATTAGAATGTCACCGTCTTTGACGACAGATACAATTGCACCGGCCGCGCGGTTTGATGTGATTTCTTGCCCTATAATGCCAGACAAAAAAGCATCTAAGTCATTATGAGTCATCGCTGGTGTTGCGGGCTGTAATAGATCTTCGCTGGAAATAACCGGGGCGGGAACAGCACCAGGTGACTGGACTTCAGTTATTTCGAGATTTTGTGCGGTTGCGATTGGGAAGTGTAAAAAAACGCTGAAAAACAGTGCTGTAGCCAGTCGGCGGGGGGTCATTCAGTCACTCTCCAATTCATCCATCTCAACTTAGCTGCATTTGTGCAACAGGCAAAGAGGAATTGATGAGGCATTGTAACTATATGTGTAAATAAACTTGTTTCTGAGAGGCCAAACGCCATTTAATGCAAATGGAGAGACGGGGAGGTCATATGGTGAGTGACAATTCTCATCGGCAGGAGTTATCAACTCTATCTTATTTTACCTTGCCTAATTTATTGTGTTACTCGCGCATTCTGCTTACTCCCGTTATCGTTTATTTTCTTGTTGAGGCCGCTTTCTTTGAAGCCCTTATCGTGTTTTTCCTTGCAGGGCTGAGTGATGCTGTGGATGGCCCCCTTGCGCGGCTGTTTAATCAGACCAGTCTTTTTGGAAAGTTTCTTGATCCAATCGCGGATAAAATCTTTGTAAATGCGGTTTTTATAACCTGCGCCGTTATAGCAATACTTCCATGGTGGTTTGCCGCTCTGGTCTTATTAAGGGACGTGCTGTTCGCGCTCGCTTATGCCTGGTCACGCATTCGCAAGAGAAAAAGCGATGTCACGCCTGTAGGGATTTCAAAAGCCAATACATTTTTGCAGGTTGTGCTTGGTCTGACAGTGATGGGAGAACCATTGATTGGTTTGGATTTAAGACAATATATTTGGGCTGTTGTCAGCTTTGTCACTATAACGAGCGCCATCAGCGCGATGATTTATCTAAGGCGCTGGGTCGTTTTAATGCAGATGCCTTTAAAATAAAATACTTAGGGCTTAACGGACCAAAGTCCGCATGGCCTCGTCCAGCCCTTCCAAGGTCAGAGGGTACATACGGTCGTCCATAACCTCTTTCATCATTTGAATGCTTTGGCCATATGTCCAATGCTCTTCCGGGATAGGATTCAGCCAGACGGCCTTTTCATAGATATCAAGCACGCGGCGCATCCAAACCTCGCCGCTTTCTTCATTCCAATGCTCGACCGACCCGCCAGGATAGGCGATTTCATAAGGGCTCATTGAGGCATCGCCGACGAAAATGATTTTATAGTCATGCGGGAATTTGTGGAGAATATCGAGGGTTGGGATTTTTTCCTGCCAACGCCTGGAATTGTCTTTCCAAACGCCTTCATAAAGGCAGTTGTGGAAGTAAAAATATTCGAGATTTTTAAATTCTGTATGAGCGGCAGAAAACAGCTCTTCGACCATTTTGATATGAGGGTCCATTGAACCGCCCACATCTAGAAATAAGAGGACTTTGACTGCGTTGCGTCGCTCTGGCCGCATTTGAATATCGAGATAGGCATGGCGCGCGGTTGAATCGATTGTGCCTTTTAAATCCAACTCATCCGCAGCGCCTTCGCGGGCAAAACGGCGTAGGCGACGTAGGGCCACTTTGATATTTCGGGTGCCAAGTTCTTTGGTGTTGTCCAGGTTCTTAAATTCCCGCTTGTCCCAGACTTTAATCGCACGACCATGGCGACCTTGATTTTGGCCGATG
>JASFRS010000237.1:0-3394 GCA_050114795.1 Sphingomonadales bacterium
GTTAACGACGGAACTCCTTGCGCCTTTTGATGGGAATGTGAATTCCGCTGTTCTGAAAGACGTTAAGGGTCTGGTTGGTCAGATTGTCAATGACATTGAAGCCTTAACGACCCGTCTTCCTGCCCATTTGCGTGGCACAGACAGAGAGATTAACAAAGCAGCGGAAAAGCTCTTTAAAGACTTGATCCGTTCGGGTCTCACACCTGAGCAGGCAGCGTATGAGCTGAAGACCAACCGAGATTTACAACAACTTGTCGTCTTGGAGGGTGTTGCCAATTCAGAAGACTGGGACAGCCTTTCTGAGGAAGAACGGCAGCGCCGGGCGGCGGAGATACTTCTGGGTAGCGATATTTGGCAGCAGGAAATTCCTGCGCCAGATTCCGGTGGGGAGCCTGGAGAGGCCCAGCCTTATAACCCCGATGGTAAGACTGCGATTAAGAAGGCGGGTGAGGTTGCTGTTCAAGTTACAGAAACGGTTGCTGAGCTGGATGCGAAATACGGGACAGCAGCCAGTGTTGCCTTTACGGGCATTCAATATTTGGTGTTTGGTGCCGCGGCAGTTGTGAAAGATTTTGTGGCTGGTGAAGCGCTTGATGCTCTCTTGGGAGATGAAATAGGAGAGGCGGCTGCAAGTCTTGTTGGAGGATCAGCTGATCTTATTCAAAGTGTCGACCCAACAGTTGAGCGAGAGGAGGCTGAATCCTTAGGGCAGGGTTTTGTTGGTGTTGTCGTTCTGGCTGCGGCAGGTTGGGGTGATGCCGTTAAAGTTATCAAACGCTTCAAAAATAAAATTACCGGCGGCGGATCATCGGGAGGCTCTGGCTCTTCACCGGGATCGGGGACTGCAGGTAACGGAAATGGATCAGGCTCTGGTTCTAACTCTAACTCTAACTCTCAAAATGGGAGTGGGAATCAGGGAGCTGATAACGCTGTTACTTCTGGCCATTTAAACAAACAACTGACTGCGGAACAAATTGGTGCTGGCCATGCGTTTGAAAAACATGTTGTATCAGGGGAATTTGATGATCTTGGTATAACGAATGTAAAACAGTTCCAAGACCATATAGAAGACGTATTGAATAATCCGTCAGATATTCGATATGCAAGGGATGGTCGCACGTTCTTTGTACATGAGGAGACGCGAACGGTGGTTGTGCATAACCCCGCTGCCCCAGATGGAGGAACGGCGTTTCGGCCGGATGATTGGAATACTTTTATTGGTTCTTTGCCAAGTCGAAATGAGCCATTTTAGAGGTTGCTATGAAATTTATCTCAAAAACAGATAACTCCATTACTCTCGAATTAAGCCACGAAGATGCTTGTACTCTTGTTGAGCTTATTAGAGAGACTTGCTCAGGAACGCCAATGTGGGATTTTAAAATTAGAATCGGGAAGGAACCTAAAGAAGTCGGAGCGATTGGTTTGCAGCTTAATCAAATATTGGCGAAAGAAGGGATCGATCTTTAAGTCTATAAAGGTCAAGGAGTACGCTAAATAGGTATTTAGACTAATTCGGCGGTAGCCATTCGATGACAAAAGACGAACAATGAGATTAAAAAAGCTCTTTCAAAAGCCTTGGGGACTTTATTGAGCAGCAGCTTCTTAGCGGTGGTGCAGAACTTTCTGAGCAGTTCTCAAACGCGTATAAAGACGCGCGAGATCAAGGTGCTTCTGATGAACTTGCAAAGGAAATAGCTGCAGCGAGTGTAACTCCGACCAACGTTGGTGAACATGATGGACTGCAGAATAGCTTTGTTTTTGTTCTTGCGGCCCCGGCGGTCATTGACGGGTTGATAGTGTTAACGGCTACAGCGCTTGTTGCCATAGGTGTTTATCAAGATGTTGATTTACCGCCCACGACACTGGTGGGGCCTAATGTTGGTCCGGTCTTTAATGAAACTGATGATGGTTCCCGGCCTGGTATTGGCCACAATGGCGGCCCAAGCTTGGACGATGATGATACACAAGAGGCAACCCCTCCGGTAACGGGTAGTGAATCCTCTTCTCAATCCAATAACCAGAATGATGATGAAGAAGGTGATAATGATGATCACAACCCTAATAATCAACCGCCGAGACTGCCACCAGGGGCGCTAGATGGCGCGGGCGATGATGACCAAAATGGAGATGGGAATGACTCTCGTGACGCGGTTGTTCCTTCAAGAGCACTCGACGATTTAATCGGTGATTTAACGCCCCTTCCTGGTACCGGTGGAAAAACTACGCAGTATCAAAAGTCAGGAGGATTCGAACAAGCGAATGCTGATTTTGATGCTTTGGGTCTAAGTAATGTTAAAGCTATTAGTATTCCTGGCGGCGGGACTGGTAGGGTTGGACAGCTACCCGATGGAAGGAATGTGGTTGTGCGGCCCAGTAGCTCTGATCGAATAGATGGGCATATAAGTCAGCCAACTCTGGAAATTCAAAATCCTGGTGGGTATAAAACAAAATTTAGGTATTAAAGGCCATGTCGAATCAAAGAACTCATATTAGATTTCCTGCAGATACCAATATTCCCGGGCGAATTGATTTCGTTGGATTGTACTATGACCCCAATGGCTATCGCGTGCATGTTGTTGAATTTGCCAAAGCCAATGCTGATATTTTGGAGATTGATTTTGGAATGGCTGTTTTGGCTCAGCGTAGTTTTGATGAAGGTGATTGCCTCACTATGACTGCTAGTGCGGACACATCTGCAGGTGTTTTAGGGCCGATTGTTCTTGTCAAGAACTCCAAATTTTTGCGTTGGTTTCACGAACAGAGCTTGAATATACATTCAAATGAGGATCTATTCCATGTCGCCATATTGACCCAAAACGAATGGGTTGAGGTTATTTCTAATAAACTTCCTAAGTTGAAATGGTTGCCTTGAATTATTGGCAACACTCACGACGAGTTGATCAGTTTAATTGATGATGATCAAGCGTTAACCGTGCCGCCGCTTAGCCGAGAAGAGGCCGTTGCGAAGGCCATAAACGATATGAAAAAACCTACATATAGAGACGTTGTGCGCGTTAGGAGTAATGCCCCTGCGGAATATAGGCCAGGCTCTACGGGTTCGGTGATAGGGATAACGCGTAATTATAAGAAATTAAAATACAAAAATTTCCCACCGGGAACAGTTTACCTTGTTGAGTTTGATAACGGTGAAGCAATAGATATTCCAGAGATTTTTCTTGGATAGAAGTTTTCGACGCGTATAAATGGAGGTGTGACTAAAAATTTGACTGAAATAGAAGCCTACTTAGCAATGTTCTCTTTTCTTGAGGAATATTACGAAAGAACAGGGGCTGACGAAATAGGTTCGTTGCTTAGCGGCATGTGTCTGATGGGTGACGGAATGCCAATGGATAGTGCTTATTGGCGTGAATGGAAAGCGGCTATTCAGAAAGTA
>JASFRS010000238.1:0-3360 GCA_050114795.1 Sphingomonadales bacterium
TGAAGGCATTACCCTTATATGTCTGGTCATCCACCAGATAGAGGCGTTCATGACCCAAGCGGACGGCCAGCGGTGCTGCAATAACGGTGTTTTCCCCACGGCGCTCCATGCGCTTGTTCAGATATTCGACAAGCTCATCGTTCAAGCCATCGCGAGCAATGCGGTCTTCTTCGGGCAAACGCATCCATTGCACTATGGCAGACCATGGGTCGCCTGCGGCCAGAAACAAAGCGGCCAATTCACGGCGCTCTTCAGCGGGCCTGTTCGTCGCAAGCACATTTAATAAAGCTTCTATCTTTTCGGCAGCTTCCGGGCCGCTTAGTCCAAGGGCCTTGCGCGCAGGTTCGGGGTCAGAACAATAGGTATCCGCAGTATCATCATGGAGAAACACATAAGCCCGCAGATAATCGCATTGCGGACCAGACAGGCTTTCAACCGCAATACGTTCCGGGGCCCAGGCCTCTAATTTATCAAGCAGAGGATCGAAGCGCTTAAAGTCAAAATCCTTGGGGAGGCTTTGACGTAGATGGGTCGTTCCAAGAACGGCAATCTCACTCCTGTTCCCACGTTTTTTCGCTGCTGCATCAGCCAGATAGACAGCTTTTGCGCTGTCAGTCACATCGTTAACGGGGGAAATTTGAGCGGGGGTCTGCTGCATGATTAAAAGCGCAGCAGAAGCAATGAGGGTATTCAGCATGGGCCTCTCCTTATGATTTTGCTACGGTGTAGTATATACATTATGATGATACAAGGATTGTTTGATTACCCCCTCACCCCGACCCTCTCCCACAAGGGGAGAGGGGGGGGAGGTTATGGCGTTCTTACTAATCCCCTCTCCCCTTGTGGGAGAGGGTTAGGGTGAGGGGTTAAAAAAATAAAACCCGCCCGGCGGCAACCAGGCGGGTCTTCTTTACGTGGCCCAGGCGTGGGCGAGCTGGGTTTGCAAACTACGGGCTTTCAATGCCTCTTCTTGAATCACTTCAATGAGGAAACAATAGTCAGCGACGCTGTTTGCAGGAACTGTCTGAAAATGCCCGTCGGCAATTGAAGACAATAATCCCGCCGCACCATGCAAGCGGTCCAATGATCTGTACAAATCATTCAATAACTGCGGGACACCTGGGCCTTTTTCATCCAAAGCCCGGGCATCCTTCCCACGATGTTGCGACATGACTTAGCTCCCAATATGAGAATTGGGCGCTATGAGTCTTCGCAAATCGTAAAATTGTGTGATAACCATGAGTTATGCCTTTCCATTATTTGTCGTAATGGTTTGGTTAGGTCCGGAAGGGTAGTTTGCGCTACCTTTCTGGGCCGCTCTCGGCGAGAGCAAAAAGAATCTAACCTGCCTGTTTGTTATATACAAGATCAAAAAACCCAAACCCCCAGTTGCGTAAAATGCGTCTTTTACAAAACAAAGGGGAATTGCCATGTCACGTTGGATTGACAGCTTTAATCACGTTGTAGTGCTGATGCTGGAAAACCGGTCTTTCGATAATCTGTTAGGAAACCTCTACCAAAATGGCGTACCGAAAGGCCAACATTTTGAAGGACTGCAAAACGCCAAAGACTATGCAAACCCCATCCCCAGCCGTGCAAAAAACCCGGATCACAAAGCCGATGTGCCCGTTGGAAAAGCAAAGGATTATCACCAGCCTTTCCCGGATCCCGGAGAAGAATATCCACATATCAATACCCAGCTCTATGATGTTATCGACCCTGCGAATGTTGGAAAAACAGCGTGGAATATGACAACACCTTATAATGTGCCGTCTGACCCACCTCCACAGGCCGGCATGAAGGGTTTTGTGAATGACTATGTGAATACTTTACAGGCGATGACGGGCACGCCTTTTGCCGACCCTGATTATGACATCTATAGCCAGATCATGGCCTGTTTTGAGCCTGCTCAGCTCCCAGTGCTTAGTACATTAGCGAAAAGCTTTGCCGTATTTGACCACTGGCACTGTTCCGTTCCAAGCCAGACCTGGTGTAATCGTGCTTTCTGGCATGCGGCGACTTCTGGCGGCCAGGTCTTTAACCCGATTGGCGATGCTGGAGAAGGTGATGAACGCACGCTTGAAGAGATCAAAATATGGGCATCTCAAGTGTGGAGTAAAGAAACCGTCTTTCACCAAATGAAACAGCGCGGGATCAAACATAAAGTTTATACGGACAATTACGACATCTCCCTTACCTATATCGTCCATGGGATGGAGGACTTGCCACACTCACTTTCCCGCTTTCATCATGATCTGCAGCATGGAGAACTGCCTGATTATGCATTTATCGAACCGCGGTTTTTAAGCGCTGATCACAATGATCAACACCCCTCCTCCCAGAAAACAGAGGGACAGGCGGGAACCGTCCTTTTAGGGGAGCATTTGATCGCAGATATATATAACGCGATTAAAAACAGCAGCTATCGTGACGATGTTTTATTCATCATTACCCATGATGAACATGGCGGATGTTTTGATCATGTCGCCCCACCGGCAGCCGTTCCACCCGCAAGCAACCAAAAGGGACAGGACGATTTCACATTTAATCGCCTAGGCATCCGTGTGCCAATGGTCATGATTTCATCGCGCATCCTGGAAAACTCCATCATCAACACACCCTGCGATCACACCAGCTTCTTGGCAACCCTGTCCGACAAATGGGGCCTGCCCGCCTTAACAAACCGTGCTGCCAGTGCCTTTTCCATTGCAGACGTCATGCAGAAACGCATGACGAGCAGTTTAAGAACATGGCCGGACGTTCATCCCGTTCCAATACCAGAGAGTCATGCAAATATTGACCTTAGCGGTCATCCACTCAATGGATTACAGCGGTCAATCTTGACCGGTGCTGTCGCTCTTCACTTCAAAGATCAACTTGAAAGCGATGACTTTAAAGAATGGATAAACCGCGCAATCCTCATCAACACTGTTGATGATGCGTTGAATTTTATCAAAGACCTTAAATGCTTAAACCACGAGACTGTTGACGCCTGATGTCTGTCGCAAGAAATGGGGGGGACTTGTGTAATATCCATTTTGGCTTTAGCTTTCCACAAAGCTTGGAGTAAAAAGGAAAAAAGCACATGTCAAAACGCCTGCTTCTTCAAACATCTGCACTTATTTTAAGTTTCAACGTTTCAAGCGCCCTTGCGCAAGATGTCCCCATCGTTCAGCCAGGGGCACCAGGTCAAGCAACTAAAGCGCTTGGCGCGGATGAAGCTGTCAAAGTTGCCGATACCAGCTATTCCCCTGATGATGTGAAATTCATGCAGGACATGATACCGCATCACGCTCAAGCAGTGGAAATGGCAGCACTTGTTAAAAACCGTACCAACAGACAGGAGCTATTGGACGTTGC
>JASFRS010000239.1:0-3337 GCA_050114795.1 Sphingomonadales bacterium
TCTGCATATGATTGTGCCTGAACGCCCCCGCTCAGGCACAATATGAAAAGCATTAGAATTGCGCGCACAACCTCTCCCAATCTGCCGCGCGGGAGAGACTAGGATAATTTCTCTCCATTCAAAACCTTATCCAACATATCTATGGAATTTTTAAGGCCATAGAGTGCAAAAAAGCCACCCATGCGTGGACCTTGGCTTTGGCCAAGTAGGCATTCATAAAGCGCTTTGAACCAATCGCGGAGATTTTCAAATTCGGCTGCTTTACCTGCGGAAAAGACTTCGGTCTGGATGGTATCTCCGTCTGTATCTTCATCCAAAGCCACCAAACGCGCGCGCAGGTCTTCCATGGCCCGGCGTTCCTGCTCATTGGGCAGGCGATAGGCTTTATGTGGGGCAACAAAATCCTCATAATAGGCAATGGCATAACCTGCTAAGCGGTCAAGCTCCGGCTCGCTCTCAGGCGTAGCACCTGGCACATAGCGGGAAATAAAGCCCCAAAGCTGGTCTTTGGTCGACGCATTGGCCGCACCCACCAGGTTCATCATCAGGCCAAAGGAAATCGGCGGCACATCGCTTGGCGGATGACCCTCATGGATATGCCATGTGGGGTTCATCAGTTGTTTCTCGACATCTTGGTTCTGAACAGCTTTCAAATGCTGATAATATTCATCCACAGCGCGAGGAATGACGTCGAAATAGAGACGCTTCGCCTTGCGCGGGGCCTGGAACATATAAAGCGATAAACTTTCCGGGCTGGCATAGCGCAGCCATTCGTCAATGGTCAGACCATTGCCTTTGGACTTGGAAATCTTCTGACCTTTTTCATCCAAGAACAGCTCATAATTAAAGCCTTCCGGTGGACGCGTGCCCAGGACTTTCGCGATGCCGCTAGATAGTTTCACGCTGTCAATCAGGTCTTTTCCGGCCATTTCATAATCGACACCTAAAGCCACCCAGCGCATGGCCCAGTCTGCCTTCCACTGACATTTCACATGACCACCGGTGACAGGCACAGTCATTTCTTCCCCATCATTGGGGTCGATATAGGAAATGCTGCCATTGTCCACGTCGCGTTTAGTGGTTGGTACTTGCAACACCACACCGGTTTTAGGACAGATGGGTAGAAATGGCGAATAAGTCGCCCGGCGCTCCTCGCCCAATGTGGGTAGGATGATATTGCGCACAGCGTCATAATTGGCGAGAAGTTTCAGCAGCGTCTCGTCAAAGCGACCAGAAGTATAGCACTCGGTGGCTGAATAAAATTCATAGTCAAAGCCAAATTGGTCCAAAAAAGCCTGAAGCCGCGCGTTATTATGCTGGGCAAAACCCTTATGAGTCCCAAAGGGGTCAGGCACTTTGGTCAAAGGTTTGCCAAGATGTGGCTCAAGAAGTTCTTTATTAGGAAGATTGTCCGGGACTTTGCGCAGACCATCCATATCGTCCGAAAAACAAATCAGACGTGTGGGAATATCGCTTAGCAATGTGAAAGCATGGCGCACCATTGTCGTTCGTGCGACTTCCCCAAAAGTGCCTATATGCGGCAGGCCTGAGGGGCCATAGCCCGTTTCAAACAAGACATAGCCCTTATCGCCAATGCCATTGGTTTCAACCCGTTTGAGCAGTTTGCGTGCTTCTTCAAACGGCCAGGCTTTGCTGTTCAGGGCGGCGTCACGCAGATTGCTCATTTTTTAGGTCCAATGTCTCTTGGTTTAAACTCGCGCGGAAATTAGGTCGGTGTTGGCCTTTCGTCAATAAATCAGGTTTCAATCTTGGTGACGAATGCAAATTTTATCCTTAAAGTCCGCCCAATGCAGGAGTCCCAACCACCATCCATACCCGATGCACTCGCTTTAACGCGCAAATCTGCCATGTCTTTAAAGGGTGATGGCAGTTTTGAGGCTCTGAGTCTTAAGCGTGCCAAGGATTTATTGGCTGACCAACCGGTCTTTATCGTTTCCAAGCCCTTGGCACGGCAGATTTTGGGGTTGGACTTAACTCATGCCTTGGATGTGTTAGAGCTTTTCGTTTTTGTGCGTCCCGCGCAACCCCTTGTGCCGACAGTTACAGGTTTAGCGCGAGCTTTAGGTTTTGACGCACCGGAAACGCTGGAGGATGAGGCCTATATCATTGCCCGTGCGGTGCGGGCGCTATTCGATGAGCTGAGTGATCCGCATTATCCCTATTATGAAGGCGCTCATGAGACTTTGGTTGCGATGAAGCGTGCGGGATGGCCCTGGGCGGATTTCATTTTTAACGCTTTGGGCCCGCAAAAGCGCCGGTCCCGGGCGCTTTGGGATGCGCTTGTGGAATGGGAAGGCCAAGCTCCACCTCCGCCACCTGCGGATATTGTTTTGGATGAAGAAGCGATTGAAAAACGCCTCACCAGTCTTTTGCCCGCCCGTGCGGAACAGCGCAAGGGGCAGAAACATTATGCCAAAGCGGCTGCTTATGCCTTTGCACCGCGAGAAGCGGATGCGCCTAATATCGTTCTGGCTGAAGCGGGAACGGGGATTGGTAAAACTTTAGGCTATGTCGCGCCGGCGAGTCTTTGGGCGGAGCGCGCAAAAGGCACCGTTTGGATTGCCACTTATACCAAGGCTCTGCAGAGGCAAATCGATCAGGAATTAAGCCGTCTTTACCCGGACAAAAGACAACAGGCACGGCGTGCTGTGATTCGCAAGGGGCGGGAAAATTATCTTTGCCTTTTGAACTTAGAAGAAGCCATGGCCCAGGCGGGTTTTGGCATGGGTCCACAGGCGCAGGATGTGCAGTTGCTGGCGTTAATAGAACGCTGGGCGCGTTATAGCCGGGATGGGGATTTAATCGGCGGTGATTTCCCGGCATGGCTGGGGGCTTATTTCGGCAATAGTCGCATTTCCAGCCTGACCGACCATCGCGGCGAATGCATGTATACGGCGTGTCGCCACTATAAGCGCTGCTTCATTGAAAAAAGCCAAAGGGCGGCACAGCGCGCGCAATTGGTTATCGCTAATCATGCCTTGGTCATGGTTCATGCAGTACAGCGGGCAGGGGAACCTGGTGCGCCCAGCCGTTTCGTTTTTGATGAGGCCCATCATCTCTTTGATGCCGCTGACACAACGTTTTCTGCTGATTTAACCGGGCAGGAAATGCGGGAATTGCGGCGCTGGTTATTGGGGCCTGAAGGGTCCAAGCGCAAACGCGGACGCGGTATTCAAACGCGTATTGGCGAATTGGTGGAAGATAAGGAAGAGCTTCGTGAAGCCATGAATGCGGCGTTATTAGCCGCGAAGGCTTTGCCAAGTGACAGCTGGCTTGGGCGGCTGCGGGATAATCAGCCTTTTGGCCCGGCAGAACG
>JASFRS010000240.1:0-3270 GCA_050114795.1 Sphingomonadales bacterium
TGACAAGAGCCGTGACCGCAATCGCCAGTGCAATGAGGGCCAAACGGGTCGCCGCATCCTCTCCGCCGGGGCTTTGAAGCGTTGTATAGACGGCTAAGGGCAGAGTTTGTGTGACGCCTGGGATATTTGCTGCAAAGGCGATAGTGGCGCCAAATTCTCCAAGCGCCCTTGCAAAGCCAATGACGGTTGCAGCCAATATGCCTGGACGCGCAAGGGGTAGGGTTATTGTGCGAAAAACTCTTGAAGGTGAAGCGCCTAAAGTGGCGGCTAACTGTTCCAACCTTGGTTCAATAGATTCCATGGAAAGACGAATGGAGCGCACCATCAAGGGCAAAGCCATAATTCCCGCGGCTATCGCGGCAGCCTGCCAAGTAAAAGCGATGTCTATCCCGAATTGGCTGTGAAGCCACGCGCCGATTAGTCCTGTTCGGCCAAAAAGGCTAAGCAGTGCAAAACCTACAACGACGGGTGGGAGAACCATGGGTGTATGGATCAAAATATCCAGAATCAATTTGCCGCGGAAATCTCTTTTGGCCAGGAGCCATCCTAAGAATATGGCTAAGGGCAGCGCGAATGAAATCGCGGTTGCACCGACCTTTAAAGATAATAGCAGGGCTTCAGTCTCGAATTCCGTCATGGCGTTATCTTGGTTTCAAAACCGCGGGATTCAAAGAGCCTTTTCACAGGCGCGCTTGTGAGGAAACTCTGCAGTTGGACATATTTTGCAGTATCAGAGCTCTGTACCCGCGCCAATTCATAATGTGCTTCGGCGGATGTTATCGGATAGAGAAGATGAAGCACTGAGGATTGAACAACATCGCTGTTGTAAAGGATCGCATAATCAACGGCTCCGGCTTCAATGAAGCGCCGCGTTGCAGCAGCGTCTTTTCCGTAAATGACATGGCTTTGGATGCCTTCCCATATTCCGACATCCTGCAAAGCTTGTCGGGCGTAATCACCACAAGGCACCGGGCCGGGGCCGCATAGGGCGATGCGTTGATGCTTGGTTAGAAGTTTGTCCAATTCAGTGAGGTTATGCAGTTGTTCCCCGGGGGTGCGGCTTACCAAAGCCATATGAGTGCCAAGAAGAACCCTGCGACTATCGGGGTCAATCAACTGTAATTTGGCCGCTTCATTCATCCAACGGCGATTGGCGGTGATCAGGCCGTCCCCTTCAAGCCCTTGTTCCAATTGCCGAACCAGTTGAGATGAGGAGGCCGTTATGATGCGTAGCTTATCCTCATGAGGCCAGATATTGATCAGTTCAGCGCTTAGACCGCTTAAGCTCGCAGGGGCCAGCAACCTGGTTTCAGACCGTGCGATCAAACCAAGCGATAGTAGGAAGGTAAATGCGAATAATCTAAGCCAGAGCCTGAGCATAACGCTCCAATCCTTTGGCTAGGTCATCATATAGATCGCCAGCATCTTCCAAACCGACGTTTAGCCGTAAAAGTGGGCCGGGCGCTTCCCATTTTTTCGCACTTCGATTGAAGCGGGCGGGGAGAATAAGGCTTTCATAGCCACCCCAGGAAAAACCCATTCGGAAGTGGTTCATGTGATCAACCATCGGCGCTAAATTCGCCCATTCGCCGCGCTTTAATACGATGGAAAACAGACCTGAAGACCCTGTAAAATCCCGTTTCCATATCTCATGGCCGGGGCAGTTGGGCAGGGCAGGGTGAAGGACTTGTGCAATTTCGTCATGGTTTTCCAGTTTTCGCGCCAATTCAAGGGCGGTGCCCCCTTGCTGGCGCAAACGTGTTCCCATGGTGCGTAAACCACGCAAGCCCAGATAAGCGTCATCCGGACCGGCGCAAAGTCCCAGGCGATAGACCATGTTTTGCAGTCGCGGCCAGCACTGCTTATTTGCACCAACGGACCCAAGCATGGCATCTGAATGGCCAACGACATATTTTGTAAGAGCGTGGATGACTACATCGGCCCCATGGGCGTAAGCGTTGAAATATAATGGTGTAGCCCAGGTGTTATCGCAGATGACCACCGCATCATGATCATGGGCAGCTTTGGAAATCGCGGGGATATCCTGTACTTCAAATGTCAAAGACCCAGGGCTTTCAACGAAAACAACTTTGGTGTTTGGTTTCATCAGGTCTTTAATTCCTGGGCCAATCAAAGGGTCATAAAAATCATGCGAGATATTCATGGCCTTCAATAACCCCTGGCAAATCAACCGCGATGGTTCATAAACGCTGTCTGCCATTAAAACATGATCACCCGGGCGGAGAAATGCGAGCAGAGAAGCAGCAATGGCTGAAACACCAGATGGCGTGAGTTTGGTTCCTGCACACCCGTCTTCCAATTCCGTCATGGCTTCTTCGAGGGCCCAGGTTGTTGGTGTCCCACGGCGGCCATAAAAAAGCTGATCATCCGGGTTGGCGATCGCGTGTTCCATATCCGCCAGAGTTTCAAACACGCACGTGCTTGCATGAAACACAGGTGGATTGACCACGCCCATGGTCCAATCTTTATGACGGCCTGCTTCTACAAGCCGGGTGTCAGTCTTCTTCGTCATTCTGTTTCCACTGGAGTGTCTTTTAAAGCGCCCCATTCTGACCAGGAGCCATCATAGACTGAAACATCTTGATGACCCAATTGATCAAGCGCCAAGGCCAGGGCACAGGCGGTCACGCCGGAGCCGCAGGTTGTTGTGATGGGTGCATTTAAATCAACGCCTGCGCTCATAAAAATATCTTTTAATTGGCCAGGGTTTTTCATTGTGCCGTCATCTTCATAAAGCGCAGCATAGTGAATGTTTTTACTGTCAGGAATATGGCCGGAGCGCATATTCGGGCGGGGTTCCGCTTCAGCGCCGGAAAAACGTGGTGCAGAGCGCGCATCAATAATCTGTCCGGTTGATGCATTCACCATGGCCTTGACCTGTTCAATATCGCGCACTTTGGTTTGATCAAAGCGGGCAGTGAAATGCCTGTCTCGGGGCGGGGGTGGTAAATCTTCAACAGCGCGTCCCTCGGCCAGCCATTTCTGCAATCCGCCATCTAATACTGCGCAGTCATGATGACCGAAGATATGTAACATCCACCATAGCCTGGCAGCGGAATGATAGTCACTATTGTCATAGATGATGATGCGGCTGCCATCGCCTAAACCCAATTTGCGCATGCGACTTACAAATTTCTCAAGCGGTGGAAGCATATGAGGATAGGGACTATCACTGTCCGAAACCTCATCAATATCAAAAAATACAGCATTGGGAATATGGCAATTTTCATACTCCGCGCGGGCGTCACG
>JASFRS010000241.1:0-3260 GCA_050114795.1 Sphingomonadales bacterium
GGTTGTCTTTAGCTTATTGCTATCGACTAGTACAAAAGTGTGTCGCCAAGTTGAAGCCATTATTCAATTCCTTTTCAAAAGATGGACAAAACCCGGCGCGCAAATGTGGGGGACGAGCCGGGTTTGCCCTACCGATGTCAACAGCAGAATAGTACACTAGTGTACTACCTTTTGTCAAGCATTTGTCGTGTATTTGTACCATCTTTTAATGATTTTTCCCATCTGGTCTTTCGTATCGTGGTCGTGTGCTAGTTTGTAGACTAGCGCATCTAATTTAATGAGCCAGGCGAGTTTTTTGCCCAGATCCTCCGTAGCATCTAGTTCAAATTGCGTCATGTCCAATATGTCCTCGCCTATCATATAGTGCTCAGCTAAGTACTTAGGAACGCGTGATTTCTTCACGTAGGTTTGGAATAGGTCTAATATGCTGGCATTCTGCATAAAGGCGGTCCAGGCCCTCTTCGCTTGCTTGCCTTTCAATTCGACCTCAAGCCGTACATCCTGCTCAGTTTTGTCATATAGGCGCCAGAATGAATCGGATTGTCTATTACCGATATACAGGGTGTTTCCCTCATCGCCTAGGATTAACTGCTTAGGCGGTCGTAGACGTTTGTGTGTTTTTATATAGTCTAACTCATCTGGTCGCTTTCTTGTGATCTGAAGGTCTATTCTTGTGCAATAAATATCGTCTCTGTTTAGCTGCTGGGTTCGGAAGAACCAATGTGCGAGCACATGCGCAGCTGCTCCGGATGCTTCAAATATTCCATGGTCCCTGTCGTCTTGTGTGCCAATGCCATAGGATACTTTGTCTTGGCTCCTCATCATTTTGTATTGTAGCCATCGCGACTTTCGCCAGCCTGCATATTTTTTGTGTAGTTGGGCGGTTATTTTGCAATATAGGGAAAAATCAAAAGTGGCTAATCGGAGGTAATCTATCGTTGCGACATCTATGAGATAATCGGAGGTTGTTGACACCATGTTTTCCTTTGTACCTCTGGTACTCTACCCGTATTACATAACGGGCATATGGTAGCAAAGAATTGACCACCATGCAACGTGGACAGCTGGTCTATCTTTCGTCAAGATTTTGCAAAGATTCCTCAATATCTTCCAATCTTTGAGCGCAGGCCATCATTGTCACGTTAAGTTGATTCAATAACTCAGTTTGTCGCTCATAATGCTGCGACTGGATGGTGCCAAACTTGTTGATTGCATAGTACGCCAATACTATCATAAGGGCGACTAGACCTAGGGGTGTGACTGTCTCTAGAATAGGTGATACGTCCATCAATCATCCAGTATTGTAATATTTGTTATTCGCATTCTTTGGTTAACGTGACCAGCATCAGGGTGATAATTTTCTATAGCTATACCGTTATTATTAGCTGAATTTATCGTACAAAGTGTTGATACTTCGTCCGTGATTGTATGCCAGCCAGTGTCCCAACCAATTTCGTCGGTATCATGTTCATCGCCATAATAGTAGGTGCCGGTTCCGTCTTGGATACGTATTCTCCATTTATTATAAAGCGCCGCACCACCAAGAGTATCAAAGCGAATATCGTATCTTAGGCGTTTACAATATTGTGGTGGTGTTAATCCCGATAACGTATAAAAATCCTCAGTATCGCCATTGAAACTACGCCATGTACTATTTGTGTTCGCTATTCCCTCAAGACAATCCAGGGTACCATTATAGGCGAAATACGCTATGTTTGGTCCTGTCCAGCCCTCTGCATCGCTGTCGAAATCAAATGTAAAGATTCCTGGCTCTTCACAATCGCAGTCATATGTACTTGGTGTTATTCCGGCATCATACATTTTTTGGGCAAGACTGTCATCACCTGTTGATTGCACATAAGAACCCGTGTAAAGCGCTTTTATCATTTGTTGATGCATCAACAGTTTTAAGATTGTCGCTTCTAGAGCACTGAATTCAGAATCTATAGCGGCATGGAATGACGATATTCTGTCATCTATCCCGTCGTTCGCTGGATCTAACCAGGCACAAACTAATTCTTCGCGGGATAATTCTATTTCTTCGGGTGACGGTACTGCATCTGTTCCCCCGTCTTTGAGCTTTTGCCAAAGTGTTTGTGCCGAGCCTGCCGCCGTGAGGATTCCCGCCACAAGTATACTGACACCACTAGAAACGATAATCCCAAGTAGGCCCAACAAAGCGCCTGCCCCGACAATAAGTAAGCCCGCATTGTCAAAAACATCCTCCAATAGCACGACCTTGGATTGCATGTTATTTACTAGCACGTTCCCCACTGCGCACATCCAATCTTCAAACCCGTCCCAATCATCCGTATCGTCAGCCCATCCAGCATCTACTAATGCCTGTGGTACGCCGTTTGTACTTCCTTCATCCACCGGTTCCGTATACTGGTCCCCACCTGTCCAATCTACATCCTCACAACATACAGAAGGATTTTGAAGTAGTCGCAACAAGTCCTCGATTTCATCAATATAGCCGATTAGGTCAGTGAGGTTTACTGGCATTGTTAGGTTATGCTGTACGTCTGATATTTCCGCATCAAGAGTATCTTTGTCTGCAAAATCGTAGCCAAAATCACGGAATGTTTTTTCCCAATGTAGTTGTTCAGACAAAGAAAGCAGTAACGCCCGTTGCCGTGACGTTACTGCAATTATCTCTGTCTCATCGGCAAATAGCGTCTTGATTGCTTCCCAGTCAATTTGTACGACTGGCATTGTTAATCGCTACGCCTGCGCAGACTGAACCGCTTTCCTTGTTTTCTTCACGCTAGTCCACGAGCCGCCAGCGATGCCATCATCGATATCTGTGACGATTGGTTCGCCGTCACTGACTACGAAATCAGCAGCGAGTTCGGCCACGTAAGCGATGAGGTCCGTATCCGTCTTGTCAATGCTAACTCCATCTGCGCCAAAGATTCCAGCCACTGGCGCAGGAATTCGTAGCGTAGCGTATTTTGGCAGTACGCCCGTACCAGTCAGGTACGCCAGAACTATCGCAACGTCGGTAATATCGGCATCTGCTGGTAATGCAGGTGAACCGCCTTTGACGTAAGTTAAACTTCTCGAATAGATATTCGCATCGGTGACGGCCGCCAATGCTACCGCGAGAAGATCATCTGCTGTATTCGCGTCTGAGAATTCCGCGTCAATGTCTACGCCGGATTGTTCCGACTTAAAATTGAGGGTTGTCTTTAGCTTATTGCTATCGACTAGTACAAAAGTGTGTCGCCAAGTTGAAGCCATTATTCAATTCCTTTTCA
>JASFRS010000242.1:0-3238 GCA_050114795.1 Sphingomonadales bacterium
ATGGGCGCCAATTAGCCCGGCACCGCGTAAATGGATAGGTTCAAATAATTGGGTCGTAAATGGCGAATGGACGAAGAGCGGGAAGCCAATGCTGGCTAATGACCCACATCTTGGCCTGACCACCCCTAGCATCTGGTATCTGGCGCACTTCAATATCAATGGTAAAAACCTTCTTGGTTCCACCCTGCCCGCGGTGCCCTTTGTTGTTCTAGGGAGAAATGACCGGATTGCCTGGGGCTTCACCAACACGAATCCGGATGTTCAGGACCTTTATATTGAACGCCTTGTTGATGATAGCAGCTATCTGACTGTGGACGGTCCGGTTGTCTTTGAAACGCGCGAAGAAATCATCAAGGTCAAGGGCGGTGAAGACGTGGTACTTAACGTCCGCGAAAGCCGCCACGGTCCAATCATGTCTGATGTCTCAAAGGACATGCAAATGCTCTTGGATAATCGCCATGTTATGGCCTTTCATTGGACTGCCCTAGAAGATGCGGATACATCAGCAAGTGCAGGACGACAGATCGTAAATTCCCATGATTATCAGTCCCTCCTTAAGGCTTTAATGGGCTTTCATGCGCCTGAACAAAACATCGTTTATGCAGATGTTGATGGCAACATCGGCTATATCGCTCCCGGTAAAGTCCCGGTTCGCGACCCTGAAAGCCCAACTCAAGGCCTTTTACCGGCACGCGGCTGGTTGGGCACTGATGAATGGATTGATCGCATTCCATTTGAAGAACTGCCCCAGACCTATAACCCACCCAGCGGCATGGTTTATACAGCTAACCAAAAGATTGTCCGCGATGACTACCCCTATCATATAACGGATGATTGGGCCTTGCCCTATCGCGCGAACCGTATTGCCAAACGACTAATTAGCTCAACACAGCATGATGCAGAGAGTTTCATCGACATTCAAATGGATCCGGCAACGGATATGGCTGTTGAATTAAGTAAAATTATGCTCGCAATCGGCGACTTTGGCGGCAAACACCAAGAACTGCGCGACGCTCTTGCCAAATGGGACGGCGGCATGTGGCGCGATGATGCAGAACCACTTATTTATGCCGCCTGGCACCGCGCAATTGCCAAACATATCTATGAAGATGATTTAAAAGATCGCTTTTCCCGCTATTGGGATATTCGCCCCGACTTCCTGCTGCCCCTGTTCCGCGGCGCAGAATATGGCGAAGCGTGGTGCGATGACAACCGGACAACGGCCGTTGAAAGTTGCGCAACGCAAGTTGCTGCCGCACTTGACGATGCTGTTGCAGAGTTAACCGCCGCACATGGTGAGAATTGGCGAGCTTGGCGCTGGGGTGATGTTCATAAAGTCACCCATGTTCACCGCCCATTTTCAAATGTGGATGCGTTAAAGTCTTGGTTTGAACTTAAAGACGAAGCAGACGGTGGCCCTTATGCCATCAATGTTTCCCCATTGAAGTTTGCCAGCAAGCATCCTTATGAATCCACCGATGGGCCAAGCTATCGGGCGATTTATGACCTCGCCAATCTGGAAACATCCCGCTATATCATCCCTGGGGGCCAATCTGGACACTTCCTATCTCCTCATTATGGAGATTTGGCACCGCTTTGGCGGGATGGAAAATATATCGAGATTTCCACCTCCAAAGAGAAAATCTTGGACGATGCCCTTGGCACGTTGACTTTGAAAGCAGAAAGATAGAGCTTTATGGACCAGCCAAGCCTGGATGATGTAAAGGCGGCAGCAAAGCGTATTGAAGGTGCTGTGCGACGCACGCCTTTTGAAAAAAGCGTGACGCTCTCTCAAATCACTGATTGCGATGTTTATCTCAAATTTGAGAACCTTCAATTTACCGCTGCATTTAAAGAACGCGGCGCGCTTAATAAATTGTTGCTGTTAAATGATGAGGAACGCAAAAACGGCGTGGTTGCTATGTCTGCAGGCAATCACGCACAAGGCGTCAGTTATCATGCCCAACGTTTGGGTATTCCAGCAACCATTGTCATGCCAATCGGCACACCACTGGTAAAAGTCCAGCATACCGAGGCTTTTGGTGCCAAAGTCATTGTAACCGGCGACAAGTTGGAAGATGCAGCCGCCTTTGCCCATGAATTAGCCGATCGTGAAGGTCGTTATTTCCTGCATCCTTTTGATGATAAAGACGTCATTGCCGGGCAAGGTACTATTGGTCTTGAAATACTGGATGAACATCCGGAAATTGACACGCTCGTTGTCCCCATCGGAGGAGGCGGCTTGATCTCCGGTATTGCGACAGTAGTTAAAGCGCTCCGCCCCGATATTGAAGTCATTGGGGTTCAGGCAGAGCTTTACCCCGCTGTCTACGCGCAAATGAAGGACGAACAGCTTGATTGCACGGGCGATAGCCTAGCTGAAGGTATTGCCGTTAAAAAACCTGGACAGCTTACCACCGCCATTATCAACAACCTAGTCGATGATATTGTTTTGGTGAATGAAGAAGCCTTAGAACGCGCTGTTTCTCTACTGCTTAATGTTGAAAAGACTGTGGCTGAAGGCGCAGGCGCGGCAGGTCTGGCTGCACTTTTAACTAATAAGGAGCGCTTCAAAGGTCGCAAAGTCGGCCTGATCATCAGTGGTGGCAATATCGACAGTCGCTTATTATCATCCATCCTTATGCGTGACCTCATCCGGGAAGGGCGAATTGCCAGGCTTCGCCTCACTATGCGGGATTTACCCGGGCAACTTTTGAAAGCCACTCAGGTCATTACCGATTTAGGTGGGAACATCATTGACGTTCATCACAATCGCAATTTCCTAAACCTTCCTGCTAAAGGCACTTATTGCGATGTGGAAATCGAAGCCCGTGACCGGGAGCAAGTCGATCAGATCATTCAAAAATTGAATGATGTAGGCTTTAAAGTGCAGCCGTTAGCAACAACAGTTTGACAGACATCTCAGCTTAACCATTGAAAGACTGTAATTTCTCCTTAAGACTGAGGCTCTAACGCGACTTCAAGGGGAGTGTTATGCGTTCCACATCTCAATCACTGGTAAGCACAGGATGGCTCGCGCAGCATTTAAACGCACCCGACGTCCGCATTGTGGATGCAACCTGGCATATGCCATCCCAAGGTCGTGACGCCTGCGCGGAGTATGAAAATTGCCATATTCCCAATGCTGTATTTTTTGATATTGATGAGGTTTCGGACAGTGATAGTCCCTATCCTCATATGCTTCCACCGCTTGAGAAATTTGTAAGTCGCATGCGCA
>JASFRS010000243.1:0-3234 GCA_050114795.1 Sphingomonadales bacterium
ATCATGGCCTTTGTCAATTTTACACGGATTGGTTTTAATTAATTATAGATTATATCGCATTGGTAGGCTAAAACTTGCATATGTCGCTTAAGATTAAGAGTAACCCTGACGGACGCCAAATTGCACCGGAGGCATTGGCTAAGCTCCGAGCTACAATCTTGGATATGTTCGCCTCATCCGCATATGAAGACGTAAGTATTAGGGATATCTGCGCGAAGGCTAAGGTCAGCCCGCAGACGGTTTATAAGTATTTTGGTAATAAAGAGGTTATGTTCTACGCCTGTATTGAAGAGGATTTAAACGAATTACATAGATTGTGTTTTGTGGAAACGGCAAAATATGATGATTTGAAAGAACGTTTAAACGCATTTACGCGCACAGTCTGTGATTTTTATTTCAATCGCCCCAATGTTGCACGAATCGTATTCATGAATATTCCATCCCGGTATTGGGTAAGCCGTCGAGAGTTCATTCGAACGCCGGTTCACGAAGCTATTGATATGTACATTAGGGAGGGGCAGATCAAAGGTGAAATTTGGCCTGATGTAAGTCCTGGTGTGATGCAGAATATGATTATGGGTATGTTGCACCGGCTTATGACCTATTGGCTGGAAAATGAGATTTCATCACCGGGGCAATTATGTGAAGATTGGCGTCGCAGCTTAACCCGTCTGGTCTTTATCAGATAGTGCGGTGACAGAAGGCGACCGCAAAGCCATAGAGCCATAGTCTTTGATGGCCTATTCGACAATCAGCAACTTATAGTTGTTGGGTGGGGTTTTTTGGTAGCCTTTATTGACCATGTCTTTTTCTTCAATGGCCGTTATCTTGCGCCCTCATTTTATTGGGCTCACTCTTGTTCAATATTGGCCTTTGAAACTCTATCAAGACATTGCAATCTTACATTACACGGCCCTATATTGTATTTACATTAATGGATTTGATGGAGAGACCTCGTGGGGCTTTGGGATAAAATAGCTGGCGAATTTATCGATATTATTGAATGGACCGATGATAGCGAAGATACTTTGGTCTGGCGTTTCCCTCGCTATGGAAACGAAATAAAAAATGGTGCTAAGCTAACAGTCCGACCCACTCAAGCTGCTATTTTCGTAAATGAAGGACAGGTCGCCGATGTCTTTTACGAAGGCATGCACAGTTTAACGACCCAAAATCTGCCCATTTTGAGCACTCTAAAGGGGTGGAAATATGGATTTGAATCCCCATTCAAAGCTGAGGTCTATTTCGTTAGTCTCCGTACCTTTACCGATAACAAGTGGGGCACCCGAAACCCTATCATGCTTAGGGATGCAGAGTTTGGCCCTGTTCGATTAAGAGCTTTTGGTAATTTCAGCTTTAGCGTTAACGACCTCCAAGCTTTGATTACAGAAATCGTCGGTACTGATGGCCACTTCACCCTGGAAGAAATTGATTCCCAACTTAGAACATTGATGGTGACACGCTTTTCAGACGCCATTGGAGAAAGCGGCATTCCTGTTTTGGATATGGCATCTAATTATGATGAGCTTTCAGCGCTTCTAAAAGATAAAATTCAAGCCGATTTCACACAATATGGTTTGGAATTGAAACAGCTTCTGGTGGAAAACATTTCGCTTCCCCCGGCTGTTGAGGAAGCTTTGGACAAGCGGTCTTCGATGGGCATTCTCGGTAATCTAAATCAATATACACAGTATCAGGCGGCCAATGCTTTGGAGATTGCAGCGGATAATCCTGGCGGAGATGCAAGCGCTGGTGTGGGCATAGGGATGGGTTTTGCTATGGCCAATCAACTCAGCAAAAATCTGATGGGTCAACAAAACACTCAGCAAAGCCCAACTCAAGACCCTCCACCGCTTCCCAGCCAACTTAATTTTTATGCCGCATTGGATGGCAAACAGGCTGGACCCTTTTCCGAAGATGGGCTGAAAGGCCTCATCCAAAATGGAAAGATTACCCGCGACACGTTGATGTGGTCTCAAGGTATGGAGAATTGGGCGAAGGCTGCGGATGTTGATGCGTTAAAGCCCTTGTTTTCTGCAGTTCCGCCAGCTTTGCCTCCTGGAGTATAATCCATGCTTCTTCAAACACCTTGTGAAGCCTGTGGGGCTGACCTTAAATTTAATCCGGGCACGCAATCTTTAAGCTGTGATTATTGCAACCACCATATGGAAATTGAAGGCGCGGATGACTGGGGTTATGAGGCGCAAGAAGAAATTAATCTGGCGGACTATTTCCACGAGGAAGAAGAGAGCGATGGCCTTGTGGAAAGGTACGTTGCGCATTGCCAGTCTTGCGGTGCCGAGACCGAGTTAGAAGAAAACCAGCAATCAAGCATCTGCCCCTTCTGCGCTACGCCACTGGTTGTTGAGCAAGCCCAAACCTTAAAGAAAATCAAGCCAAAGGGTCTGCTTCCATTTTATATCGAGAGGAAAGAAGCTGTTGCTTCTTATAGGGAATGGCAAGATTCGCTGTGGTTTGCTCCAAATGATTTAAAGAAGCGCAGCGCAACGCATGACGGTTTCGAAGGCGTCTATCTTCCTTTTTGGACCTATGACGCTGATTCAATCAGTTATTATTCCGGCAAACGTGGTGATTATTATTATGTCACTGTTCGGACCAAAGACAGTGATGGCAACACCGTCTCAAAGAAAGAAAGGCGCACCAAGTGGCATTATGTCCAAGGCCGCGTGTGCTGTTCCTTTGATGATATATTGGTCCCGGCGAGCCAATCACTGCCACAAGATAAATTAGAAGCCTTGGAGCCATGGGATCTGGATAATCTGGTTGATTATCAGGACGCTTATTTAGCTGGCTATCGTTCTGAAATATATCAAACGAGTTTACAAGACGGCTTTTATATAGCGGAAGAGGTCATGGATGATGGCATTCGTGAGCAGGTGCGATGGGATATCGGTGGCGATAGGCAAGTCATTCATTCAGTTGACACACGTTATACTCATGCCACTTTCAAACACATCCTGCTTCCGGTTTGGATATCAAGCTACCAGTATAAAGGAAAACTATATCAGATTTTGGTCAACGCCCGCACAGGCGAGGTGCAGGCCGAACGTCCTTGGAGCTGGCCAAAAATAACAGCTGCAATTCTTACAGCCATTGCCGCTTTCGGCCTCGCCTATTGGGCTTATAAAATTAACAGTTAGGGGCGGTGAGAAAATATGGCCCAGTCATAAGCGACCATGTTGTATTATGCAGAAATATTGGCACCTCATAACC
>JASFRS010000244.1:0-3232 GCA_050114795.1 Sphingomonadales bacterium
TGGTTTAATTTTTCAACCAGGACCAGCAATTCCTGCTCAGAAATCGTGGCCGGCTCGCGATGCTCAAAGGACGCCATGCCAGCCTCAACCGTGGCCTTATGTTTGGAGCGCACATAGACTTGGCTCGCCGGGTCTTCACCCACAAGCACAACCGCCAAGCCGGGGGTAACACCGGTCTCAGCCTTAAAAGCTGCCACATCTTCTGCAATCTGCGAGCGCAGGCCCGCTGCAAAAGCTTTGCCATCAATGATTTTGCTCAAAATACCCACCCCCGTGTGCTCAACCAATCTTCAACTTTTTCTCTTTGTTCATGAACCAAGAGAAGTTTGTTGCGGGACGTTTCTCCATGGGTGATTTCCAAAGCTGATTTTGGCACACCCCAGCTTTTCGCCAGCAAGGCAATGACCGCTTTATTAGCGCGCCCTGCTTCTGCTGCGGCACATACGCGGACTTTCAGCCTTTGTCCATCCACAGTTTCCACGGGTCCGTCGATTTTATCGCTGCCCGCTTTTGGTATGACCCGCAGCGCAATACGCATTACAACATGGACGTATAAATATCAGCCCATAAAAATCGGACAAACTGGACGAGTAAAATCAATATGATGGGCGAAATATCCACGCCGCCTAAATCCGGCATGAAACGGCGGATGGGACGCAGGGCCGGTTCTGTTATACGGCGCAGGAACATAAGCACCATACCAACGAACTGGTTATAAACATTGATAACATTGAAGGCGACAAGCCAGCTTAAAATCGCACCTATGATGATAGCCCAGAGGTAAAGATTCAAAGCCGTATCAACAATCCAGTAAAATGCATATGGCATAGTGCCGACCCTTTTATTGCGCGTTGCTGCTTAAGGCGATTACCACCCAGGAACACACGCATCAAGTCTTTACCCTTTTACAAGTCAAATGCGGTTTAATTTAAAACGGGTCAGCCCAAGGTTTTGGCTGGTCAGCCATTGGCATCCAAGCTAGGGTCGCGCCATGAGTGAAGAGCAGCAACGCATCAGCGCCATCGATTTAGACCAGGGTAGCATTCACTGGCGCAGCGCCGATGTGGAACAGGAACGCCGCGTCGCTATTTACGACCTTTTAGAGAATAATTATTTCGAACCGGCTAATGGCTATGACGGCCCTTATCATGTCCTGATGCGCGTCGAAGATGGACGTCTGGCCCTTGATATATCCAATGAAAAAGGTGCGGCACTGGAAACGCTTATCGTCCCTCTCACCCCTTTTCGCCGTATGATACGAGAGTATTTCGCCATCTGCGAAAGCTATTTCAAAGCCATTCGCCAAGCGAGTCCCTCTCAAATCGAGGCTATCGATATGGGCCGCCGTGGCCTTCACAATGAGGCCTCGGAACTGCTGAAGGAACGACTGAATGGCAAAGTCACAGTTGATTTCGATACTGCCAGGCGACTGTTCACTTTAATTTGTGTCCTGCATATAAGGGGGTAAAGGGCGATGGACCCCAATCGCATCCCCCGGCTTCCTCGCAGTGTGCTTTTCACCTGTAATGAGAATGCGGTGCGCTCCCCCATGGCTGAAGGTCTGGCCCGAGCCTATTTCAAACGCCGCATTTTTGTAGCATCAGCAGGTATCGTTGCGGGGCAATTGGATTCATTCTCAATCGAGGTTATGCGCGAAAGCGGTATCGACATCTCCCACCATCAGCCAAAAACATTCGATGATGTGGCGGAAGAGGACTTTGCGCTTATCATCTCTCTCACACCTGAGGCTCAACATCATGCGGTCGAACTAACCAGGACATCAGATGCAGTCGTTGAATATTGGCCAACATTTGACCCGACCATCGTTGAAGGAAGCCGCCAGACACGTCTAAATGCCTATGGGGAAGTGAGAGACGCGTTGCGTAAACGCATCATTGAGCGCTTTAACTTCTAGAAATCTCAGCATAACAAAGCCAAAAGCCTTGCAATTTAGGCGGTTCTGGCTCATCACTGTGCCGCAATTCCATAAATTGGAAAGGGAATATGGCGAAAGAAGAACTTTTAGAAATGCGCGGTGTGGTGACGGAACTCCTTCCTAACGCCATGTTCCGCGTGACATTGGAAAATGGCCATGAAGTTTTGGGCCATACCGCAGGCAAAATGCGCAAAAACCGCATTCGTGTTTTGGCAGGCGATGAGGTCATGGTTGAATTGACCCCTTATGACCTGACCAAAGGCCGCATTACTTATCGCTTCAAATAAGGCAGGTCGGCCGCAGATGTCTGTGCCTGCCCAATCCCTCCCCCTCACTGGCAACAAATTTGTTTTGGCGTCTTCATCGCCAAGGCGGCTTATGCTTGTGAGGCAATTGGGTTTAGAACCGGTTCATGTCTGCTCTCCGGATATTGATGAAACACCTCATGCCCGCGAAAAGCCCCGTGTTTATGCAGCGCGCATGTCTCATGAAAAAGCTTTAGCCGGTCAGACCCTTCAACCGGGCCAAATTATTTTGGCCGCCGATACCACTGTTGCGGTTGGACAAAGAATTTTACCACCAGCAGATGATGAAGCGACTGCACGCGAATGCCTCGCTCTGCTGTCCGGTCGGCGGCACAATGTTTATTCCGCGGTGACTGTTCTCGATGAACAGGGTGAAGCACGGCATCGCCTTGCAAAAACATCGGTCAAATTCAAACGGTTGAGCGCTGCTGAAGTCGACGCCTATATCGCCAGCGGCGAATGGGAAGGTAAAGCCGGAGGCTATGCTATCCAGGGGCTGGCCTCTGTCTTTGTCAATCACATCAACGGTAGCTATTCCGCTGTCGTTGGCTTACCGTTATTTGAAACCCGCGCCTTATTTGAGGCCGTTGGCATCCATGTCCTCGCTCCTTCTCATTGACGCAGGCGTGGGCGAGGTCCGCGCTGCTCATCTTCTCGACAATCGATTAAACGCGCTTGAAATTTTCCATGAAGAAGCGCCGGGCATTCTCGGCAATATCTACAATGCACGTGTGACGAAAATTGTCGGCGGCAACGACATTTTCCTGGATTTAGGAGATGGGCAAAGTGCTCATATGAGCAAACGCCGGGCCAAAGCTGATGGCCGCTCCGCACTCCCTAATGAAGGCGCGCTCATCCCGGTTCAAATTATTCGCGAGGCAGATGACGATAAAGCCGCTGAAGCCACCACTCGGCTGCGTATGGCGGGGCGTTACGTCGTGTTTGACCAACGTGTACCGGGCGGCTTTATCACAAGACGACAACACGCAGC
>JASFRS010000245.1:0-3200 GCA_050114795.1 Sphingomonadales bacterium
TTCGAAACTGACATCACGATAGCTGCCATCGGGATTCACCCAGGATACGCAATAAACTGTGAAACCCTGTTCCACCAGCCAACGGATCAGAGACTTTTTCTCGCTTAAATCAAGGATGTAGAATTTGTTGATCCAGGGCGGGAGGAAGAGAATGGGGATTTCATAAACTTCTTCGGTTTGCGCCTTATATTGGATGAGCTGGAACATACGGTTTTCAAACACCACATCGCCCGGTGTGACGGCAATATTTCGGCCGACTTCAAAAGCGTCCATATCCGTCATTTTAATGGATAGTCGACCTTTGCCCCGTTCCAGATCCTCGAGAATGTTTTCAAGGCCTCGAATAAGGTTTTGCCCTTTTTCCTCGACTGTCGCCTTTAACACTTCTGGATTGGTGAAGACGAAATTGGTAGGTGATATGGCATCCAGAAATTGCTTAGTGTAAAATTCCGCTTTGGTTTTGTCTTTCTCGCTTAGACCTTCGGTATCCTGAACGGCCTTGCTGACATATTTGGATGTCAGCAGATAGCTTTGCTTGATAAAGTCGAAAATCTGATTGTCGCGCCACTCATCGGATTTAAAGCGCTTATCGCCTTTGTCTGCCTCAATGACGGTTTCACTCTCATGACCCAACATGCGCATGGACGTGGACTGCCATAATTTCATATAGTCCTGCCACATATTGAGCTGCGTTTCCGCAAGCTTGGCGGGGTCAGACAACATCTTCGCTGATAATTCCATGAATGCGTTTGAGATATTGAGCGGGTCCATATTGGCAAGACTGTTTTCAGTCGCATTTTTGGCGAGAAAATCCGCAATCATGCTTTGCGCCCGCGCGCCAAGCTTCATGACCTCCAAGGCGGCATCAGCCTGCACCTTGGGGTTGTTCCAATCGACTTCGCTCATCTCCGTCTCCCAGACCTTGCCCTGTCGTTTCTTGTACCATTTCTTTCCACAATCTGACCAGATGATGGGGGTGCAAAAAGTTAGAATTTTTCAAAATACAGGCCGTGACAGCAAGGATTGTTCCTTTTATAAGGATTTCGCACTTGCGAACAAAGAGAGGTTTTTATGCCATCCCAGGAAGAATTTTATCGGGTCCGTCGTCTGCCGCCCTATGTCTTTGCAGAAGTAAATGCAATGAAAGCGGCAGCACGAGCGCGTGGCGCTGATATTATTGATTTCGGGATGGGAAATCCGGACTTGCCAACGCCTCCGCATGTTGTTGCAAAACTGGTTGAGGCGGTTCAAGACCCTAAAACCCATCGATATTCCGTGTCGCGTGGTATTCCTGGCCTGCGTAAGGCTCAGGCAAATTATTACCAACGACGTTTCGGCGTTGAATTAGACCCTGAAACCGAAGTGATTGTAACGCTAGGCTCTAAAGAGGGGTTAGCGAATTTGGCGCAGGCGATAACAGCGCCTGGTGACGTTATTTTAACGCCGAATCCCAGCTACCCAATCCATCCTTATGGTTTTATGATTGCCGGGGCGGCTATTCGTTCCATTCCTTTTGGGCCGGGAGAGGATTTTCTTGCTAATTTGGAGAAGGCGGCAAAACACAGCGTGCCGTCCCCAACAGCACTCGTGGTGAATTTCCCTAACAACCCGACAGCGGCTTGCGCGGATTTGGAAATGCTTGAGCGCATTGTCCAGTTTGCGAAGAAAAATGATATCTGGGTACTATCCGATATTGCCTATGCGGATATTTATTTTGATGGCCATCGCCCGCCTTCCATTTTGGAGGTGCCTGGGGCCAAAGACATTGCTGTTGAATTTTCCTCCATGTCGAAAACCTATTCGATGCCCGGTTGGCGCATAGGTTTTGCAGCGGGTAACAAACAGCTCATTAAAGCGCTGACACGGGTGAAATCCTATTTGGATTATGGTGCCTTTACGCCAATTCAAGTGGCTGCGGCCGCAGCATTGAATGGCCCACAGGATTGCGTTGAAGAACATCGTTCTATTTATCAAGCGCGCCGGGATGTGTTGTGCGAGGGTTTGAATAGAGCTGGCTGGCCATGTGAAAAGCCGCAGGCGACGATGTTCGCCTGGGTACCATTGCCGCCGCATATGGCGCATTTAGGCTCTATGGAATTTTCAAAACGCCTGCTGCAGGAAGCTGAAGTTGCAGTCTCCCCCGGCGTTGGATTTGGTGAATATGGCGACGGGTTTGTCCGCATTGCTTTGGTTGAGAATGAGCATCGCATTCGTCAAGCTGTTCGCAACATTAAGAAATTCATGACTGAACATGACCCCCATGCGCCACTGGGCGCGAAGTGAAGGATGGATAAGTGGCATCTGAATTAAAAATTGGTTTGGCCGGTTTGGGTACAGTTGGTGCCGGTGTGATCCGGTTGTTGGAAGAAAACGCAGACATCATAAAGGCACGTTCCGGTCGAGATATTCGTATTAGCGCAGTATCGGCCCGCGATCGCCACCGGGATCGCGGTGTGGACTTGAGCGTGTTTGAGTGGGTTGATGATGCCAGTTCTTTGGCCACCCGCGATGATGTGGATGTCGTTGTGGAACTTATCGGGGGGTCAGATGGTCCGGCACTCGCACTTGCGCGGCAGACTTTGGCGCAGGGCAAGCCTTTTGTTACTGCAAATAAGGCGCTTATCGCGCATCATGGTGATGAATTGGCAAAATTGTCTCATGAGAACGATACGCCTATTGCCTTTGAAGCGGCTGTTGCAGGTGGGATTCCGATCTTAAAAGCGTTGCGCCATGGTTTGTCGGCGAACAAAATTGGCAGCGTTTCTGGTATTTTGAACGGAACTTGTAATTATATCCTCTCCGTCATGGAGCGTGATGGCCGTGCTTTTGAAGACGTGCTGAAAGATGCCCAGGATATGGGCTATGCGGAAGCGGACCCAAGCTTTGATATTGATGGTGTGGATGCGGCACATAAAATCGCTATTCTCGCAGCACTCGCTTTTGGGAGCCGCCTGCGTTTTGATGCTGTAGCAATTGAAGGCATTCGGTCAATTTCCCCCATCGATATCGATTATGCCCTAGAGCTGGGCTATCGAATCAAATTATTGGGCGTTGCCAAACGCTTGGGGAATGCAGTTGAACAAAGAGTTCATCCCTGTTTAGTGCCCGAATCTCACCCATTGGCGCAGGTCAGTGACGCTTTCAATGCAGTTGTGGTGGAAGGCGACCATGTGGGGCGCACAGTCTATGAAGGTGCAGGT
>JASFRS010000246.1:0-3180 GCA_050114795.1 Sphingomonadales bacterium
TCAACTACTTTATCCGAGCATGTCCTGAAAAGGAGTATGACGAGGACGGAGAGGCTCTTCCAGCAGAGGAACAGGTGTACTCGGAATACTTAGTGGAGGTTTCAGGACGCGATCTGGTTGGATTTAAGGCCAACTTGAGCGTAGGAGCAGTCATCAGCGATATTTACCGATTAGAGGCTGAATTTTCTCATGCAGAAGATCGCACAAAACTCATGCATAAATGCCCGGGCCTACAAAGGACAGATTCGCAGATCCTAAAGCGGAAGGCGATGGGAATGATGGTAAACGTAGGCGGATATCTACCTGGATGGAACGACTTTAGACCATTCTCGATGGTGGGCATGGGCGCCCTGTACACTAGGGATCAGTTCGCAAGCAAAAAGGTCCGCTACTGCTACCAATGGGTAACCGGGATTGAGGCACCTTTGGACCACAACCTCAAGGTGTGCTTACAGCATCGCTATCGTAAGGCATTCCGTGCGGACTCCTTACACTGCGCTGAAATTGGTCTCAAATTCTCCGTGTGACCAGTCGCGGGTCCCTCACCAGGGTCCATCCAGACGCTCTAAGGGGCCCGCGACTTTTATTCTCCGTGGTTATAGGCTTAGGAAAAAGGAGCGAATGTGAAGACTTTTATCCTCTACCTTCTAGTGGCCTCGTCGGCCTATGCCTCTCATTACTGGTCTCTGAGCTCGGGTGGAACACTGGCCTCTCCGGAAAAAGCGGTCATCCTTGACCAATATCCGCTCTATTTGCATGGGATCAATGAAAATGGAGACAAAACCTTCGAAGTCCATCAGGTGGACGTGCGAGGAAAATACAAGCCAGGACACCGGATAACGATGTCTTCTGGATACCAGCTACTAGGATGGTATCGCCTAGAGATCGAGGGGTCCTACTCAAAGGACAGCGTGGCGCTGAGGCACTACAGCTCATCTGGAGTGTCGTTCGGACCCACCGTCCACGAGAGGCGAATAATTAGCATGGGAGCCAACATTGGCGGTCAGCTGCCGGGGTTCAGATGGGGAATGCCCTACTCGCTGGTCGGCATGGGAATACGAGCCTCTCACATAAAGGGAAGAGATCCACAGGCTAGGGCCTATTATCAGTGGGTATTGGGTATGGATATTCCGATAGGAGGGTGGTTCGATGGATTCGTACAGCACCGAATGCAAAAGGCCCTAAAGGACGAAGGCGTTCACTCCGTAGAGGTGGGGGTCAGGACTCACCGTTAGTCCAGTCTTGAGCTGACCTTTGGTTAATGCGGCTGCATTCCTTCGCTAACGTACCGTCTTCGAACTTGTCCACCATCTCTAGCAGGGCTACAAGCTCTTTACTGAGATTGAATCGGTTGGCTTTGAGATCTTCGGCTGCCTGCCAGTCAGGTACTGTCCAGATGTACTCGAGCATGTCGTCCTTCGGGTCGTAGCGAAATACGGTCTGGTCGTATTCTGGGAGAGGACAAGTACGCCTGTCTAGGAAGTATCTTCTGATGACGTTCTGGAGCAGACGCTCTTTTTTGTTGAGGATGACGATGAAAAACTCTCCAGCGTACTTCGCCTTTCCCCTTTCAAGGGCGGTAGTCATCTGGGCTTCCCAGCTGTCTTCGGACTTGTTTCCCTTGTGGACCTCGCGCTCAATCTCAACAACGTCGGCTTTGATGTCCTTTTGGGATTGATCCAGGGCGAGCTGCCCAACCGTCTGTGCTCTCTGCGCGTTTTCTTGTTCAGATTCTAAGCGGTCCATTCAGCTCTGCCCCGTCGTACACCAGGCTCTTGTAACCAGGCATTTATTGGACATGTTCCTTGATTTGCCGTCACAACACAAGTGGCAACTCCTCCTCGCTCACGTCGTCTCCAATGTAGACTAAATTTAGCGGGGCCGGAGCCAATTGGACTCTTCCCGGGTTTTCCTTTGCTTGGGACCGCGCGGCGAAGAACACTTCCTCAAAGGGGTTGGGAGATCCCGCCGATTTCCAAAGGGATTCGTTCTCATAAGACTGCCATTGTAGCGCTCGGTACAGATTATCTCTAAGCCGAGCGTCATCGCCGTCTTTTAGTATGAATTGCTGAAGCCGCGAGATTAGACTGCGAGAGAGCCTTAGGTCGACCGCATCGTGATTCCACTTGGTTCTCACGGGTCCCGACGTGTGGTCTAGAAAGAGCCAGATGGTGGACAAATTAGCCGGGTGGATGTAGCCCATGTTTATGGCAAGTAAAACCATTTCTAAGCACTCGTCTCGCTGGGGAAGCTCCCATATGATGTCCTTACTCGCCACGCTAAGCTGGTCCTCTTCTTCCTCTCCACTTCGCAGGAAGATAGCGCGGCATCCTCCCCCCAGCTCGGGAACAAATGGAAAAAAACCCAGCGACTTGAAAACCTTCCTGTTGGGCTTGTCGATTAAATAGTTCTCAAACAGAAGGAGAGACTGGGACTCGTGGGAAAAGCTAATAATAGCCTCGTCGCTAAACACCGGGGCAGCCAACCCAAACGGCGACCCTTTGTAGTTTAACGTGTGATCTCCGAGATCCACTTCTTCTGTCAACGCTCCTTCGGTTAGCTCTTCTTTCCTCATATGATGTCCTCCGATCATGTTAAGTGGATCTTTCTAATCTATAAATTGTGCGTAGGATAGCGGGATACTTTTTTAGGGGAATAAGTTCGAGGTTTTGCATCTGATAGTCAAGGAGGTCCTCCTCCGACGGGCCGGCGGAGCAAAAGCTACAAAGCTGCTGTACCTCTAGTTCCAACGGAGGAATAGGGTCGGACCAATGGACGAAACAAGTGGGACAAGACAGCTTCATAAAAAAGGCGAGAGGGAACAACTCCCAATGGAGGACGGGAGCACGTGCCGCCCCCTCTCGCTCCTGTAATCTAGCTCTTCTTTGCTTTTTTGCCCATGGAGGGAAACTTTTTACGCACACAGCGCTTAATTCCCTCTGGGTTTGGAGCGTTTCTGGCGTAGGCGAGGGCGGCGCGCGCCCGCTTCTTTGTGTTCACGGGATAGCTACCCTCTGGAGCCCCTCCCGCTGGTCCGCAGAATTTGCCTTTTGCTACCTTTTTGTATCGCCCTACATTGGAGCCCCCCGGCTTTTTTTGCATTTTGGATTCCTTTCCTCGGGCTACCTTTTTCCCCCGAGCAATGGTTACCTTTTTTGCACGCGGAGCAGCACGCTTCTT
>JASFRS010000247.1:0-3149 GCA_050114795.1 Sphingomonadales bacterium
TCGCGGATTTCCGTTTTGCCGAGCTTGCGCCGTAACAAATGGTCTCGTGCTGTTAATCGTCCGGTGGCTGGCGCTAAAGCATAGAGTAGGTGAAAACGAACTGCATCCACCTGTTTGCCATCGAGTTGTGGAGGTTTGGGTAGCGCACCAAGGTGTTTCACCAGTCTCAATGCTGCTTTATCAAGATATTCCGAACCTGAGGTTCCAACAACTGATTTGGACGTAATGGTTCCATCAGGTGCCAATTCAGCGCGGATTTGAACCAGCCCCTGTTCCTTTCGAATTGCTGCCTGGACGGGATAATCCATATATCTGTCCACGCGCCATTCAATTTTCTTCGCCCATCTTGCGGCAGCACGATCTTCGCTATCATGGGCAAGGGCAGGGAGTGAAAAACTACTCAGCGCCAGCGACGACGCTAAGAAAAGCGTTAATGTGCGGGATTTAGTCATGTCGCATCTCCGGTTGGTTTTGGGTCCAAAGACGCGAGCTTGAACGAGTGTGGCCTGAGCTTTTTATTGTTGGCCTCACAACATAACCTCACCAATTACTATATAGTAAAATATGTTATATATGAAAGTCCGTTGATCGATTTATTTACTCATCTTATCGAAAATAAAAATGTCTAATCTTAAGAAAAAGACATTTTTACTTTTTGTGTATGTTTATATATAATTTTATTATCTTTATTTTATTTTAGGATTTTATTTCAAATGATATTGCAACTTTTTTTGTTAAAGAGTTATTGTTTTTAGATTGTTTGGCATTTGAATATTTTCTTAAATACTCATCCCGTGGACTTAGGTGGCGCCCCGGTGGGGTTAGAGTGTAATTTAATTGCAAACGAAAAGCACTGATTTGCTCACCTGCAATAGAGGGTGGGTTTGGAAGGTTTTTTAGCTTGTGTGTCAGCTTCAGCCCGGCTTGGTCTAAGACTTCAGAGCCTGAGCTTTGTAATATTTGAGAGCTCGCCACCTGCCCCGAATTGTCTAGTTGGACACGCAATAGAACAACGCCTTCCTGCCGTGCGTTGGTCGCCCGGATCGGGTAGCCCATGTGGCGTTGTACCTTTTTCTCAACGGATTCAACCCATAGGTCCGTAGGACTTTGACTCTCATGGGCATAAGACGTGTGGACGAAATTCGTCAGCGCAAATGATGACGCTAAGAAAAGCGTTAATGTACGAGACTTAGTCATTTCGCATCTCCGGTTGGTTTTGGATCCAAAGACGCGAGCCTGAACACTGTCGGCTAGTACTTTATATACTGGCCTCACAACATAACCTCACAATTTATTATATAGTAAGTTATGACTGTATTTTGAAGGCTGCTGGTCGCATGTGTGCTGCTGATTAACTCAAAAAAGCACCTATTTAGCTATTACACCACGTAAATCATAGGCATCAGCCGCTTCAACCTGAACTTTGACGATATCACCGGTTTGTAAATTCTGGCCGTTATTGATGTAAACTAGGCCGTCAATTTCTGGTGCATCACCCTTGGTTCGACCAATGGCACCTTCATCGTCCACTTCGTCAATAAGCACGTCCTGCGTTGTGCCCACTTTTCGGGCCAGGCGGTCAGCACTTATTTCCTGCGCGACTTCCATGAAGCGGTGCCAGCGTTCTTCCTTCACGTCTTCAGGCACAGGATTATCAAGTGCGTTGGCGCGCGCACCTTCAACAGGCTCAAATTTGAAACAGCCGACACGATCTAATTGCGCTTCCTTCATCCAATTGAGGAGATATTGGAAATCTTTTTCCGTCTCACCTGGATAGCCGACGATGAAAGTCGAGCGGATGGTCATGTCAGGCACTTGCGCCCGCCAGTTTTGAATGCGGTCCAAGACCTTCTCAGTATTGGCCGGACGGCGCATGGATTTCAGCACATTGGGGCTGGCATGTTGGAATGGGATATCCAGATAGGGCAGAATAAGACCCTCCGCCATCAAAGGAATCACATCATCCACATGGGGGTAGGGATAAACATAGTGAAGCCGTACCCAGGCCCCCAAATCGCCCAGAGCTTTTGACAATTCCGTCATATGTGCGCGGACTTGGCTGCCCTTCCATTCGCCAGGAGTGTGTTTGATATCGACACCATAAGCTGATGTGTCCTGCGAAATAACCAGCAGTTCTTTAACGCCAGCATTCACAAGTTTCTCTGCTTCATGCAGCACGGCTTTTACCGGGCGTGAGGCCAAGTCGCCGCGCAATTGTGGAATGATGCAGAAGGAACAGCGGTGATTGCAGCCCTCAGAAATTTTCAAATAAGCGTAGTGACGCGGGGTCAGCTTGATACCTTGTTCAGGAATTAGGTCCAGATAGGGATCATGAGGGGCAGCGGCTACATCATGAACGGCACTGACCACCTGTTCATATTGTTGCGGGCCGGTAATGGCGAGCACTTCCGGGTGGCGTTCACGAATGACATCGGCCTCGGCACCTAAGCAGCCGGTGACAATGACCTTGCCATTTTCTGCAATGGCCTCGCCAATAGCGTCCAAAGATTCATCCCGTGCGCTATCCAGAAAGCCGCAGGTATTGACCAGCACCACGTCTGCATCATCATAATTGGGCGCAATTAAATAGCCTTCGGAGCGGAGGCTGCTTAAAATACGCTCTGAATCCACAAGAGCTTTAGGGCAACCAAGGGATACAATACCGACTTTGGGTGTGCTAAGGGTCTTTACCATCGTCTCAACCTGAACAAATTTGCTCGCACATATAATCTTGAACGCTTGCAAATCCTAGTGTTTTAAATCCACATGGCCCGTCGAAAAATATTAAGTGATGAAGAAATACAAAGCCGCTTGCTTTACCGCGACGGCCTTATCTTGATTGTGGACAAGCCCGCGGGTCTGCCCGTGCATAAGGGGCCAAGTGGCGGCTCGTCTTTGGAAGATAGTTTTGATGCGCTGCGTTTTGGCCTGCCCAAAGCGCCCGCATTGGCGCATCGTTTGGATACGGATACCTCAGGCTGTCTGGTGCTGGGACGTCATGCTAAGGCGCTGCGCAAATTGGGCAAAATTTTTTCGTCTGGTGAGGTGCAAAAAACCTATTGGGCCGTGGTGCATGGAAAAATGCCTAAGGCCTCGGGCGTTATCAACGCATCGTTGGTGAAGCGCAGTTCGAAAGCCAAGGGCTGGCG
>JASFRS010000248.1:0-3125 GCA_050114795.1 Sphingomonadales bacterium
GACCTCCTGGACAGAGCTTGGCCAGGCGCTCTATTCGGTTTGGAAAGACAAACTTTACGCCAAGTGGGGCTACATGACCTTCGACGCGTATACCGCCAAAGAAATAGGCATCAGGAAACAGACGGCGCTCAAGCTTCTCAAGTCGTACTATTTCCTGGAACGGGAGAAGGCGCCGTACTTGCAGCAGGACTACGTAGAGTCGGCAAAGGCGGCGGTTGTGCCGGGCTATGAATCAATCGATGTCCTCAGGAAGGCCAAGATGGATTTGGATGCCGGCGACTACGAGAGGCTCAGGAAAGACGTCTTCGAGAAGGGTAAAGATGCGCAAGAGGTAAAAAAGGATCTCACCGCCCTTTTGAAACAGAGGGATGAGTTGGAGCCGGAAGAGGCGAGGAGGAAGAAGAAGATCACCGCCGTAAGAAGGCTATTGGGAACGTTGAAGTCGCTCCAGAAGGACGTCGAGTTACTAAAGCTTCTCCCCGCAAAGGATATTGCCGACGTACGACGGTTGGTAGAAAAACTCGAAAATGAATTGGGCGTAAGCAAGGGAGACGATTTCTGATGAAAGATTCGACGACTACGATCGACAAGATCAAAAAGAAGATTGCGCGCTTCGTCAACGAGCGTGAGTGGGAGCCGTTCCACTCGCCCAAGAATCTTAGCATGTCCATAACCATAGAGGCGGCCGAGTTGATGGAGTTGTTTCAATGGATGGACGTCGAGGAGGCCCGGTCCAAATCGGCGCTTCCAGACTTGAGACGGCAGATCGAGGAAGAGATCGCCGACATCGCCATATATATCCTCAGCCTATGCAATACCCTCAAGCTGGACCTCAGCGCCTGCATCGCATCCAAAGTCAAGAAGAACCGCGAGAAGTACCCCGCCGATAAGTGCAAAGGCACGTGGTAGCAACTACGGCTTAAAGCTGAAAAGTGTAAAGCCCAAAGGATGCCACCCTCTTCTTTAGCTTTCCCTATGTAAATCTATGTGTATCCCCCGGCCCAAGGGGCTCCCTTCGGGGGATGAGCGCTGATGAACGCAGATTTGGAAAGCACCGGGGAAGAAACAGAGAAAAAGAAACAGAGGTTTCATCCACGGATAACATGAAAAAGTTGTGCACCTCCCTGGGATAAACGTTTATCCTAGGTTGAACCCTCAACCAAAGGAGGTGCACAGTGAACTATGTTGGCATAGATCATCACAAGAAGTCCAACCATATCACTGTAATGGATGAGCACGGCACTGTGATCAAAAGAGGCACCGTATCAAACAGGCGCAAGGAGCTGAGAGACTTCTTGCAGCCTCTCAAGGGCCCATCTTCAGTAGTTTTTGAGTCATGTGCTGGATGGTCCGTACTCTACGATAATTTGGCCGACTGCGTGAGTGAAATGCACCTTGCCCATCCATATAAAACACGTATTATCGCCGAGGCCAAGATAAAAACTGACAAGATAGACTCTGAAATACTTGCACATCTGCTCCGGTGCAATATGGTTCCAGAAGCGCACATCCCTTGTAAGGAAGTACAGCACATTCGTTATCTTGTTCGGCAGCGGCTGTTTTTTGTGCGCCTGCGTACCATGACAAAGAACCGTATACATCGACTCATAGAGCGAAATCATCTTGCCGAGGTTGTGAGCGAGGCATTCAGTGACGTATTCGGGAAGAACGGCATGGCCTTCCTCGAAAAGGTAAAACTGCCCGAGACGGAGAGGAAGCTCCTGAACGAGCAGCTTGCTTTGCTCAAAGAGATCAACCGTCTTGTGGCGGAAGATGATAAGCGACTTCGGGCATTGTTTGAGAAGGATCGCCGCGTTGCTCTTGTTGCCACGGTGCCAGGGCTGGGCTACTTGTTCGCTCCGCTGGTTGTATATGAGATAGACTCAATCGACCGCTTTGCAACACCGGCGAAGCTCCACGCCTACGCCGGCATTGTACCCTCAACATATGCAAGCGGAGAAAAATGTTATCATGGAAAACTAATCAAAATGGGCAATCGATATCTCCGCTGGGCGACAGTAGAGGCAGTCTGGCCGGCGATCAGGAAAGATCCATCGCTCAGGCAGTATTACAATGGCATAAAGAAAGGCCGGGACAACAAAGCCGCAACCATAGCAACGGCGAGGCGTCTCTTAACCATCGTATATCGTATTCTCAAAGAACAACGGCCTTATCGGCCGGGTGTGGTACAGCACAATCAGAATCGATCTCGGGCTGCCCTCAGTGCAATCTAGTCGTGGCCTCTTAGGGGGCTTCGGACTCTTCCACAGAATAGGGAGCCCGGGATCCAATAGTTATAATGTGTGCGTGTTATCACGGCACCGATAGAAGAATGATCTAATGCTCTTATCGAGGGTAGTTTTTATTCTCCGCCGAATCCCAGGCCTTTATTGGGCCGGATTCGGCTATAGTTGAGATTAAGGTTATGTAACTTAACTTTTTCGTTGCACAACTTTTTCATAGAAGATTTCACGGATTACACGGATGGACAGACAGCTTGAAGTCTGAACCACTGAGAACACTGAATATACTGAATACACTAAAAAGAGAGATGCAACAGTCAGTGCCTTCCCCCGAATGGGCCCCTTTGGGGAGTGACTGCAGTGGTAAAAAATCCCCCAAGGGGGCTCCTTAGGGGCGTGTAATCCGTGGATAAAAAGGCTGTTGGTAAATAGCTTGGGTTAATTCGTGGTTCGGTTTAGTGGTTTCAGTGGTTTCAGTGTCTTCAGTGGTTTAGGAGTTGGGATTTTCTGAGGGTATGAACAGGATGGATAAGCGCAGTGGTATCGTCAACGCCTTAAGCTTCGATCTGGAGGAGTGGTTTCATGCCGAGGTATTCTCTTCCCGCATATCCCCCAGGGAATGGGAGGCGATGGAGAGCAGATGCGAGAGACAGACCGATTTTGTTTTGAGCCTACTCGCGGAATACGGCGTGCATGCGACCTTCTTTACGCTGGGCCGGCTTGCGGAGCGGCATCAAGCTCTTGTTAAGAGGATTTCGGCAGCGGGTCATGAACTTGCGTGTCACGGGCACGACCATACGATGATCACCAGGCAGCAAAGGGACGAGTTCGATGTTGACGTAAAGAGATCGAAAGGGCTGCTCGAAGACCTGTCCGGCAGGG
>JASFRS010000249.1:0-3116 GCA_050114795.1 Sphingomonadales bacterium
CCTATTTGTAAGCCTGTCCTTGATTGCTTTTCTAAGCGCCTGTGCAACAGAGGTCGAACAGGCCCCGCCACCGGTTGAAGAAACACCGGCCCCGGTTGTTGTTGAGCCCGAACCTTTGCCTGAGCCGGAGCCCGAACCCCTGCCGGACCCAGACACGCTTTTGAACCAAAACCCTGCAGATATTGTCACATTATTGGGTGAGCCGGGCCTTGTGCGTTGGGAGGGCAATGTGCAGGTCTTCCAATATAGCCATTTGGATTGCGTGCTGGACCTGGTTTTTATCGAGCAGGGCGAGGATGGCTTTTCTCTGCGTTATTATGAAACTCGCTCTGCGGAAAGTGCGGAACGGGTGGATGCGCCTCTGTGTCTGGATGCGCTTCTTAAAGCGCGGGCAGAACCTTAGGTTTTTCAGCGCTTTGCCACTTAGAGACCAGCTTTCGCCCGCCCTTGTTTTCAAGCACGTGGGCAAGTGCAGACACCGCAGAGGCGTCATAATAATCCGCGCGTTCCTTCAATACTTTTAATGCCTCATCAACGTCTAACGCCTTTCGGTGAGCGCGGGGTGATACCATTGAAACGAAATCATTCATCACTCGCAATGCCCCTGCGGGGCCTGAGATATCTGCGTCTTTGCTACCTGCTTCTTCAATCACGGAAAGCACAGGGACATCAAAGTCGATGTCTTTTAATAATTCAGCCGTTTTCGCCTTGGCATCTTGAACAATTTTAAGCTCTTCAGGGTCCAGCTTACCGGCTTTAGTCAGAATTTCCGGTGGAACTAGGACTTTGCCCAGGTTTAAAAGCTTGGCTGATAAGTCAAGCAGATGGCGGGTCTCATTATCATAATCAAGCGCTGCGCTTATGGGTCCGGAAAGCTCAGCAATTTGTGCACCTTGGGTTGCTGAATAGCGGTCCCTGGCATCAATCAGCCCGGTGAGAAGCGATGTTAAATCCTCCAGGCTCTTCTCCCGTTTTTTCTGGGCGGTGATGACTTCTGTCAAATCGTCCCAAACCAGCAAAACCGCGTTATCCGCCATCTCCCCTTTGGTTAAAGGTGCGCCCGAGAGACGCCCCAGCCTTTGCCCACCACCAAAATCAATGGGGCATATAATGTCGGCCCAATTCTTTTCCAAACTCACCATTTGCAGCATGTGATGAAAGGGCTGACTGGCCGCCGGCCCGAAAACAGCGGCGAGGGTTTTGTTTTGAAGCTCTTCGGCTTCACCACCGCTTAAGCTTGCCGCCTTCTCGTTGGCGAAAAGAATTTTCTGTTGGTCATTAACAATGAGTACAGCGGTTGGTTGTTTATCAGCAACCAGTCTTAAGGTGCGTCGCAGACGCTCTTCCTGAGCTAGTGCCCGCTCAACCCGGAGAGATGCACCTTGCCGCCAAGCCAGTAAAATAGCTGTTATAAGAAGGACCAATATTAGGCCCATAGTTACCATCATAAACGTCCGTCGTTCATATATGGGGGTAAGGACGGCGTCTTTTGAAACACTGTGCAGAAGTGTTAAACCCAGCCCTTCAAGCGGAACTGCAACGGCGATATTGGCTTCGTCATTGAGGATTAAATCAAGAAAGGGTCCGTCAGTATCGAGAGGATATGTTGTTCCTGCATCCGGTCCTAAGATGATATCAAGGCTATTGTGCCCACGCCGTGCCAGTTGGCTTTGTCGCTCAATCCGGTATTGGGCTTCTAAGGCCAATAGGCTCGTAGCATGGCTATCAAAGGCTTGATGCAGGATAACACCACCAATAGCTTCCCCACTCCCCTGTACGCCATAGACCGGAGCAATGGCTTGCAACACACGCTGGCCTTGCGGGTTTATTTTTAGGGATACACTCGTCTGCCCGATCGATATGTCAGGGCTTATTTTTGCACCTAAGCCGGCAATGATTGAGCCACTTTTATCAACCAGCGTCAGACTATCCGTCGTTTGCTGGCGAATATTGGCTTTTACAGGAGAGGCGTTATTGACCTGCAGGCCCAGCGTTTGTGCAGTGATAATGAGGAGATTACGCAAATATTCCTGTTGTGCGCTGATTAATGCCGGGTCGTTTTCCTCGTCTTGTGTGCTTAAATAGAGCTTTACCGACGTGTTTTCTGCCAGGCTTTCAGCGCTATTTTGCAATTCGCCCACCCAGTGTTTAAAACTTTGAGCCTGTGACCGGGCATCTGCGCTTAAAGAGATTTGCCAACTTTGGATTTCCCGCTCAGCGCTGGAATGGGCAAAATTATAAATCTGAAAGGCCGCAATGGTGGCAATAACCCCAATGATAAGAACCCATAAGGTAATACGCCGTCTGACTGCCTTGTCCATGATGCGGTTTCCCCCCACTGATTTTGGCCAGTTTTAACCACAAAGTTTAATCCTTGTTTAAACATAGCTGTGAATACTTGCCCAATGCGACTGATCATTTTCACATTGATGGTCTGCCTCGCTTGGGGGACACCTACACATGCCGCTGGCCTTTTTGGCTTTGGCGAATATCAACGTAACTCCTTGCGGGTGTTTGTGAAATGGACCGGTATATGGCCCAGAGCCGAGCGCCAAAAGGCAGATCAAAGCACTTATTGCCCACCTAAGGCATTGCGTCCCTGTGGGCCGCAGGAATTTGAGTCCATATTAAGCAATCTACCCGCAGAACAGGGCATGGAACAGCTTAACGCAGTCAATCTAGCCTTTAATCGCATGACCTATATCACCGACCCCATTAACTGGGGTGTGCCTGATTTCTGGGCCACCGTTTATGAGTTCCTGTCCCGCGACGGGGATTGTGAAGATTATGCCATTGCTAAATATGCTGCTTTAAAACGTTTGGGCGTACCACCGGAAAACATGCGCATTGTCGTTGTTGATGATTTAAATCTGCAAACGGCTCATGCTGTTCTCATGGTGGAGATGGATGACCAGCGCTGGATTTTGGATAATCAGGTGAATGTCGTATTGCCTGATACAGCGATCCATCATTATCGCCCGATTTATTCCATCAACGAAACCGCCTGGTGGCAGCACGCTGTTAGGCGCTGATATTCAAGATTTTAAAATATTATCAAAAGCCTGAGTTGCGGCTTCGAACTTATCACGACAACCGGGATTGCAAAAACCAACGAC
>JASFRS010000250.1:0-3110 GCA_050114795.1 Sphingomonadales bacterium
GTCGCTGGTGTTCCTGAAGTACTCTCCTTCCATTCTTTCCTCTCCTTGCCATTCATCGTTGATAAACTTTGTGATGTTCATGCTAGCCTCCTATGCCTTGCATTGTTTTCGTATCCCCAGTATAACCATAGGGCATTGATTATAGCAACAGGAAAATGCGCATATGTCCAGAATATCAGTAGATTTCGAACGCTTACCTAAGCTCATCAAGAGGTTTCACATTAAGCGCAAGGAGCTTGCGGAAGAGATGTGCTGCGCTCCCCAGTGTGTGTCGGCGTGGTTCACTGGCAACAGAAAGCCGTCAAGGAACAGCTCCATGAGGGCCGTGCTTGCTGCTAAACGGCTGATCAAGGCAAAGTTGGCTAAAGAGATTGACCATCTAGAGGCACGCTTAGATGAGCTACGTACGACCCTCCGATGTATTGAAGAAGAGGAAGACGGGAACGGCATTTGAAATATTTCCAAGCGCTGATCCTCACTGGGTGCTGGTCTCGGAAGTGGAGAAGCACAAAGCGCCTCTGACCCAGAAGCAGATAAGAAACCTTTATTTAAGGAAGGGGCCAGCAGGGGCCAGCGCCATCTTTAAGAAGGTGGGAAGGCGTCTTTGGGTCGATCTAAAGGGGCTAGCCAGATGGTACGAGTTGCATGAAAAGAACACTATCGAACCTTCTTGACCTGATCGTATTATTTCTTGTAATTAGTTTTCTGCTACACGTTATAAAAGTATATGTGGGCTTCTAGGTTAGACCTGCTGATGACGGCTAGCGCCATAGGGCTGCTACTTCACGCCTACCTGTACTACAGGATCGCAGGGCGACTGGAGAGGCTTGAAGACATCTTCCGGCGCGTTTCGGTTCGGCACCTAGAAGAACTCGATGACGTAAAAAAGCACCTTACCGACCAGCACCAGTCCTTGCAGCAAAGCATTCATCGTGCCATTTTCGAGTTTACCACAGCTTCAAAGCAGATGCATCACCTGCTAGAAAGCGCGGAAGCAGAACCTAAGAAGGAGCGTAATGACGCCGGCCTGGATAACAGTCCGAAGGATTGAGGAAGCAAGTCTTCCCCATGCGCGTCCGTCTTTTGCTTTCGATAACAGCTTCATCTCACCACTCCCGATTTTGTTGCGGTCCTTTGTGACAAAGCTAGACCGTATCGTCGTAGAACACAAAAAAGCTCCCCACCAAGAAGGTGAGGAGCAAATCTTTAGTCATGTCTCCAAAAAACCCCTAATGTTGGAAGCAGAAAGGGTTTCAAACAAAAAATACCAATACTACCAATACCAAAAGGCGCCCCTAAAAAAACGGATTCCAGAAAGGAATGCCGAAAAGGAACAGCACTACTTTTGCCAAAAGGATAAACCCCTAAAAAAGGATAAACTTTTTGGTTAGTACTTTTGCTAAGTCCATCATATACGCTCAGGGAGTAACGAGTCAACACCGTATGGAAAAAAGGGGAGTACTGCATGACATTACAAAAGTGGTGTTCGGCGGTGTGCCCCCCGAAAAGCAACAGCTCAAAGGACTTCCGAAAGGAACCCTGATCGTAAATAAAGTGCTCCGCTCCAGAAGACATGCATCGGGAATAGACCTGCGACGAAGAGGATCCATTCGTAGCGCGTGTAAAAGACGGGGATACCACCCAAAGAGCGACGATGCGCTCACTACACACGGTTTCCGTCCACTGATCAAGCGCAAGGTCCTATACCGCTTTGTCTTCCCCAGGGGAGTAAAAAAGGGCTGTGAGGTGGAAATGGTGCACCGTCACACTGCTCCTGCGGCAATAGCCTTCTATTGGAGAAGTGGGATGCCAGAGCGAGCCGTCCTCGTTGCGTGCCACTTCTCAGGAAAGCCGTTTAAGGAGATGGAAGAGGAGCTTCAGAAGGTGTTTTCCACTCCCCGAGATGAGGATGGATATCCCCTCGAGCAAGAGGAAGAGATGAGCAAAAAGTTCGGGTCAGAAACTCGTCTCTCTCATTCTTCGAGATCCAAGTTTCCTAAATCGAAAGCATATGGGAAAACGACAAGGAAACGTTTTAAAAGGTTGCGACGATACACGTCCGTGTCGGGTATGCGTTTCATTTCGATGTCGAAAGATGAAAAGAAGGCGTTTTTGAAGGGGGTTTACGATAGCTGGCCAGAACCCCCGTGCCCGTGGGAGTTTTTCCTGCGAGTAGCTAGGGAAGCGCTGACGAAGTACGTCAAAAACTGGAAAAATACCGGTGGCATGCTCTTGGTCGTGGCCAAACAGTGCTGGGACAGGGGGAGCGAGCCATGGAGGGGAGGCTTAATCAAAAGATGTCTTACCTCTGTTACGGCGTGGACCGATATATGTGCTTCTCATAAGCAGGTAATAGAAGCCTTCAACCGTTTCGCTAGGAGAAACGGCGCCCGGCGTGATCCGGTGGTGGTGGATAGTCGAAGAGACCGTCTAGTGAAAAGCCAGGGGCGAAATCAGGAGGAGATCGTGCAGATTTCGTTTGGAGATCTAAGCGATTCATCAATTATGAGATTTTTAGCGACTGTCAGTCCGAGAGGATACGAGCTCTTCTGCAAGGAGTGTGAGGTCTAATGAGCTATATTTTCTTTACTGCAGGGCGCAGATGGTGACGGGGAATGGAGATCAAGGCTCAGGACCTGTCAACTCCTCATGTTTGACTATCGCGGTACCGGGAGCCCCAATATCGTGGAAGCGGGCTAGGAGATGCGGACAGACATACTTCGATGCTCAGAAAGCAGACAAGACGTTCTATGCCTGGACGGTGAAGGAGAAATGGAGAAGGGAAGCCTCAAATGGCCCCTACTCCCTTCATATGCAGTTCCGGGTGCCGATGCCCTCCAGCTGGAGCAAGAAGAAGAAGAAGGAGCACCTGGGAAAGCCTGTGAGCTCTAGGCCAGATATCGATAATTATGTGAAGTTCATTCTCGATGCTCTTCAGGGAGTGGTGTGGAGCGATGATTCCGCAGTAACAGAGATACTGGCTACAAAAATATACAGTATTGAGCCTTGCACCATACTGCATATAAATACATTATGATGATATGGTTCCCTTAGCGAGGGGAGAAAAGTTGGGCGACACCGAAAATCTGCGCCTTGCGCTGCTCAAAATA
>JASFRS010000251.1:0-3087 GCA_050114795.1 Sphingomonadales bacterium
CTGCGCCGTCTATAGCGATGGGGGAAAGAATGAGAAGATTGCTCATAGGGCGACATAACCTCCGAAAGTCGTGCGGTTTTGGTTGAAATCAGCAGTCGACCAGGTCACCAACATGTCGCGACCCTGGTCATAGCCGAGGCGGTCGTCCGTGACGCGGATGGTCTGGCCTTCGAGCCCGATGAACAAGCCCGCCACCACGACCTGGTCTTCGGCCAAAGCCTGGCCAGTCAGGTTTTGCTGGCGCTGAGCCTCAACCTCTGCATCCGTTAAGGCAAGAAGGGCTGAGGAGCCTTTGGCTTCAACAGCGCGATCGCTCCATGTGGATTTGATCGCGCTGTCTTCAACGCTTGCTTCGCGCTGAGCGCTTTTGAGAAATTCAAAAAGGGATGGATCTGCCTGGGTCATGCCTCACTCCCCAATTCCGACAACAGGGCTTCAGCCTGGGCGCGCATGCCATGGAAATCATGTTCAGCCACACATTGCGCCGCGTCTTTCAAGGCTGAGCGCTGGTCTTCATCATAGTTGTCCAGGGGCTGAAGGTTTTTCAGCACATTGCAAAGCGCGACAACGGGAGAAACATGTTGGCCGTCGTCCAGATTGCAATCACAAAGGCATTGGCGGATTTGAGCGATATTCATTGAGAAGGCTCCTGTTCTTGAGTGGGGGTGCGCAGGGCAGTTTCATCACCGCTCATCCAGCGATTGAAAATGTCATTGGTGCTGTCCATCTGAGTGACCCAGGTTTCTGCACTGGCGAGTTGTTTATAGAGGCAGTCACTGAGATATTGCTCAATGTCGAAGTCCGGCTTTTGCAGGGCTTCATGGTCGACCGTATGGACTTCGGACTGCATGACCTGATAGCGGCCTTGGGCATCGCTTTTGACTTTGAAATCTTCATCCAGAACGGACACGCTGATTTCCACGCCAAAGCCTGAGGGCACAGCGACATGTTCTGCGGCGCTAAGCTCTACATGGCTTTCCACATCGCGAGGGCGCGTGCGCACGCGGTAGAGATTGCCTGAGCTGAGGCGATAGGCCCGATCGCTATCGGGCTCATCGGTAAGGGGATATGTCTCGATAATCTCGATCATGGGAAGGTTCCTTATGGCTTTAAGTAGATATTATGCGTGTAAATCAGGCGATCGGCCTCTTGCCCGGCGGAGAAGGAAATGCCGCCAACGCTGATGCGGACAATGGGTTTTTCGCCCACAGGAATGACATCCAGGACCTGTTCAAACCCAAAGACACCTTTGATACGCACGGCAACTGTTAAGCCCTTAACTTCGGGCGCTGTAAGCGTGCCGCGTTCTTTTGTGACAACCGGTGCCGTGGTGGAGACAACAACACGGGCCGATTTGGTGACCAGTTCAACGCAGTTTTGGGTCGCATGACGCAGGGCTTGGATTGGGCGCTCACCCACATGGTTCATGTCATCATCCATGACATCCAACATGTCACCGACTTCCAGATCACGGGCGTATTTGCCGTTGGACAACAGCATATGAGCGGCCAGACAGTCATCGGGGAATCCGCCGCTACCGCCGCTGGTGCCTCCATTAGCGGGTGTGGTTATCGATCCTAAATAGATGCGATTGACACCGATGGTATTCGCATGGACGGTTGTCGCCTGATAAGTAACCGCCCCGCCTGTAAAGCTGCCGTCTTCAGCATAAACATAATATCTTGTGGAGAAGGCACGGCCGGAGATAGAGCCCGCGTTATAGGTAATATCGCCAAAGTCATAACGACGTGTGTGGGATGTGATATTGATGGTGGCCGTAGACCCGGCATCTACGGCGCTTATATAAGGGGTTGTAATGGCGTTGGATTGCCCGCCCACCAGAGATTGCCTGGCGTTGCGGCTGTCGATGAATTCCGCCGGTGAAAGCTTGCGCAGCCAGACGGCTGCAACGTCTGTGATGCCTGGCAGATGGTAGTGGTTGACAATCAACTTTGGCTCTACATAAGCGGCATTTTGATGAATGGTTCCAGGATCGGCTGGAGAATTATGTTGAAGGCCATTTCCACCAGTGGCACTACCTTTGAAATAACCGCGATATGTGGTCCAGCTGCCGGGCGCACCCACGCCGCTTGCAGCGATATAGTGCTGAGAACTATAAGAGTCGACACCATTGATGTTGACAGGAGTTCCACCTGCCGTGCGCCCATTGACACCACAATACATAATTCCTGAGCCAGCCACGCGCCGCGCGATGATGCCAACCTCATAAAGAGCATTGGGGTCATAAGGCATACGCGCACCTTCCAGATAGCCCCGCCATTGATCATTGCCACTATTATTGCCAAAGCGCATGGCAACGCCGCCGGGGATATTGATATCCGTGATTTGTGTGATTTGACTGGTTGGTACGCCCCCACTTGTCTTCACCCAGGTCGCTTCAAACTCAGCCCCATTGGCATAGGACATTTGATCATAGGCCTGATCGATGGGGCGCGGGCCAGAAATGTCAGCCCCCCATTTGACGGAGCTGGCCGTTGCTAAAGACCCCTGGCCATTAAAGCCTGCAGCTATATTGTTTCCTGTAACATTCGCGCCCCATTCAGAAGCACCACCAAGGGGCATGAATTCCATGCGCTCGATTTGGAAGTCGACGTCGCTTTGTGACCAGTTGTAAAAGGCGAGATTGGCGTAACTCACTCCTGCTGGGATGGTGTAATCAAATTCATAGGTGGCCCAGGTGTTTGTTATGGTTCCGCCATTCCCATTGATGAAATCTTGATACTGGCTAGGATTGGCTGAGGTAAAGATGGGGGAATATTTATTTCGCATTACAAGACGGAAATAGGCCCCATCTTCTAATGTATTCGTGCCCAGATGACGAGCGCGAATAACGGCACGATAAGTTTGTCCCGGATAGACGCGAAAAACCAGACTGCCGATTGCTCGGGCACCACCGGAATTGGGCATGTTCAGAACTTTGCCTTCAACTGGATCATCCACGACTTGTGTCAGCTCTGGCGTTGCATCCGTGCCATCAACAATCTGCCAGCCCACCAAGTCCTGTTCAAAATCCCCATTAGGCACGACAGAGGGCTGCGCGCCGACGCGTGCCCAGGGCGTATCCTC
>JASFRS010000252.1:0-3068 GCA_050114795.1 Sphingomonadales bacterium
ATTTGAAGACGTGGGCGTTGCCGCGCTGCTTTATACGGATGTGTCGCGGGATGGTATGCTGGCTGGTGTAAATGTGGAAGCAACCAAAGCCCTGGCCGATGCGACATCCATTGCGGTTATTGCGTCCGGCGGGCTTGCGGGCATGGATGATATTCATACGTTGAAGCTGGCTGCCAAAGAGACCAAAGGTTGTATTGAAGGCGTGATCGCCGGGCGCGCCCTTTATGACGGGCGGCTGGACTTGAGCGCCGCTTTGGGGGCCGCTTAAGCTATGTTGAAAACCCGCATCATTCCCTGCCTTGATGTTAAAGATGGCCGTGTTGTAAAGGGCGTTAATTTCGTTGACCTGGTGGATGCCGGGGACCCAGTGGAACAAGCCAAAGTCTATGACGTTGCCGGTGCGGATGAGCTGTGTTTTCTGGATATCACGGCATCACATGAGGACCGGGGGACACTGCTTAATGTAGTGCGGCGAACGGCGGAACAATGTTTCATGCCTCTTACCGTTGGTGGCGGTGTGCGCAGTGCCGAAGATGTGCGCGCGCTTCTTTTAGCCGGTGCGGACAAAGTCTCTGTCATGACAGCGGCAGTGAAACGCCCTGAATTGGTGCGTGAGCTGGCGGAGAAATTCGGCAGCCAGTGTATTGTTGTGGCTATTGATGCCAAATCCGTCGGGCCTAACCAATATGAGGTCTTTACCCATGGTGGTCGCACGGCCACGGGCGTTGATGCTGTCACTTATGCACAGCAGGTGGCGGAATTGGGCGCGGGAGAAATCCTGCTCACGTCCATGGACCGTGATGGCACGCGCGAAGGGTTCAATATCCCGCTCACCCGTGCGATATCCGATGCGGTGTCTATCCCGGTGGTGGCGTCAGGCGGGGTTGGAACGTTGGACCATCTGGTGGAAGGTGTGCGCGACGGCCATGCGTCCGCGGTGCTTGCTGCTTCAATCTTCCATTTTGGCGATTATAGTATAGCTGAGGCTAAGGCTTATATGCGTAAAGCCGGGATTGCCGTGCGGGAGGACAATTGATGAGTGATAGCCAATTGGACGCGCTCTATACCCTGATAGAAGGGCGGAAAAGTGCTGACTCGAAAAGCTCCTATGTCGCGTCCCTTTTCGCAAAGGGGCCGGAAAAAATCGCTGAAAAACTGGGCGAAGAGGCAATTGAGACCGTCATTGCTGCCTTGCGCCAGGGTAAAGATGAAACCATATCTGAATCCGCAGATTTGATTTTTCACCTAATGGTGCTTTGGGCTGAACTTGGTATCCGGCCAGAAGATGTCTGGGCGGAACTCGCACGGCGAGAAGGGGTGTCTGGCCTAGTGGAAAAAGCAAATCGTAGCACAGATTAAAAGGGGGTAAGCCATGCCTGTTCCAGCGCGCAGTGACTATGACGAAAATAATATTTTTGCGAAAATTCTACGCGGCGAAATCCCTTGCAATAAAGTCTATGAAGACGATTTCGCTTTAGCTTTTCACGATATCAATCCACAAGCCCCGCACCATGTGTTGGTCATTCCCAAAGGGCCTTATGTGTCTTTCGCGGATTTCTCAGAACATGCACCGGCTGACTTGATTGCTGGTTTTATCCAGGCTGTTGGGAAAGTCGCCCGGGACTTAGGCTTAGAAGACCCGGGCTATCGTCTCTTATGCAATGCAGGCATGGACGCCCATCAGGAAGTGCCGCATCTTCATGTGCATATCTTCGCAGGGCGGCCTTTAGGCCCAATGCTGGTCCGCGATTAAGCGTCCAGCTTTTCAGCGACCAAAGCTTTTAAATCACATTCGGGGCGTGCGCCCATATGGCTGATGATTTCAGCCGCTGCAATCGCGCCCATACGCCCAGCGGTGTACATGTCTTTGCCTTGGGTATATCCGGCTAAAAAGCCGGCAGCGAATAAATCCCCTGCCCCTGTGGTATCCACCACATGGTCAACCAATTCTGCATCCACCACATGAACCTCACCATTGGCGAGGATGACAGAACCCTTTTCAGACCGGGTCAATGCGGCGATTTTGACTTTGCCGCGGATGGCCTGAAGCGCATCGTCGAAACTGTCGACCTGATAAAGCGACATGATTTCATCTTCATTGGCGAAAAGAATATCGACGTGATTTTCGACCAAATCCTGAAACTCCTCCCGCCAACGGTCGACACAGAAGGGGTCGGACAGGCTTAAGGCCACTTCCCGGCCATGGTCATGGGCGATATTCATGGCTTTTAAAAAAGCTTCTTTCGCCAAGGGTGGGTCCCAAAGATAGCCTTCGAGATAGAGCACTTTAGCGCTGGCAATCAGGCTTTCATCAATGTCGTCGGGCCCAAGTTCAGTACAGGCACCCAAATAAGTGTTCATAGAGCGATGCGCGTCCGGCGTTACAAAAATCAGGCAGCGTGCAGTGGGCAGGCCTTCTGACGTGATAGGGCCGCTATACGTCACGCCCATGGCGCGAATATCATGGGCGAAAACCTTGCCCAGTTCATCTTCTGCCACACGACCGATATAGCCGGTCTTTAAACCCAGGCCGGCAGCGGCAGCGATGGAATTTGCAACGGAGCCGCCTGAGGCTTCCACGCCCGCACCCATGACACCATAAAGCGATGTGGCGCGGTCAGTATCAATCAATGTCATTGTCCCTTTCGGCACATCATGTTTGACGAGGAACTCATCCTCTGCGCGGGATATCACATCCACAATTGCATTGCCGATGCCAACCAGGTCCAAAGTGGCGTCGCTCATTTCCATCTCCTAAGCGCCAAAATTTTGCGGCGGAGTATAGAAACTATAAGCCCAACGTCTAGCCCCCTTTCGGCTTTCTCTTGCATTTGGTGCTGAAAACCCCCATTTCTGAATGCGTAGCGAATGAAGTGTCAGGGCGGTTCATGCTCAAGAATTTTTCAAAAGCCGTATCGCAGCTCAGCGACCCCGCTATGAAGCGGGTCTTGTTTTTTGGGTTTATCGGTGCGTTATTCACATTGTTTGTGTCTTATCTTTTGACAAGCTGGGGCATGAATTGGATGGCCGCGCAGGACTTTCCCTGGGTGGATGGGGCAATTGAATTT
>JASFRS010000253.1:0-3053 GCA_050114795.1 Sphingomonadales bacterium
GGCCGCCAAAGACGTTGGAGCTATAGCCTTTTTCCTTCACCAATTTCTGATAAAGCGCACTGTCAGAGCCTTGCAACGCCAAAATGTCCAAAAGCCCAAAAGCATACCATTCAGGCGTATTGCGTTCTGGCACATGATAGCCGAAGGCAAGAGCCGGGCGCGGCGCCAGGGCGTCTTCTTTCATAGCCGTTTTTTCTGCAACCTGCTTAGGCTCGCTTAAATCCGGCATGGCCGGTTGGTTGCGTGCTTCTAAGGGGCCGAAGTATTTCTCAATCCAGGCGCGGGTTTGGTCTACATCAATATCACCTGCGACAACGACGACGGCGTTATTGGGTGCATAAAAGGTGTCAAAAAATCCATTCACATCTTCTAATGTGGCTGCATCCAAATCGCTCAGCTCGCCGTAAAAATTATGGGAGTTATGCCAGTTTTCATTGGCATATTGCGGCATATCTAGCCATGGGAAGCCACCATAAGGGCGGTTCAGAACATTCACTTTCACTTCATTTTTTACAACGCCTTGTTGTTGCGCCAAATTGGTTTCAGTGATGTTGAGGCCAGCCATACGGTCGGCTTCGGCCCAGATGATGCGTTCTAATTGGTGAGAGGGGACAACTTCAAAATAATTAGTGAAATCAAAACGGGTAGAACCGTTTAAGACACCACCATTGCCCAATACCAGATCATCAAAAGCGCCTTCAGGAAGTTTTTGCGACCCTTCAAACATCATATGCTCAAACAAATGAGCGAAACCGGTGCGGCTGCGCGGCTCATTACGAAAACCGATGTTGTAATATACGGCAACGGTCGCCGTTGGTACGCTGTTATCTGGTGCCAAGACAACCTTCAATCCGTTGTCCAATTTTGAATAATGTACATCAATGGCAAAGCCAGTTTGTGTTTGATTATCTTCGGTTGGCGTTTGGCCGGCCTCTTCCTGTTGCGAGCATGCGGCGGTCAATCCGCCAACAAGCAAGAGAGCGCCGGCAAATTTGGTCATGGACCTCATATGCATAATCCCCTCTCCAAGGATGTTTTCCTAAATCTCAAGCTCGATCAGCCTAGGGATTTTGGCTGATTTGTAAACTTTATTGGGATGGGTTGATACGAGGAAAGGTTGAAAGATTGCTGTGAATATGCTCTCAAATATTTAAATATCAGATTTTAAGGCTTGGGGGAGCTTTGATGCATAAATCACTTCTTGTGGTCGATGATTTTCTGGATAATCCATTTGATTTGCGGAATGCGGCATTGAGGTTGGATTATCCGCATCTTCAAGGGGCATTCCCCGGTCGAAACTCGCAAAGTCGTATTCAAGTGGATGGCTTGGATGAAGAAATATCCCATATTCTTGGCGAGCGTGTGGAGCCGATATTCCCGCTTAAATCTCATGGCAAATGCCGCATTTCTTTGGAAGGGGATGAGGGGCGTGGGCATGTTCATATTGATCACAGCTATTGGTCCGGCATTTTGTATTTAACCCTTCCGGAGCATTGTCAGGGTGGAACAGAATTTTTCCGCCATCTGGGGACGGGTATGGACCGCGCCCCTTTATCCCATGAGGAATTGAAAGCAGCGGGGCTCAATTCCTTTGATGATATCTACACCAAGATTATTGAAAAAGAAGGCAAAGACATGAGCAAATGGGAAATGACCATGACGGTCCCCATGCGCTTTAACCGCTTAGTCCTGTTGCGTCCCTGGATGTGGCACACGGCGGGACCGTCCTTTGGGGACAATCTGGAAAATGGCCGCCTTGTCTATCTGATGTTTTTCCGTCCTGTGCAAAGGTAACTCTAATCGGATTTAGCCCTTTTTAAATGATGGTCAAAGACCGCCTTGGCATTTTGCCAGGGTGTTCCGTCCGGGTAACTCAATAGTGTTGGCAGAAGTTGAGCAGAGAAGTCTTCACTGGCCTCGCGCGGGAGCATGGAGGGCAGATTATCAATGGCTGTTAATTCGATACCGTCACGAAGCTCAATATAAGGCGTTTCCCAGCTTGTTGGTTCTTTATAAACGGGCAGGGGATTGAAGTCTGAGAACGGGTCGCAGGACACGTCGGAAATCATCTTTAAATTGGTTTTGTCTAAATCCTCAAGGCCAAGTAGCCTTAAGCCTGGTCCAGTCATAAGCACGCAGTTGACGAGTATATCGTGAGATAAAAGCGCTTCCCGGTCGAGATTGCGGGTTTCCTCAATATCCCATTTTGAGGTTTGAACGCCGAATTTCTCTAGTAACTCCACAGCCCCGGCACCGGAGCGACCTTTGGCGCCAATCACGACAGCCTTTAAGTGTTTTCCTTCATGTTCCAGGTGATGTGTAATTTCTTTCTCGACCTGCTCCCGGCCTTCAAAGCTTGAAACGCCGGCTTCCGGCCCACGCCCACCGGACAAGCGCGCCCCCATGCGCCATAGCGCCATGGCCGCCCCCATCCATCCGGCCCAATAGCCAAAAGCCGCAACCCGACGGCCTTCTTCATTCGTCAGATATTCCAGATCATAAAGTAAGCCGCCGCCGCGTTCGAATCGCGCGATTTCATTCTGCCAGCCGCTTTGGTCCTTATAGATATGCGCAAAATGTATCATCGCCCAAGGAAGTTTGTCCGGGTCAGCAGGTAATTCCTTCAGGCCCAATATCGTCATATTCGAAGGCGCGGTTTTCCAGCTTTCTGCCTGCACTAAATCGCAGCCGGCCTGTTTATAAGCCTCATCAGAAAAGATGCGTTTGACGCTACGTTCGACTGTGATTTTTGCCCCCTTCCCAATGAGCTTTTCCGCATCCTGTGGGGTCAGTGGTGCGCGCCTTTCCGTTGAACGGGCCTCGTCTCTTAAATGAAAATGGGGGGTGGAATTCTTCATGTATCTTTATCGCTATTCTTGAATGTTGAGGGGTTAGTCTAAAAGCTGAATGCTCAATGGTGAAGCCCTGCTTTTCTTGGGCGACATTCTAGTCTAGGCTTTTCGCCAAAATTTATAACTGAGGGAGTTTCTCATGCGCGAAGCAGTCATCGTATCCACCGCCCGTACCCCTATTGGCAAAGCCTATCGGGGCGC
>JASFRS010000254.1:0-3037 GCA_050114795.1 Sphingomonadales bacterium
GAGACTTCCTCACGCCGTGCACCAAAAAGCTCAGTAATGGCTGCCCCTGGAAGTGAGACGACTTCTCGCCGTACTTGGTCTGCGGCTTTCTTTAACTCTCGTTCCGGCACATTGCCATGCACTGCAATACGTATCAGTTCATTCCGTGCAAGAATTTCTCGGACCCGAACAGGTTCCATGTCGCGCGGAAATGAGGAAATGCCGTCAACGCGCAATTTTACATCAGCAATGAACCGATTGATGTCAATGCGTGGATCAGCTTCAAGATAGACCCAGCCTCCATTTTCAAAGGCGCGGGCGCGGACGCGTTGAATATTGTCCAGGTCATTTAACGCCTCTTCAATGCGTAAAATGACCTGCTCTTCAACTTCCTGCGGAGAAGCGCCTGGCCAGTTAGCTTGAATTTCAACCCAGTTCAGCCGAAAGGTCGGCCAGACTTCTCTTTCCATTTGAAAGAAGGACAAGACGCCGGAAATCAAAATGCCGATCATCAACAAGTTGGCTGCTACCGGATTGCGTGCCCACCAACTGATCTGTTTGTCTACGGGGTTGCTCATAACCCTGCTCCCTTGGCTTGAGCGTCAAGCGTAGCAAGCTGAGCAGCTTCATCCCGTCGTGCTGCGGCAACAGCCATGCCCTCTTTGGGGTCCGAAATTGGAGAGATAACGACTTGCTCTCCCTTCGAGACGCCGGAGGCTAGAATAGCGCGGCTAGCGTCGGAGGAGAAAACTTCCACATTGCGGACGCTGAGCGTCTCATCTTCTTCTACGACATAGACCTTATTATTCGGGCGAAGGGCAGCGCGAGGAATGATATAAGCTGAGTCCAAAGTTTGCCCTGCAATTTCGGCGTTGACAAATAGGCCTATAGCAAGGGGTGCGCCGTTAACCGCCGCAGCCCCATAGGGGTCTTCTACTTCGGCAATTGCAAAATATAACCGAGTGGACTCGTCCAGAGCCGCTTCGGTGCGGGCGATATAGCCCATCCACTTCCGCTGCATGCCACCAACGCGCGCACTTAGCTCTACTTGCGGTGCACTGTGCGCATTTTCTGCATTATAAGCCACGGATAAACCGAGTTGCCCCATTTGGGCATCGGTCAAGGGCAATCTGATTTCGACTTTTTCAGAGGAGAAAATTGTTCCCAAATTCTGGCCTACGGAAACGACAGAGCCAATATCTGTATTCTTTTTCCGGACGTGGCCGTTAAAGGGCGCAATTAGTTTTGTCCGGGCGAGATTGAGCTTAGCAGAATCTAGGCTTGCTTTAGCAGCGCGGACTTTTGAACGGGCTGCAGCGACCTGGGGTCGGCGTAATCCAAGCTCTGTGGGCTCATCTTTTTCAAGCTTCTCCCACTTCCATTGTTTGGCAACAATTTCAGCACCTGCCACTTCTTTTGCGAGGGTAAGCTCTGCTGCTGCAACTTCTGCCTCAGCTTGAGTGACTGCGGTGCGGTAATCTGTATCCTCAATTTGTATTAAGACGTCACCGCGATTGATAGTGCCCCCTGCTTCAAAGGCAGGTGATACAAAGACGACACGGCCTGAAACTTGAGGCACAAGCTGGATTTCCGTTTTTGGTCGGACTTCACCTTGGGCCTTTACTTTCAATGTCACGGGCTCTTGTCGTACATCCTCAACGAAAACGGAAAGCGGGCGAACCTCTTGTTCAACCTTCTCTGGTTCGGGTTTTGTGGCAAATAATGTCGCTACGCCTAAAAATCCTAAACCCAGTATTGCAACTGGTGCGCCATATTTAATCAATCGATTCACTGTCTCACTCCCGGAGTGGCAGCCCTTTAGGGGCGGGTCTCATCAACTTAGATACATGGGGAACACCGATTAGATGCACAATATACACCAATGGCCCCTTGTAAACATGAGTCTATTATGACTCTGTCAATGCATCATGCGTATATATATCTATACAATATATATCAAGTTGAAGTTTTCAAGACGTGGCCAGCAAAATTTAGGTATTTGGCAAAAAATAAAGGTGCCTTTCGATGGAGTGTCTTTGTGTTTAGTTTAATTTTGCGAATGAATAGGGTTTATGTGCGAGCCATAACAGCATCACCAACAAAAGGATTGGAAGCGCGCTCCTGGCCAAATGTTGAAATTGGGCCGTGGCCTGGCACGAAGGTCACATTGTTACCTAAAGGCCATAGCTTTTTTGTAATCGCATTAATCAGGTCATCATGGTTGCTTTTGGGAAAGTCTGTGCGGCCAATAGATCCTTTAAACAAAACATCCCCAACGAGAGCGAATTGAGCATCTTTCTGATAAAATACGATATGTCCCGGTGTGTGTCCTGGGCAGTGATGGACTGAGAATTTGGCTTCCCCAACCTGAACTTCATCGCCGTCTTTGAGCCAGCGATCTGGTGTGAAGGGCTTGGCAGCCGGAAAGCCATAATTCCGACTGTGCTCTGCCAGTTGCGAAATCCAGAATATATCGTCTTCATGCGGGCCTTCAACAGGAACACCTAATTGGGCTGCCAAGTCAGCCACTGCACCACAATGGTCAAGGTGACCATGTGTTACGAGAATTTTTTCAAGCTCCAATTTCGGGCTTTGTTTCTCTAGCGCCTCTAATAGTTTATCTATATCTCCGCCTGGATCAACAAAGGCTGCTTTATTGGTTTTTGTGCACCAAAGCAAAGTGCAGTTCTGTTGAAATGGCGTGACAGGTATAATCACGGCGTTGATGGGGGGCTGGGCCATATATGCTGTCTCTGGTCATTTATTCGCAATGATGAACCAAGCCTAGCATCAGTGTGAAGACGTTAAAAGTGTCGCATTGTGAAGAGGCGTATAATCAATTAATCTACTTAACATTAAACAGCCGAAATGGCGGGGGATAGGGATCGATTGCATGCGACAGGAACAGGATTTCAACGCGGCTATAACAATTAGATGTTTATCATGCGGCGCACGTGCGAGGGCAGTGTGTAGCGGGCTAGACTGTCAGGAGCTTGTGCGGCTTAATGAAATTGCACGAGCAAAAACCTTTAAGTCAGGAGCTTGCCTCCTTGCGGAA
>JASFRS010000255.1:0-3029 GCA_050114795.1 Sphingomonadales bacterium
AGCGTGAAGCCGCCTGAGGAAAGCGTCTCTAGGTCCAGGGCATTGGCCGAGTCCTGCTTGGTAAACATGATACCAGTGGCTGCAGCCATTCCCCTCTGCCAGCGGAACATCACTCCACGGCCAGTCGTCTGAGTGGTTGCCGACTGGGTGTAGTTGATCACCTCCATCCAGTCAATATCCGATCGGACATCAAGCTGTTTAGCCGTGCCGTCGGAGGTAAAATAACCTGTTTGTACTACTGTTGAATCCATTTACTACTCCTTAGGCTAGTGTTGCTCGTAGGTTTATTACCCAAGCATCGTTGGTGATGCGCGGCACCTGCGCCATTTTGTATCCTACAGACGCGTTGAGCGCGAGAGGGCCGTCGTAAATTGGCGGACGGTAAATGAACTGAGACGAGTACCCGTCCTGTTCGACCACCGCATAAGCCTCCATGCCAGCAACAAAGATGTTGTAGACGTCTGCACCAAGGGCCGAGCCGTTGGCTGTGACAGAACCGATGGAAGAAAGTAGGAATCGCAGGTTGGAGATCGATCCCCATTCCGGTCGGAGCGTGTCCATTTGGGAGGGATACTGCGCCTTAGCGATAAAGCCGTTGACCGCCTCTAGGTTACCGATAAGTTGGCTGTTTCCCATGGCGAAATATGCATCTCGCACGGGAGCTGTACCAAACTTGTCGTCTCCCTCAATGTAATCAGAGATGGTGTAGGCGTCGTTGTTTTGGAGAGTACGAATCACCGTATCGACGTCTGCACGAGTAATCTCCGTTGGGTTGTCACCGTTGACTCCACCTGTGCAGTTGATGAACGAAGCCGTTGACGCAAGCATGTTGCGGGTAAGCTCGTCCTCTGTCTGACGAAGAGAAACGCCCAGGCGTTTGGCTGCCTCGTTCAGAACGGGGTCTTGGTTTTGAAGTGTGACTTGCTCGTTCAAGATCACATAGGTGCCGTAGAAGTCGATGGTCGCATCGATGTCTACAGCTGAGAGCTGCTGTGCTGGAGGCGTTACGCCAGAGTTCCCAAGCGGGACTGTGGCTGTTGCCAGCGGGTTATACCGCCTCATGCGTAGAGTGCGGCCGCCATCGCGGGGCATTCTCTTGAGCATAGCGGCTATATTGTGAATCATATATGGCGTCGGAACAGCTAGAAGCTTGTAGCTGAAGGACTGCTGCACCGGTGCCGGAAGCACTGTGCTTGTTGTGACAGACATTTTCTACCTCAAATTATGAGGCCCGCGCCGCTTCCTCCATCTCGCGTTGCAACTGTCTACGCAATTCAGGCGTCAGTCCGTTAGCGAACCGATCGGCGTCAGACAAAGCAGATTGCCTGGCTGCTCCATGAGAGCTTCCAGGCCGAGACCGGTTAATCTCTGCGGCCGCCTTGTCCCTCGACACCTCCGCCTCCTGGCTCATGCGCTTAATCAGCTTATACGCAGCTGCCCCCTTAGAATACAGATCATCAGAGGCCATGATGGAAGCAAGAAGCTCGGGCTCTTCTTGTTTCAATCGTTCAACGTTTTCTGGAGTGACAACTGCATCGAAGTCCGAGAACCGGGACTTGAGCCTATCAGGGACAGCCTTTGCCTCCTGCTGTTGAAGAAGACTCTGCATCTTATTCATCAGCTGCTTGACATGACGTCCTTCTACAAGCTCGTCGTCAGGAAGATCAAAATCGTCTGACTCCTGCTCTGGCTGCGTCCGCGTCTCTGCTTCCATTCGCTGTCTAAGGAGCCGGTTTTCTTCTTCCAGCTGCCTTTTAGTCTCTCTCAGCTGACGCCAGTTGTATTCCTGGTCTGTCTTTTGAGACGACTCCTCCTGGGAGGATGACTGATCGGATTGCTCCTCAGGATGAACGACTTCCTGTTCTTGCTCTTCGGCAATTACGTTCTGTTCTTCTGTCATCTCTCTCCTATTCGCTGGCGAAGCGCTGTTACGCCAAGGGGAAGTTAACCGCCTTCCCTGTTGCGTACACAACATTTAAGTTGAAGACCAAATATTCTACAACCTCTTGTTTTTCGCGGATGGTGGCCTATACTGTTTTGGGACTCAAGCGAGTCACACGTAACACAAATTGGAGAAAATGAGATGAAAAAGTTATTATGTAGTGCACTGGTCGCGTGCTGTTCTCTACTGGCTGCTGACGTGGAGTGGTTTGCTACCGCTTCTGGCGGCGTAGCAGGAGAGAACGTGGGAAAGGAGAATCCCTACTTCAACTACTTTATCCGAGCATGTCCTGAAAAGGAGTATGACGAGGACGGAGAGGCTCTTCCAGCAGAGGAACAGGTGTATTCGGAATACTTAGTGGAGGTTTCAGGACGCGATCTGGTTGGATTTAAGGCCAACTTGAGCGTAGGAGCAGTCATCAGCGATATTTACCGATTAGAGGCTGAATTTTCTCATGCCGAAGATCGAACAAAACTCATGCATAAATGCCCGGGCCTACAAAGGACAGATTCGCAGATCCTAAAGCGGAAGGCGATGGGAATGATGGTTAACGTAGGCGGATATCTACCTGGATGGAACGACTTTAGACCATTCTCGATGGTGGGGATGGGCGCCCTGTACACTAGGGATCAGTTCGCAAGCAAAAAGGTCCGCTACTGCTACCAATGGGTAACCGGGCTCGAGGCACCTTTGGACGACAAACTCAAGGTGTGCTTACAGCATCGCTATCGTAAGGCATTCCGTGCGGACTCCTTACACTGCGCTGAAATTGGTCTCAAATTCTCCGTGTGACCAGTCGCGGGCCCCTCACCAGGGTCCATCCAGACGCTCTAAGGGGCCCGCGACTTTTATTCTCCGTGGTTATAGGCTTAGAAAAAAGGAGCGAATGTGAAGACTTTTATCCTCTACCTTCTAGTGGCCTCGTCGGCCTATGCCTCTCATTACTGGTCTCTGAGCTCTGGTGGAACACTGGCCTCTCCGGAAAAAGCGGTCATCCTTGACCAATATCCGCTCTATTTGCATGGGATCAATGAAAATGGAGACAAAACCTTCGAAGTCCATCAGGTGGACGTGCGAGGAAAATACA